>JASHRJ010000037.1 GCA_030037395.1 Thermoplasmata archaeon
CCGCGCGCGGTCGACCGCGGGGTCCTCGGGCCCGAGCGGCGTCGGCTCGGACCGCTCGAGCAGGCGGCGGGCGGCGGCCGGCGCGTCCACCCCCTCCAGCTCCGGGGCGTCGGTCGACGCCCAGCTCGCGAGCCGCTCGCCGAGCAGGTTCGCCGCGCGGTCGAGGTCCCGGAGCGAGCGGACCGCCTCCTCGACGTGCACGCTCGGGTCCCACGAGGCGCGGAGCCCCCTCTCGGCCTCCCGGAGGAGCGCCTCCCGGTGCGCCTCGGAGGCGCCGGACGGTTCGACCCCGCCCCGGGCGCGGGGGTCGTAGAGGACCCCGGCCCGCGCGAGCCGTCGGTCCCGGCTCCTCCACGGCTCCGTGCCGCGGTCCCGAAGCAGCGTCTCCTCCTCGGGGGTGAGCGCGCCGACGAGCCGGAGCCGGATCCGCTCGGCCAGCGCGTCGGGGTCGGAGGGCGCGGCCTCGGAACGGAGCACCCGGGACCCCTCGAGGAGGTAGGTCCCCTGCCAGGTAGAGAGGAGCGTGCGCTCGGCGGTCATCGCTGCTCCGCTCCCGCCGGAGCCGGGCTCGGCCGGGCCGCCCGCCGCGCGCGCATCGGGGGGCGGAGGCGGCGGGGAGATTAAGAGCGCCGCCGGCTCCTCGAGCCGATGGTCCCGGAGCCGTCGCCCGCCGGTCCGGTCGTTTCCGAGCGCCGGGGGACGACGGCGCTGCTGACGATCCACCATCCGCCGGTGAACGTCCTGTCCGCGCCGGTGCTGCTCGCGCTCTCCTCGGCGGTCGCCGCGAGCGCCGAGGACCCCGCCGTGCGGGCGATCGTCCTCGCCGGGTCCGCGGAGCGGGCGTTCGCGGCCGGGGCGGACATCCGGGAGATGCGCGAACTGGACCCTGCGGGAGCGCGGGTCCACGGCGCCCGGGGGCAGGCCCTCACGCGCCAGATTGAGCGGACCCCGCTCCCGGTCATCGCCGCGGTGCACGGCGTTTGCCTCGGCGGCGGCCTGGAGCTGGCGCTCGCCTGCGACTTCCTGGTCGCGAGCGAGGACGCCCAGTTCGGCCAGCCGGAGATCAACCTCGGGGTCATGCCCGGCTGGGGAGGGACCCGTCGTCTCCCCCGGCGCATCGGCGCCGCGCGGGCCCGCCGGTGGATCCTCACCGGGAGGACGTACGGGGCGCGCGAGGCGGAGGCGGCGGGCCTGGTCGAGCGCGTGGTGCCCCGGGCGGAGCTCCTCCCGACGGCCCTCGCGCTCGCCGAGGAGCTCGCCGCGAAGCCGCCGCTGGCCCTCGCGGCCGCGAAGGCGGCGGTGCTCGCCGCGATCGACCCCGGGGTCGAGCCGGGACTCGCCTTCGAGCTCGAGCTCTGGTGCCGGCTCTTCGGCAGCGAGGGGCAGCGCCGCGCCATGGCGGCGTTCCTCGAGAAGAAGCCGCTCCCCCCGCTCGGCCGGGAGCGGTGGGCCGAGGAGAGCGTCGGGTTCCCGTGGGAGTCCGAGCGCCCCGCCCCCGCCGACGGAAAGGGCATTAAGCGGGCAGCGCCGCAGCGGCCGTAGCGCGCCGCGGTGGCTCAGCTGGCAGAGCGGCTCCTTGGTAAGGAGCAGGTCGAGGGTTCGAACCCCTCCCGCGGCTGCCCCTACCCGGGCCCTCGGCCGGCCGTTCCCCCGAACGGGTCGTCGCGGGGAGGACGCCGGCACCGGGCGCGGGGGGTGCGCCGGCGTCCGCGCGCGGATCCGGAAGAGCGCGCCGTCGGCCGTGCGGCCTACCGAAGGGGTCATCTTCGGTCCGGCACACGGGCGCCGGGCACGCAGATGGCGCAGGCGATCGACCCGGTGTGTGGGATGAAGGTGGACCCGGAGCGCGCGGCCGCGACGGGGAGCTACGGGGGCGCGCCGGTGTACTTCTGCTCGGTGGCGTGCCGGCGCAAGTACGAGGCGACGCACCGCCCGGAGTAGCGCCCCGGGGCGCTGCCGGCCCGGCGAGAGAGCGGCCGACCCTCCACAGTCTTATACGCAAGCCTCCATGGCCGCCTCCGCAGCGGGGTAGGGTAGTCAGGAAAGCGGCCGGCGGTGCCGGCCGTCCTGAAATCCCGACGGGCTCATAACCCGTAGATCCATGGTTCAAATCCATGCCCCGCTACCTTCGCGCGGGGCCGTCGTAGGGGCCCCCCGAACCGGAGCGGAGGGACCGCTCAGTCGTGGATCACGGAGGGGGTGGCCGACCGCCCCTTGGCGGACCTTCTCCGACCGCCCCGCTTCGGCGCGTCGGATTTCGGTCCTTCGGAGGACGGGCTCGCGGGGGCCGGGTCCGTCCCCTCCTCCGGCGCGGGCGCGACGACGGGCGCCGGGGCCGGCTCGAGCGCGGGCGCCGACGGGGCCGGCGGAGGAGGCGGAGGGCTAGCGGGGACGATCGGGGCGGGCGCGGCCGCCGGGGCGGGGGCCGGCGCCGGCCGCGAAGGGATCGGGACGAACTCCCCCGGCCGCCAGGTATGAGGCTGCCGGAGCACGTTCATGTCCTTGAGGAAGAGGTCGGCGTGGCCGCACCCGCGGCAGACCCGCGTGCCGAGCGCCAGCTCGCCGCCGGAGCGGAGCGACAGCGTTCCGCGACCGATCGTGCCGGTCTTCAGGTTGTCCGCCCAGACGAAGTCGCTTGCGCCGCAGTTGCTGCAGACCGGCACGGGGATCGCCGCCGGTTCCACGCCCGTCCTCGATAATAAACCGTGCGCGGACTGGCGGGGGTCGAGCGCGGCCCACGCAACGGCCTTACGCTGCCCGGAGCTTCCGGGAGCGATGCCGGCGCAGCTCTTTCGGCGGATCGCGGTCGCGACCGACGGCTCGGCGAGCGCGAAGGCCGCCGTCGCGATGGCGATCGCGCTCGCAAAGACGTACGGCAGCGAGCTGCTCGTGCTCACGGTCGCCCCGCTCGTCCCCGTGTACGCCGCGCCGAACGCCCCGCTCGTCGCCGCCCCGCTCCCCGAGAGCGCGGCCCCCCGCTACCGCGAGCTGGTCGACACCGCGGTCCAGGAGGCGAAGGCCGCCGGGCTCACCGCGGTGAGCGGGGTCTGCGAGGAGGGGGTGGTCGTCGACGAGATCCTCGCCCAGATCGACGAGCGCCGGCCGGACCTCCTGGTCGTCGGCTCGCGGGGGCTCACGGCGGCGAAGCGGCTGCTGCTCGGAAGCGTCTCGACCGCGCTCGTGACGCACGCGGCGTGCCCGGTGCTGGTCGTGAGGCCGTCTAGCTCGCCGTAGGCCGGACGATCACGCGGGTCGGCACCGGCAGCTTGTGGGACGCCTTCCGCAGCGCTTCCTTCGCGTCCGCGAGGTGCGCTTCGGTCGTGTACACGGTCAGCAGCTCCGCTCCGATCGGGGCGCGGACCGCGTGGCCGACCGCCTTGCCGAAGGCGCGGCGCATCCCGTCCGAGATACGGTCGGCCCCGGCGCCCATCGCCATCTTGTGCTCGCGCAGGATCTGATGCGGGAACCGCCGGACCTTGAGATGGAACTCGTTCGGCGCGGCCTTCTCGAGGACCCGCACCGCGCTGACCCGCGCCGCCTCGAGCGCGACGTCGCGGACCTGGGCGGCCTCCTCGGTACCGAGGGTCAGCGACCAGGGGAACGCGCCGCGCACGTTGCCGGTATCGAACTGGGTGATCCGGCAGGTCGGGATCCCTCCCATGTACTCCTGCCGGGTGTAGACCTGGCCCTCGACCTTGCGGTACATCCGGGCCGGCTTGCGCGTCATGGAGGCTGCGCCCGAGGCCGGGGTCGGCTGAAAACCCTTGCGCCCGCCGCGCGGGCGGCGCGGCGGGGGCCGGCGCCGTGCTCCCCGACCCTCACCTCCCGGAGCGGGACCCGGGTCCGCGCCGCCCAGCGCCGGAGCTCGTCACCGCGCCGGCCCGGAGGCAGGCGCGCGAAGTAGCTCTGTCCGAGCATCGCCTGCGCGGCCCTCGCGCCGCGCCGCCGCAGGGCCCGGAGCACCGCGCGGAGCCGTGGGGAGGCGAGCCGGACGGTGTCGGTGAACCTCTCCGAGGCAGACCAGAACCCCTCCTCGGTCGGCTCGGCGGCGAGCCGGCGGAAGAGCGCGGCGCCCGCGCCGAAGCGGCGCTGCCAGCGGGGGTCGGCGAGCAGCGCGCGCGTGGAGAGCGGGCGACCGACCGCCCCGAGCGCCAGCGAGGCGTCGTACCGCCGCCAGGCGACCGCGCCGAACGGCGGGATCCCGGGGGAGGTGCGCAGCTCGAGCCCCCCGCCGCCCGAGATCGCCGCGACCCCGCCGAGTCCCCCTCCGCCGAACAGGTCGGCGAGATGGGCGATCTCGATCGCCCTCGCCCGGGGTCGGCGCAGGGCGGCCGCGACCGCGAGCGCGGTCGCGAGGGCCCCCGCGGCGCTCGTCCCGAACCCCTGAGCGACCGGAAGGTCGCCGTCGATTCGGACCGAGAGCCGGCCGCGCGCCGGCCCGAGGAGGTGCCGCGCCGCTTCGGCCGAGATCTCGTAGCCGAACGGGGCCGCGCCCCGGACCTCCACCGTCGTCCGCGGGCCGGGGACCCACGTCGCGTCTGCGACGACCCCGATGTCCAGCACCAAGCCCGCCCCCAGCGAGCCCCGGGCCCGAGGGTCGCTCGCTCCGGTGGCCGGCACGAAGATACCGGTGACGTGCGACGGGGCGAACGCGGCCGCGCGTCGGACGACCGGGCCGTCCACCGCTCCCCGGCCCTCGCCCGACGGTCGAGTACTTATAAGCGGCCTCGCCTAGTGACTGACGCGTTCCGCCGGCAGGACCGTCAGAACATCATGAGCGAACCGGAGGCTTCGGCCGGCGCGCAGCACGAGACGTTCGACCGCGTCAACTTCCTCGAGCTGCGGAACACCCAGCTCGCGGAGGCGATCAAGCGGGTCGAGAGCGAGCGCCACTACATGGAGGCGGAGATCCTCCGCCTGCAGCGCGAGGTCAAGCGCCTCAAGACCGAGCTCGACCGGCTCCGGTATCCGCCGCTGATCGTCGGCAGCGTACGGGACGTCCTCACCGACGGGCGCGTGATCGTCAAGTCGTCGACCGGGCCGGACTTCGTGGTCAACGCCGCCGAGACCGTCGAGCACGCGAAGATCACCGTCGGCAGCCGCGTCGCGCTTAACAAGCAGACCCTGGCGGTGATGGGGGTCCTGCCGGCGTCGCTGGACCCGCTGGTGACGGCGAGCGAGATCGTCGACAAGCCGTCGGTGACCTACCAGCAGATTGGCGGGCTCTCCGACCAGATCCGCGAGATCCGCGAGGCGGTGGAGTACCCGCTGCTCCGCTCGGAGCTGTACCGCAAGGTCGGGGTCGACCCTCCCAAGGGGGTCCTGCTGATCGGCTCTCCCGGCACCGGCAAGACGCTGATCGCCAAGGCGGTCGCGCACCACACGAACGCGACGTTCGTCCGGCTCGTCGGCAGCGAGCTGGTCCAGAAGTACATCGGCGAGGGGGCTCGCCTGGTCCGGGAGCTGTTCCAGCTGGCCCGGGAGAAGGCGCCGACGATCATCTTCATCGACGAGGTGGACTCGATCGGAGCGAAGCGGCTGGAGGTCGCCACCAGCGGCGACCGCGAGGTCCAGCGCACGCTGATGCAGCTCCTGGCGGAGATGGACGGCTTCGAGCCGCTGTCGAACGTCAAGATCATCGCGGCGACCAACCGGCCGGACATCCTGGACGACGCGCTGCTGCGCCCGGGGCGGTTCGACCGGATCATCGACGTGCCGGTGCCGACGTTCGTCGGCCGGGTGGAGATCTTCAAGATCCACAGCCGCGGCATGGCGCTGCGCGAGGCGATCGACTTCGAGGCGCTCGCGGGGCGGTGCGAGGGATCGACCGGGGCGGACATCCGGGCGATCTGCACCGAGGCCGGCATGTGGGCGATCCGCGAGGAGCGGGAGAGCGTGACGACGGCGGACTTCGAGCGGGCGATCGAGAAGGTCGTCGGCGAGGAGGAGCTCCGCAAGGAGTCCGTCACGATGTTCGCCTGAGCGGCCCGGAGGTCCCCGCCGCGCGCGGGCCGGGGGGTCGTCCCTACCGGGCCGCCGGCGGAGCCGAGAGCGTCGTCCGCCCCACGAGGCGCGGGCCGGCCGGGACCCCGAGGTCGAGCACGAACGCCGGCTCACCGGGGGCGTAGACGAGCGGCCGGTCGGCGGCTAGCGTCACGCCGCGGTCGGACAGCTCGCCCAGCCGAGCCGGCACGACCTGCAACCCGACCGCGAGGTGCACCGCGGCGCCGGCGCCCGCGTCCCCCCTGTAGTACCGGCAGCGGGCCAGCGCGCCCCCGGACAGCTCCGGGGCGACGGAGAGGGCGCCGGGGGGAGCGAGGCGCTGCCCGCGTCCGAGCTCCTCCGCCTCGACCCCGCGCAGGGCGATCCCGACCCGCTCGCCACAGGCCGCCTCCTTGCGGTCGACGTCGTGGACCTGGATCGACCGGACCTCCACCTCGCGGCCGGTCGGGTAGAGGACGAGCCGGTCGTGCGCCCGGACGGTCCCCCGCCGCACGACCCCGAGCGCGACCGGCCCCACGCCCTTCACCGGGAACGCGTGGTCGATCGGGACGTCGACCGGTCCCGCGACCGCGGGCGCGGTCACCTCCGCGAGCGCCGCGCGCAGGCTCGGTCCGTCGGTCGGCACCGGCCGCGCGCTCGCAAGCCGGCTCCCGCGCAGCGCCCGGGCGAGCTCCTCCTCGCCGACCGAGGGACCCCGGGCGACGGTGACCGGGAGCTCGGTGGTCTCGACGACCGCGATCGTCTCGGCGACGGCGCGGCTCAGCTCGCCGACGACGACGAGCGCGTGGTCGGCCATCGCGAGCGCTTGGAACAGCGGCGCGAGCTTCTCGGGGAAGGCGGTCGGCTCTACTGCGGTGACCGCCCGTGCGTCGTGGACCTCGTGGTACAGCGTGAGGTCCGAGACGGTCCCCTTCTTGCCGAGCTCCTGCGCGAGCGCCGGCGCGCCCACGACCGCGATCGTCACCGCCGCCGGCACGGTCACCCCTTCGTTCGGCCGGGGGCGACCGCGAACGTGATCCCGCCTCCGCGCGCGCCGACCTCGACGGTGCTGCCGTCGGGGACCTCCCCGGCGAGCAGCCGCTCCGTGAGCGGATCTACGACCTTCCGCTGGACGGTGCGCTTGAGCGGCCGAGCGCCGAAGTCCGGGTCGAACCCCTCGGCGGCGAGAAGCTTCCGGGCGGCGTCGGTGACCTTGAGGGCGATCCTCCGGTCGCGGAGGCGTTCCCCGACCTGCGCGAGCTGCAGCCCCACGATCTCGGCGATCTCCCGCTCGCCGAGCGGGCGGAAGAGGACGATCTCGTCCAGCCGGTTCAGGAACTCCGGACGGAAGTGCCCCCGCAGGGCGCGCTCGACGATCGCCCGCCGGTCCGCGTCGCCCGCCGCGGCGGCCAGCTCCTCCGTGCCGAGGTTGCTCGTCAGGATCACGACCGTGTTGCGGAAGTCCACGGTCCGGCCCTGCCCGTCGGTCAGCCGCCCGTCGTCCATTAGCTGCAACAGCACGTTCACGACGTCCGGGTGCGCCTTCTCGATCTCGTCGAACAGCACGACCGTGTACGGCCGGCTCCGGACCGCCTCGGTCAGCTGGCCGCCCTCCTCGTAGCCGACGTACCCCGGCGGCGCCCCGACCAGGCGGGCGACGGTGTGCTTCTCCATGTACTCGCTCATGTCGATCCGCACCAGGGCCCGCTCGGAGTGGAACAGGAACGCGGCCAGCGCCTTCGCGAGCTCGGTCTTCCCCACCCCGGTCGGGCCGACGAACAGGAAGACCCCGATGGGACGGTGGGGGTCGGACATCCCGGAGCGGGAGCGACGGACCGCGTTGGCCACCGCGCGCACCGCCTCGGGCTGGCCGACCACGCGCGCCTCGAGCTCCCCCTCCATCCCGCGGAGCCGCTCCCGCTCGCCGGCGAGCATCCGCTCCACGGGGACCCCGCTCCATTTCGCGATCACCCGCGCTACGTCCTCCTCCCCGACCTCCTCGCGCAGGAGGACCGGCCGGCCTCCCTCGGCCGCCGGGGCGCTCGCGAGGTCCTTGAGCTCCTTCTCGAGCTCGGGGACGCGACCGAACCGCATCCGCGCCGCCGCCTCCAGGTCGCCGGCCCGCTCCGCGCGCTCCTCCTCCGCGCGGGCGGCGTCGAGCTCGGCGCGCAGCGCCCGGAGACGGCCGACCTGGGCCCGCTCCCGCTCCCATTGCGCCTGGAGCCCGGTCTCCCGTTCCCGCAGGCCGGCGAGCTCCCGGTCGAGCTGCTTCAGGCGGTCCCGGCTCGCCGGGTCGGACTCCTTCGCCAGCGCGGTCCGCTCGATCTCGAGCTGGCGGGTCCGCCGGCTCAGCTGGTCGAGCTCGGGGGGCCGCGAGTCGAGCGCGAGCCGGACCCCGCTTGCCGCCTCGTCGACGGCGTCGATCGCCTTGTCCGGCAGGTGCCGGTCCGGGATGTACCGGGCGGAGAGGGTGGCGGCGGCCACGAGGGCGGCGTCGGCGATGCGGACCCCGTGGTGGAGCTCGTACCGCTCCTTGAGGCCGCGGAGGATCGAGACGGTGTCCTCGACCGACGGCTCGGAGACCGGGACCGGCTGGAACCGCCGCTCGAGCGCGGCGTCCTTTTCGATGTACCGTCGGTACTCCTGGGTGGTCGTCGCCCCGATGCAGTGGAGCGTTCCGCGGGCGAGCGCCGGCTTGAGCAGGTTGGAGGCGTCGAGCGCCCCGCCCTCGGTGGCGCCGGCGTGGACCAGGGTGTGCAGCTCGTCGACGAACAGGAGCACCGCCCCTTCCGACCGCTCGACCTCCTGGAGGACCGCCTTGATCCGCTCCTCGAACTCGCCGCGGAACTTTGCTCCCGCGAGCAGCGCGCCGAGATCGAGCGCGATGACCCGCTTGTCGCGCAGCGCGTCCGGAACGTCCCGGGCCGCGATCCGCTGGCTCAGGCCCTCGACGACCGCGGTCTTGCCGACCCCGGGGTCGCCGATCAGGACGGGGTTGTTCTTGGTCCTGCGCGAGAGGATCTGGAGCACCCGGCGGATCTCCTCGTCCCGGCCGATCACCGGGTCGAGCTTCCGTGCCCGAGCGAGGGCGGTGAGGTCCCGCCCGTACTTCTCGAGCGCCCGGTACTGCGCCTCCTCCGTGCGGGTCTCCACGGGTCGGGAGGCGCCCCGGAGGCGCTCGATCGCGGACCGGAGCCCGGCCGGGCGGGCGCCCAGCTCCTCGAGCAGCTCGCGCGCGGGGGAGGCGACCGAGGCGAGGCCGATCAGGAGCTGGTCGATCGACGTATAGCGGTCCTTCCGTCGGCCCGCCTCCGCCTCGGCGGCGTCGATCACCTGCGCGAGCTCTCGCGAGACGTACTGGTCGGTAGGGGCCACGTGGTCGGCGGTCGGCCGCTCGCCCAGGCGGGCCCGGAGCCGCTCGAGCAGGCGTGCGAGGTCGACTCCGACCGCCTCGAGGATTGGGGCCCCGGGCCCGTCCGGGTCCTCGGCGATCGCGAGCAGGAGGTGGTCCGGCTCGACCCCCGGCTGCCGCAGCTCCGCCGCCCGGCGGAACGCCCCCTCCAGCGCGCCGCGGGCCGCCTCGGTAAGCTTCTCGAGGTGCATCGGGCCGCGCCATCGGGGAGAGCCCCTTTAAGCCGCGCGCCCGTCCTCGGCCGCCGTGGCCGAGCTCGGGGTCCGACTCGCCGGTCTCGAGCTGCGGAACCCGTTCCTGCTCGCCTCCGGCATCTGGGGCGAGAGCGGCGTCTCCCTCGGAGGGGCCTGGAGCGCGGGCGCCGGCGGGGTGATCACGAAGTCGATCGGCTCGGTCCCCCGGGCCGGCTATCCGAACCCGACGATCGAGACGTACGACCGATGGGGGATGCTCAACGCGATGGGGCTGCCGAACCCCGGCATCGACGAGTACCCCACGGAGATCGCGGCGGCCCGGGCGGCGGGGGCGCCGGTGATCGGCTCGATCTTCGGCGCCACCCCGGAGGAGTTCGCCGAGCTCGCCCGCCGGATGGCCGCCACCGGGGTCCTCGCGCTGGAGCTGAACCTGAGCTGTCCGCACGCCGAAGGGTACGGGACCGAGGTCGGGGGCACCCCGGAGGAGGTGGAGGCGATCGTCCGCGCGGTGTCGCGGGCGGTGCGGCTGCCGGTCCTCGCCAAGATCACCCCGAACTCGGCCGACCCGGCCGGCCTCGCCGAGGCCGCGGAGCGGGGCGGCGCCGCGGCGGTCAGCGCGATCAACACCGTCCGCGCCCTCGCGATCGACGTCCGGCTGAGGCGGCCGGTCCTGGCGCATGGCCTCGGCGGCCTGAGCGGCTCCGCGATCAAGCCGGTCGGGCTCGCCTGCGTCTGGCAGATCTACGAGCGGACCCGCCTGCCGATCGTCGGCGTCGGGGGGATCTCCCGCGCGGAGGACGCCCTCGAGTACCTCATGGCCGGCGCGACGGCGCTGGAGGTCGGCACGGCGATCGCCTTCGACGGGATCTCGGTGTTCGGCCGGCTCGCGGACGGCCTTGCCCGCCTTCTGGACGAGCTCGGGATCGCGCGCGCCGCGGACGCGGTCGGGGCGGCGCACCCGGGCGGCGCGGCCGCTCGGCCGAGCCGCTAAGAGCGCGAGCGGCTCGTCGCGCCCGTGCGAACGGTCGTCCGGATCACCGAGCGGGTCGTGGAGACCCCCTCGACGGTCACCCTGAGGTTCCCGTACGGTCCCGCCGCGGCGCCGGGCCAGTTCGTGATGGTGTGGGTCCCGGGCGACGACGAGCTGCCGATGTCGCTCTCGTACGTCGACGGGCCGAGCCGGGGGGTGACGGTGAAGGCGATGGGGGACACGAGCCGGAGGATCCTCAGGCTGGACGCCGGGCAGCCGATCGGGGTCCGGGGTCCGTACGGCCGGGGGTTCGACCTCTCCGCCCGCCGGCTGCTCGCGGTCGCGGGCGGCTCCGGGGCGGCGGTGCTCGCCCCGGCCGCCGAGGCCGCGGTGGCCCGGGGGGCGCGCGTCACCGTCGCGCTCGGGGCGACCACCGCCGCCGAGCTGCTGTTCGGCGACCGGTTCCGCGCGATGGGCGCCGAGGTCGTCGAGGCGACCGACGACGGTTCGGCCGGCGTGCGCGGGTTCGTCACCGGGCCCGCCGACCGCCTGCTGGCCGAGCGGTCGTTCGATGCCGTCTGGACCTGCGGCCCTGAGGTGATGATGCTCAAGGTCGTGGGGAGCGCACGGGCCCACGGCGTCCCGGCCCACTGCTCGGTGGAGCGGCACATGAAGTGCGCCCTGGGGATGTGCGACGCCTGCGCGCTCGGCCCGTTCCACGTCTGCTCGGACGGACCGGTGTTCGCGGCCGATCGCCTCCTCTCGGAGACGGAGTTCGGCCGGTTCCACCGGGATCCGTCGGGCCGAAGGGTCCCCGGCTAGCGTCGCGCGGGGCCGCCGGGCGCTCCGGGCCCTAGCCGCCGCGCAAGTCTTTATGCGCGGGGCCCGCTACGCGCCGCGGGGTTCTCCGTGAAGGTCCTGGTCGTCAGCGGAGGCGTGATCTCCGGGCTCGGCAAGGGGATCACCACCTCCTCGCTCGGCCGCCTCCTCAAGGCCCGCGGCCTCCCCGTGACGATCGTCAAGATCGACCCGTACCTGAACGTCGACGCGGGCACGATGAACCCGTACCAGCACGGCGAGGTGTTCGTGCTGGACGACGGGACGGAAGCGGACCTCGACCTGGGGAACTACGAGCGGTTCCTGGGCCAGAGCCTCTCCGGCAGCCACAACCTCACCACGGGCAAGATCTACCGGGCCGTCATCGAGAAGGAGCGGCGCGGCGACTACCTCGGCAACACCGTCCAGATCATCCCGCACGTCACCGGCGAGATTAAGCGGACGATCCGGGAGGTCGCGGAGGCGGCCGGCGCGGAGGTCGTCCTGGTCGAGGTCGGCGGCACCGTCGGCGACATCGAGTCGATGCCGTTCCTGGAGGCGCTCCGCGAGCTGTCGTACGAGCTCGGCGAGGGGCACACGGCGTTTGTCCACACGACGCTGGTGCCGGTGGTGGGGCCGGTCGGCGAGGCGAAGACGAAGCCGACCCAGCACTCGGTCCGGGAGCTGCGGGCGATCGGCATCCGGCCGAACCTGATCATCGCCCGCGGCCCGACGCCGCTGACCCCGGACATCAAGGCGAAGATCTCGCTGTTCTGCGACGTCCCTCCTGAGGCGGTGATCTCGGTCCCCGACCAGGCGACGATCTACGAGGTCCCGCTCGTGCTCGAGGCGCAGGGGGTCGGCCCGCTGCTCGGCCGCCTGCTCCGGCTTCCCGAGCGGGAGCCCGACTACCAGGCGTGGAAGGAGTTCCTCGCGACGTACCGGGGCGCCCAACGGGCGGTCGAGATCGCGGTGGTCGGCAAGTACACCGAGCTCAAGGACGCCTACCTCTCCCACGCCGAGGCGTTCCACCACTGCCAGGGCCATCTCGGGGTCGAGGTCCGGCTCCAGTGGTACGACTCGGAAGACCTCGCCCGGAACCCGGGCCTCCTCGGCCGCGTCGAGCGTTCGGACGGGATCCTCGTGCCGGGCGGCTTCGGCGCCCGCGGCGTGGACGGGAAGATCCGCGCGATCGAGGTGGCCCGCCGGGCCCGGATCCCCTACCTCGGTGTCTGCTACGGCTTCCAGATGGCCGCGGTGGAGTTCGCCCGGGACGTCCTCGGCCTCGGCCGGGCGAGCTCCACGGAGATCGACCCGGCGACCCCGGAGCCGGTCGTGAGCCTGCTGGAGGAACAGAAGGGGCTGTCGGACCTCGGCGGAACGATGCGCCTCGGGGCGCAGCGGGTCCTCCTGCGCCCGGGCTCGCGTCTCGCGGGGCTGTACGGGCAGGCCGAGGTCTGGGAGCGCCATCGCCACCGCTACGAGATCGACCCGAGGTACACGGAGCGGTTCGCCGCCCACGGGCTGACCGTCTCCGGTACCGCCGTCGACGGGCGCATCGAGGCGGTCGAGCTCGCCGACCATCCGTTCTTCGTCGGGGTCCAGTTCCATCCGGAGTTCCTCTCCCGCCCCGAGTCGCCCCACCCGCTGTATCTCGCGCTGGTCCGGGCCGCGGTCGCCCGTCAGGAGGTCCCCTCGCGTGCCGCTCCCGCGCCGGCTGTCGCGTGAGCTCGCCGCGCACGACGGCGAGGCGGTCCGCATCGCCGGGCACCTGGAGGAGTACCGGGCGCTCGGGGGGGTGGCGTTCGCCCTCGTGCGGGACGGGAGCGGGACCACCCAGGTCACGCTCAAGAAGGGGGCGACCGACCCGGCGATGTTCGCCGCGCTCGAGGGGCTCGCGCGGGAGTCGGTCGTGGAGGTCGAGGGGACCGTCGCCCGTTCGGAGAGATCGCGCCGGGGGGTCGAGCTCCTCCCCTCGCGCCTGACGGTCGTCACCCCCGCCGAGGTGCCGTTGCCGCTCGGCGTCGTCGACAAGGTCGGCGCCGACCTCGACACCCGGCTGAACCACCGGGTGCTCGACCTGCGCAAGCCGGCGGTCCGCGCCGTCTTCGAGCTCCGGACCGCGGTGCTCGCCGGCTTCCGCCGTGCCTTCCTCGACCGGGGGTTCCTCGAGGTCGAGACCCCCAAGATCCTTCGCCAGGGGGCGGAGGGCGGCTCCACCCTGTTCTCGGTGGACTACTTCGGCACCCGCGCCTACCTCGCCCAGAGCCCGCAGCTGTACAAGCAGATGCTCATCGGCGCGGGGTTCGAGCGGGTCTTCGAGATCGCCCCGGTGTTCCGGGCGGAGCCGTCGGACACCGTCCGCCACCTCACCGAGATCGGGATGCTGGACGCTGAGGTCGGCTACGTGGACGACCCGGAGGAGCTCCGCGGCCTCCTGGAGGGGATCGTCGCGGACACCGTGGCGGCGAGCCGGGCCGACCTCGAGCGCCGGGGCAACCCTCTCGCCGCCCGGCTCCCGGAGGCGAAGACCCCGTTCCCGCGCGTCCCGTTCGCCCGGGCGGAGGCGTGGCTGGGGCGCCCCGGGGCCGGCCGGGACCTGTCGACCGAGGAGGAGCGGGCGGTCGCCGAGCGGGCGGAGCGGGAGCTCGGCAGCCCCTGGTTCTTCCTCACCGACTTCCCCTCGGCGATCAAGGCGCAGACGTTCTACGCCCGCCGCCAGGAGGCCGACCCGTCCCTGACGTACTACTTCGACCTGTACGGCGGGACCCTCGAGATCGCGAGCGGAGGCCTCCGGGAGCACCGGGTCGACCGGCTGCGCGCGAACATGGAGCGCGCCGGCGTGAGCCCGGCCGCGTTCGAGGGGTACCTCGAGGCGTTCCGGTTCGGGATGCCCCCGCACGGCGGCTGGGGCCTCGGGATCGACCGCCTCGTCCAGGCGCTCGCGGGCCTCCCCAATATACGGGAGGCGCGCCTGTTCCCCCGCGACCGCTACCGGCTCGACCCGTAGCGGAGGAGCTCCGTACGGTCGCGGCCCGCACCAGCCTCCCCGCGCCCCCGGAGCTCCAGGGCCGGTGGGCCGCCGTCCTCGAGGAGGCCGGCCTGAGGCCGCGGATCCTGCAGCTGTTCGACCGGTTCCCCGAGGAGCGGTCCCTCGAGCTCCCGTTCTCGACCGTCGACGCGACCGACACCACGCTCGCCGACGTCCTGCTCGAGCGGCCGGAAGAGGTCCTCGACGCCGGGATCCGGGCGATGCGGGAGCTGCTGCCGGTGTCGGGACCGGACGCCGAGGGGCTCCGGCTTCGGGTCGTCGGCCTGCCCCCGACCGCCGCGCGGCCGGTCCGCGCGATCCGGGAGACCGACCTCAACCACCTGATCGCGGTCGACGGGATCGTCCGCCGGGTCACGGAGGTCCGCCCGCAGATCCGCGACGCGGTGTTCGAGTGCGTCGCCTGCCGCACCAAGTTCCACGAGCCGCAGGACGAGGCGTCCCTCGTCTTCCGCGAGCCGCTCGAGTGCCCGGAGGCGCAGGGCGGCTGCGGCAAGACCCAGGGCCGGACCCGCTTCCGGCTGGTCCCGGAGGAGTCGACGTACGTCGACGCCCAGCGGATCGAGGTGCAGGAGCGGCCGGAGACCCTCAAGCACGGCGCGCACCCTCAGGGCCTGAGCGTCCTGCTCGTCGAGGACCTCGCCGGGAAGGTCCTCCCCGGCAACCGGATCGTCCTCAACGGGGTCCTGAAGAGCTTCCAGCGCGCGACCGCCGCGCGGGGCGGGGTCGTCCGCAACACGACGTTCGACGTCATGGTCCTCGCGAACTCGTTCGAGTCGAAGAGCCTCGAGTACACCGAGATCGAGATCGGGCCGGAGGACGTCGCCGTGATCGAGAAGTTCCGGGACGACCCGACGGTCGTCGACAAGATCGTCCTCTCGCTCGCCCCGACGATCAAGGGGATGGAGGAGGAGAAGGAGGCGATCGCGCTCCAGCTGTTCGGCGGGATCACCAAGACCCACGCGGACGGCGTCCGGGTCCGCGGGGACATCCACGTCCTCCTCGTCGGCGACCCCGGGGTCGCGAAGAGCCAGCTCCTGCGCTACATCGCCCAGGTCGCGCCGCGGGGGGTGTACACGAGCGGCAAGGGGGCGACCGCCGCCGGGCTCACCGCCGCGGCGGTCAAGGACGACTTCGCGGGAGGTCGGTGGGTCCTCGAGGCCGGGATGCTGGTGCTCGCCGACGGCGGGATGGCGGTGATCGACGAGCTCGACAAGATGACCCCCGAGGACCGCTCGTCGATGCACGAGGCGCTGGAGCAGCAGACGGTCTCGATCGCGAAGGCCGGGATCACCTCGACCCTGAACGCCCGGTGTCCCGTGCTCGCGGCGGCGAACCCGAAGCTCGGCCGCTTCACCAACGAGCGCTCCATCTCCGAGCAAATCGACCTGCCGCCGACGCTCCTGTCGCGGTTCGACGTGATCTTCTCGATCCGCGACCTGCCGAACCAGGAGCGCGACCGCCGCCTCGCGAACCGGATCCTCGCCTCGCACCGCGACGTCGGGATGGACGGCTCCGGCCGTCCCGAGGGGGAGCTCCCGCCGTTCCCGACGGACCTCCTCAAGAAGTACGTCGCCTACGCCCGCGGGGTCCGCCCCCGGCTCACCGACGAGGCGCTCGCCGTCCTGGAGGACTACTACGTCCGGGTGCGGCGGCAGGGGGAGGAGCCGGACGCCCCGGTCCCGATCACCGCGCGGCAGCTGGAAGCGCTGGTCCGGCTCAGCGAGGCGGCGGCGCGAGCCCGGCTGAGCGACCTCGTCCGGCCCGAGGACGCGCAGCGGGCGGTGCGGATCATGGAGAACTACCTGCGCCGGGTCGCCATGACCCCCGAGGGCCGCATCGACATCGACATCACGCAGACCGGGGTCAGCCACACCCAGCGGGAGCAGTTCGAGCTGGCGCGCACGACGATGCGCGACCTGCAGGGGGCGCCGGGCGGGCAGTTCTCCCTCCAGGAGTACCTGGACGCGATGGGGGCGCACCACGTCCCCGCGGGCCGGGCGGAGGCGATCCTGCAGACCCTGCGGAACCAGGGCGAGGTCATCGAACCGAGGACCGACCGCTACCAGCTGACCCGCTTCTGAGGCGGGCCGGCCGGCCCGGAATCAAGCATAATATCCGACCGCCGCCGTCGCCGGGAGGGCGGGGCCGTGGGCGAGGGGGTCGTGATGCGGATCCACCGGGTCCGGGCGGAGTTCGTCGTCGCCGCGTGCGATGCGGAGCTGCTGGGCCGGCGGCTGCCGATCGGCGAGAACGGCCACACCGTCACCGTCTCGAGCCAGTTCTACGGCGAGCGGGAGGTCTCGGTCGAGGAGCTCCTCTGGGCCCTCGAGCGGGCGACGGTGGCGAACCTGCTCGGCTCCCGGGTCCTCCAGATCGCCCGCGAGCACGGCCACGTCGACGAAGAGGCGACGACGACCCTCGGCGGGGTCCCGCACGCCGAGATCTTCGCGCTGGTCGGCTGAGCGGGGAGGCCCGATGCCCCCGCACGAGTTCTGCGTGGTCTGCGGCCGCACCGGCCGGACGCTGACCGACGGCGTCTGCGCCGAATGCGCGGCGGAGCGGACCTCCCTGGTCCGGATCCCCGAGCACGTGCAGGTGGTCCTCTGCCCCCAGTGCGGCGCGCGCCGCGGGGGGGGTCGGTGGTCGCGCGCCGGCGCCTCCTCGGTGATCACCGCGGAGGACCTCGCCCCGTTCCTCGTCCTGGACCCCGAGGCGGCGGTCCGCGAGGTCCGCTGGACGGAGCGGGGGGGCACGCCGTCCCGGCGCGAGCTCCGGGGGATGGCCCGGGTCCGCTTCCGCGGGCTCGAGCGCGCCGTCGCGCTGGACGTGGTGGTCCGGGTCGTCGGGCAGACCTGCACGGACTGCGGCCGACGGAGCGGGCGGTACTACACGGCGATCGTCCAGCTGCGCGGCGAGGCGTCCCCCCGGACCCGGCGCCCGAAGGAGCTGCGCCGGCGGCTCGACGGGGTATGGCAGGGGCTCTGGGAGGAGTTTCGCGGCGACTGGCGCTCGGCCGTCGCCTGGCGGGAGGAGCGACCGGAGGGCTGGGACGTCTACTTCACCGACACGCTCGCCGCCCGTTCGGTCGCCCGGCTCGCCCGGCAGCGGTTCGGCATCCCGATCGTCGAGTCGGCTAGCCTGTTCGGCCGGAGGAACGGCCAAGACGTCTACCGCGTGACGTTCTGCCTGCGGTTCCCCGGCCGCGACGACCGGACGCCCCCCGGCCCGGAGCGTTAGGCCGCCCGCACCGACCGGGCCGCGACCGACGGAGACCCGACCCCCCAGGTCCCGCCCCCGCCGCAGCCCCCGTGCCCGAGGAGGGTGAACCGGACCTGGACGACCACGTCCCGGTCCGTGAGAGGGACCGTCCCGTTCGCCGGCTGCGCCCGGTACCCGCTCACGGCGCCGACCGCGAAGGAGTACGTGTCCGCGGTAAGGTTCGCGAAGAGGAGGGTCCGCCCGGAGGTGCACGCCGGGGCGGTGAGGTTCACGCACCAGGTCGTTCCCCACGGGAGCCCCTGCTCCTCGAAGGTGATCGAAAGCGCCGGCGGCCCCGAGGCGAAGGTGACGTTGACCGTCACGTTCGCGCCGGCGACGGTCACCGGCGAGGCGGGCAGGGACGAGGTGACGCGGTAGCCGGCCGGCGCGCCGATCGCGTAGGCATAGGTGCCGTTCGGTTCCGCGAACGTGAGCGAGGTGCCGTGGGTCGTCTGGGTCGCGCCGCCGAGCGTGACGCTCCAAGAGAGGTTCGACGTACCGTTCTGGCGGCGGCAGCCGCAGCCGCCGCCCCCCCCGTGCCAGTCCGGGCCGATCGCCGACGCGCGGCCCCAACCGGAGCCCCCGCCGCGGGAGCAGTTCGAGGCGAGGCCCGACTCGACGAAGGTGACGGCGTACTCCGCCGTGGAGACCGGCGCGAAGCGGACCTCCACGGTCTGGTTGGCGTCCAGCACGGTGAGCGGCGACCCCGGCTCGGAGGAGAGCAGGAGGTAGCCGGTCGGCACGCCGATCGTGTAGGCGTACTCCCCGGGCAGCTCGTCGAACACGATCGCCGCGCCGGCGGAGCTCGCCGGCTGCCCGCCGAGCGTCACCGACCAGCTCGTGCCGGAGGCGAGGCCGGTCTCGTTGAACGTCACCGAGAACGCCGGCGCGAGCACGCTGACGTCGCTCGACCCCGAGTCCGTCACGTAGACGTAGCCGTCGGCCGGGTCGTAGAGGTCGGAGGTCGGCAGCGCACCGACCGTGACGGTGCCGAGGACGGCGTCGTCGTACAGCACGGTCACGGAGTCGCCGACCCCGTCGACCACGAACGCCAGCGGGCCGACCGGATCGAACGCGACCCAGACCGGTCCGAGGCCCACCGGCACCGTCGCCGCGACCTCGGTGCCGTTCAGGATCGAGACGTTGCTGGAGTTCTCGTTGACGCAGTACATCGCTCCGCCGGCCGCGTCGTAGGCGAGGAACGACGGGTTCGTGCCGACGCTCACCGCGCCGATCGGCGCGATCCCCGAGAGCACGCTCACGTTCCCCGAGCCGTTGTTCGCGACGTACACCGACGCGTCGGCCGGGTCGTAGGCGACGGCGATCGGCTCGCTCCCGACCGTCACGGACGCTTCGAGCGAGGTGCCGTTGAGGACCGTCACGTTGTCCGAGCCGTTGTTGGCGACGTACACCCACCCGTCGGCCGGGTCGTAGGCGCCGGCCCAGGGGCTGGTCCCGGCCGGGATCGTCTGCGCCAGGTGCGTGCCGGAGAGGACGGTGACGGTGTTGTTCCCCGAGTTGGTGACGTAGACGTCGCCGGTCGCCGCGTCGACCGTGGCGGAGCTCGGGAGCGGGCCGACCTGCACGGTCGCGGCGACCGAGGTCCCGCTGAGCACCGAGACGGCCCCGGTGCCGCTCTCGAAGTCGTAGCGGTCGACGACGTAGACGTACTGGTTCACCGCGTCGTACGCCACGTAGTCCGGCGCCGCCGTCTGGTTCGCGGTCATGTTGACCGTGGCGACGACGACCGTGCCGCTGAGCACGCTGACGGTGCTCGAGATCAGGTTGGCCACGTAGACGTACTGGTTGGCCGGGTCGTACGCCGCCATCACGGGCTCGTCCCCGACGGGGACCGACGTCAGGACCTCGGGAAGGATCGGGAGCGAGGCCGGGACGCTCTCCACGGCCCCGGAACCCGCGACCGTCGGGACCAGGGGCCCAACGACCCCGGGGGGAGCGCCCGCGGCGGCCGCGAGCGGGGAGGCTCCCCCGGTTCCGCCGATCAGCCCCGCCGCGGGGACGACCAGCGCCGCCACCGCGATCCAAAGGACCGCACGTGACCCCCCGCGGGGGCTCTCCCGAGGAGCCCGCATCCCGGCGGGGATATACTTCACCCTCAAGAAGGATACCTAGTGGGCTTCGCGGTCGCCCGCGCCGGATCCGGCGGTCTGGGCTCCCGTCCGCCCCGGCGAGCCGGGCCGGGCCCTCGCCGGCCGCGCACGTCTTGTGCCGCCATCCCTCCCGAGCGAAGGAGCCGACGATGCCGCGCAGCCCGGTCCGACCCCCCCCGGAGGCCCTGGGGGAGGAGGTGCGTCGGGTCTGGAACGCCAACGCGGCGTTCTGGGACGAGCGGATGGGGGACGGCAACTCGTTCCACCGCCAGCTGTTGCTCCCGGCCCTGGAGCGGCTGCTCTCGCTCTCGCGAGGGGAGCGGGTGCTCGAGATCGCGTGCGGGAACGGCCAGCTCGCGCGGTGGATGGCGGGCCGAGGCGTCCGGGTCGTCGCCACCGACCTGAGCGAGCGGCTGATCGAGCTCGCGCGCCAGCGCACCGACCTGCGCGGGACGGCGATCGACTACCGCCTCCTGGACGCCTCCGACCCGGGCGCCCTGGCGCGCCTCGGCCCCGGGGCGTTCGACGCGGTCGTGTGCAACATGGCGCTGATGGACATGCCGTCGATCGAGCCGCTCGCCGAGGCGATCCCCTCTCTCCTGCCCGCCGGCGGGCGGTTCGTCTTCTCCGTCACGCATCCCTGCTTCAACACCGGGGACTCGCGCAAGGTCGCCTCCGCTACCGACGAGGGCGGTCGCTTCGAGGAGACGCTCGGCGTCGAGGTGCGCCACTACCTCTCGCCGCGGACCGTGCGGGGGCTCGCGATGCTCGGCCAACCGGAGCCCCAGCCGTACTTCGAGCGGCCGCTGAGCCTGCTCCTCGGAACGTTCCTGCGGGCCGGTCTCGTCCTGGATGCCCTGGAGGAGCCCGCCTACCCCTCGCCCGAACCGGCGTCCGCCCCCTGGCACTCTTGGTCGAGGTTCGCGGAGATTCCCCCGGCGCTGGTCGTGCGCCTGCGGCCACGACCCCGCCGAGGGGGCCCGGCGCCGTTCCGAGCCCCGCCCGGCCGCCCGCGCTCCCCCCGCCGGCGGCATGCCGGTGGAGGAGGCGGGGCCGGGGTCCTGGGACCGACGCGGTCGTAGCCGGTCGAGGTCCGGGGGCGTTCCCCTCCGCCGACGCGCCGTTTTCAGGACGGGGGCCCTACCGAGCGGGGATGCGAGCGCGCCCGGAGCCCCGGGTCCGTCTGCGGCCGATGTCCGAGGAGGAGTTCCGGGCCGCCGTCGTCCAGGGGATCGCCCGCCACGCCGCGGACCGGGTCCGGCGCGGGTGGTGGAGCGCGCGTGCGGCGAGGTCCGCGAGCCGGAGGGACTTCGCCCAGCTGCTCCCGAACGGTCGGAAGACCCCGCATCGCCACTTTCTCGCGGTGACCGACGCGAGGACGGGCGCGAGGGTGGGCGAGACCTGGTACCTCGCCGAACGGAAGGGCGGCCTGCCGCAGTTCTGGATCGACTGGCTGTGGATCGATCCCGAGCACCGCCGCCGGGGGTACGCCCGAGCCGTGCTCCGGCAGCTCGCGGAGGAGGCGGCCCGCCGGGGCGCGTCGCGCGTCGGGCTCAACGTCCTGGCCGACAACCGACCGGCGCTCGCCCTGTACGCGCAGCTCGGCTACCGGCCGACAGCGCACCACCTCGCGGCGCCGGTCGGTCCTACTCGGTCGAGACGTCCGAGCGCAGGTAGGCGCGGATCGCGAGCCCCAGGACCACCGCGGTCGCGGCGACGAGCCCGAGCATCTCGTAGCCGTTCGTGACCCCGAGGGTGCCCAGGTACCCCGCGCGCGCGGTGTCGGCGACGTACGTCAGCGGGTTCGCGGCGAACAGCACCCGGAGCGACAGCGGGAGGGCCGGCGTCGACGGGTAGAAGACCGTCGAGGCGAAGTTGACGAAGAAGATCAGGAGCACCTGGATGCTGTTGTAGGCGTTGTTCGACTTCACCTTGGCCGAGATCAGGAGCATCAGCGACCCGAAGAAGATCGAGCCGACCGCGATCGCCCCGTAGATCGCGACCGCCCCGGTCCAGCTGGCGACCGTCGAGCGGAGCAGGACGGCGGCCAGCGCGAGCATGACCGTCGCCCCCCCGAGCCCGAAGAGGAGCGAGGTGAGCATGATCCCGAACAGGTACTCCGTGCGGGTGAACGGGCCGACGAGGAGCTGGCTGAGCATCCCCCAGCGCCGGTCCGCCCAGAGCATGCTGCCGCCGACCGTCCCGGCCATCACCGCCTGGAACGCCATGATCCCGGGGGCGAGGAACGATAGGTAGCTCGTGCCGGCGCCGCCGCTCGAGGAGAACGACTGGAAGCCGAACCCGAAGAACACGAGGTACATCGCCGGCAGGCCGAGGAGGATGACGAGGCTCGCCGGGTCGGTGTTGACCCGGACGTTCCGGTAGATCAGCCGGACGAGGTTAGGGGCGGCCAGCTCCCTCCCCTCCGGATCCGATCGACTGCAGGAAGACGTCCTCGAGGGTGTTCTGCCGCACCGTGAGCCACTCGAGCTGTACCCCGAGCTGCTGCGCCAGCTCGACGATGGCGGCCAACGCCGTCTTCGGTTCCTCCACCAGCACGACCGCGCTCGGGCCGCGCGCGGTCACCGTGGCCGACGGCCCGAGCCGACCGGCGAGCGCGGGGAAGAACCGGGCGCCGTCCTGCGGCCCGACGGTGAGGTCGATCGTCTTGCGCCCGCCGTACAGCCGCTTGAGGTTCGCCACCGTGTCGAGCGCGAGGATCCGGCCCTCGTCGATCACCGCCACGCGGTCGCACAGGTAGTCGGCCTCCTCGAGGTTGTGCGTCGTGAAGACGACGGTGAGGCCGCGCCGCGCCTCCGTCCGGATCGAGTCGAGCAGGACGCGGCGCATCACGACGTCCAGCCCGATCGTCGGCTCGTCGAGGAACAGGATCTCCATGTCGTGCATGAACTCCCGAGCGACCTGGACCCGTCGCTTCTGGCCGCCCGAGATATCGAACGACCGACGGTGTCGGAACTCCGCGAGCCCGAACCGCTCGATCAGCGCTTCCCGGCGCTCGGTGCGCTCCGGTTTCGGGACCTTCCACAGGTAGCCGTACAGGTCGAGGTTCCCTTCGACCGTGGTGAACTCGAACGACTCCCCCTGCTGCACGACCCCGATCCGCTCCCGGATGCGCCGGCCCTCGTGCCGGGGGTCGTGCCCGAGCACGCGCAGGGTCCCGGAGGTCGGCTGGATCAGCGTGGTCATCGCCTTGATGAGGGTCGACTTGCCCGCCCCGTTGCGGCCGAGCAGGCCGAACACCTCCCCCCGGGCGACCGTGAAGTCGACGCCGGCGAGCGCGAGCCGACGCCCGTCGTACGAGTGTTGGAGGGCCTCGGCGAGGATCGCCGGTTCGGCCGCGCCCGAGTTCAGCGTCCCGATCCCCTCCGCGCGAGCCCCGCACGGCCGCGCGGTCCGGGACGGACCGGGGCCCCCTCGAGGTTCTGCGCGGCACCGACCGCGGTGCCGGGTTTAAAGCTGGCTCACGCTCGGAGAGCTCCGCGCGAGCGCGGCGGCCCGCCCGTCGCTCGCGCCTCGCCGCGTCGCCGTTTGTAAACGACAACCTCCATCCCCCGACGGCGGCTCCCACGGCCGGTGTCGCGGTGGGGCGGCTACCGGGAGCTCCTCGGCCACCGTCGCTTCCTGCTCTACGAGGCGTCGTCGACCGCCGCCAGCGTCGGCTACTCGGTGTACGCGGTCTCGGTCCCTTGGCTCGCGCTCGACCTTTCCGGAGGCCTCCTGCTCGTCGGCCTGGTGCTGCTGGCCGAGTACGGGGCCTACACCCTGACGTTCCTGGTCGCGCCGTGGGTCGACCGGGCGCGGAACAAGCGCACGGTGTTCCTCGCCTGCTACCCGGCCCAGGCGCTCGCCGCCGCCGCGATCGGCTGGGGCCTCGTGGACCATCGCCTTGGTCCGGGGCTGCTGCTGGTGCTGGTCGCCGGGATCTCGTTCCTCTGGGACTTCGCCTGGGCGGCGTACAACGTCGTCCCCCGCCTGTTGCTCTCCCAGGACCAGCTGTTCCGCGCCCAGGGCCTGGGGGGGATCTTCGGCGGTGCGACGCAGCTCGGAGGTTTCGCCGGAGGTGCGGCGCTGGTGGTCCTGGTCGGGCCCGCGGGGGGGATGTGGCTGTACGCGGCCCTCCTCGCCGCCGGCACGGCGATCGCCGCCACGGTCTCCCTGCCGTCCGCGGGCCCGGCCCCGGCGAGGCCGAGCTACCGGGCGGAGTTCCTCGCCGGCTGGCGGCACTTCGCGCGGCATGCCGAGCGCTCGCTCCTCCCGCTCGGCGCCTCCGAGCTGCTGCGGGGATTCTTCGTGGCGGCGCCGGCCCTGCTGATCACGCTGGTCGCGGCCCGGTCGCTGGGAGGGAGCGCGGCGGGCTACGGGGTCCTGTTCGTCGCCTTCGTGGTGGGAGGGGTCGCCGCCGGCGTCCTGCTCGGGGAGCTCAACCCCCGCCGGACGGTCGGCGCGCTCCTCCCGGTCGCGGCGGCGGTCGAGGGGGTCGCCCTGCTCGGAGCGGTGGCGTTCGCCCCGCGGGTGCTCCCGGGGGCGCTGCTCTGGGGGATCGTGGGGGCCTCCGGGACCGTCTACCTGACCTCGGCGTACACCTTCCTGCGCGGGGCGTTCCCTCCCGAGGAGCTCGCCCGGATCTCCGCGAACCTCTACCTGTTCACCGGCCTGGCGAGCTCCGCCGGGGCGTTCGTCCTCGGCGAGCTGGCGAGCGCCGGCTCGGCGTGGCTCCTCGGCGGGGTCGTCGGCGTAGGGTACCTTGTGCTCGCGGCGCTGGTCGCGTCGGTCCCCTCGATACGTCGGCTGGCGTTCTAGCCTCGGCGGGGTCGCGCCCCGCCTCGAACGATACCCTTAAGAAACGACCCCGCCGTCGAGCCGGCGGACGGCAGAGGTCCTCACCATGATGAAGAAGAGCGGCATCCTCCGGCGGCACCACGGCAACGAGACGTTGGAAGAGGGATCGTTCCTCGACCTGGGCTCCATGCAGTTCGAGGACGAGGCGGGCGCGCTCTCCGGCGTGCACGGCACGGTCCGCCTGGCGGAGCTCCTCCGCTTCGAGGACCTGCACACGGTCTCCAAGTTCGCCTACCAGGGGGACGTCGTCCTGGTGGACTATACCTCGATCGCCAACGACCAGATCGCCATGAAGCGCATGAGCGTCGACCTCAAGAACGTCGCACGGGATACCGGCGGCGATGTCGCCGGCATCGCGAAGAACCTCCTCGCCATCACTCCCGCGGGGATCCGAATCGACCGCCAAAAGATCCGACCGTCCTTCTAGCGCGGGCGTCCCGGTCCGCGTCGCGCTCGCCGCGGGCGACGAGCTGCGGGCCCGTCCGGACGTCATCGTCCGGGGGGTCTTCGAGCGCGGGACGGACGACGCGGCGCTCCCCACGCCCCTCGCCGCGGTCGACGCCGTCACCGGCGGAGTCGTCCGCCGCGCCTGGGACCGCCGGGAGTTCGTCGGCAAGCGCAAGGAGCTGACGGTCTTTCACCGCCCCGACGACAGCGGGCGGATCGTCCTGGTCGGGCTCGGACCCCGGGCCACGCACACCGCCGAGCGCGTCCGGCGGGCGGCGGCCGAGGTGGTCAAGAGCCTCCGCGGCCGCGGGGCCGCGTCGATCGGCTTCGGCCTGCCGTCGTTCGTCGCCCGGCCGGTCGACGCGGCGACCGCCGTTCGGGCGCTGGTCGACGGCGCCGTGCTCGGCAGCTACGAGTTCCTGCGGTACAAGCCGAACCCCGACCACGGCGCCGAGCAGGTGACGATCCATGCCGGCGAGCACGGTCCGCGGCCGAGCCGGGCGCTCGCAGTCGCCTTCGACGAGCAGCGGACCATCGCCGAGTCGGTGGTCTGGACCCGGGAGATCGCGAACCTGCCGGCGGACACCGCCACCCCGGCGCGCCTCGCGGAGGAGGCGTCGCGCCTCGGTCCCGAGCTCGGGCTCAAGGTGACCGTCTTCGACGAGGCCGAGCTCGCCCGGCTCGGCTGCGGGGGGCTGCTCGCGGTCGGGGGGGGCTCGTCGCACCCGCCCCGGATGATCATCCTCGAGTATCCCGGACGGGGCAAGCACCCTCGGACCGTGGCCTTGGTCGGCAAAGGGATCACCTTCGACTCCGGCGGCATCTCGATCAAGGACGCCCCGCAGATGTCGTACATGAAGTTCGACAAGTCGGGCGCGATGGCGGTCCTGGGGGCCGTGCGGGCGGCGGCCCTCCTCCGCGTCGCCCCGAAGGTCGTCGGGATCCTCTGCTGCGCCGAGAACCTCCCGAGCGGCCACGCCTACCGGCCCGGGGACGTCGTCCGGACGTTCGGCGGGAAGACGATCGAGGTCCTGAACACCGACGCCGAGGGCCGGGTCGTCCTCAGCGACGGGCTCGGCTACGCGACCGCGACGTACCGCCCGGACGTCCTGATCGACGTCGCGACCCTCACCGGCGCCGAGGTGGTCGCGCTCGGGGACGACACCGCCGGTCTCGTGGCCGTCGACGAAGCGCTCGCCCGCGGCCTCCTGGCCGCGTCCCGGGCCACCGGCGAGCCGATCTGGCGGATGCCGCTCACCGACTACCACCGCGAGCTGGTCCGCAGCGACCTCGCGGACGTCCGCAACTCGATCGAGATCCCGCTCGCCGGGATGCTCACCGCCTCGGCGTTCCTCGAAACGTTCACCGGTGGCGCCCGGTGGGCGCACCTCGACATCGCCGGGCCGGCGTACACCACGATCACCACCCGGAAGTACCAGCCGGCGTACCAGAACATCGGCGCCACCGCGTTCGGCGTCCGCCTGCTGGTGCGCTACCTGCTCGACGCGACGGCCTGACGGCCGGCGGGCCCGGTCGGCCTACGCGGCGACGACCTGGACGCTCTCTCCGCCGTGCCGGCTCGCCCGGGGCCGGACCTCGCAGAACAGCGGGGTGTAGTAGCCGCCGCCGGTGATCAGGGCGACCCCGACCGGCAGCGACTGGATCATCTGCGTCATCCCGTCGGTGAGCCCCTCGATCGACTGGGCGATCGCCCTCAGGTCGAGAGGGTTCGTCACCTGCAGGATCAGCTGGGTGTTGCACTGCGACAGCACGCTCTTGTCGATCCGGGCCGCCCGCTGCGTGACCGCGCAGAGGCCGAGGCCGAACTTGCGCCCCTCGCTGGCGATGTTCTTGAGGACCCTGGAGCAGGTGGCGGTCCCCTGCTGCGGCGCGAAGTTGTGCGCCTCCTCGATGACGAGGAACAACGGCGGGATCTTCTCCTTCTTCCGGTTCTCGAACAGCGTCGCGGCGATCCGGGCGACCACCAGCTCCTGGACGTCCGGCGCGATCCCCCGGAGGTTCACGAGGGTCGCGCCCCCGCGCTGGACGAGGTCGTTGAGGCTGGTGCCGACCGGCCCGAGCAGTTTGGTCTGCTCCACGTACTCGAGGCGCTCGCGGAGCGTCTCCGCGACCGCCCCCTCCGTCATCTCGGCGGCCCGCACGAGATCCTTGACCGCGTACTCGGGGTTCGCCTGCGCGACCCGCTCCAGCAGCTGCTTGAGCGGCCCGAGGTAGGTCTTGATGTTCGTCAGGCCCATGAACACGAGGAGGTCGCGCGGGTCGGTGTGGCGGAGCGAGAAGGTGAGCGGCTTCGCGGACGGGTTCAAGGAAACGTCCGGCGAGTACTCCTGGACCTGGCGGCCGAACCCCTGCACCTCGACGCCGAACCGGCCGGTCGCCGCGTTCTTCTCCGCCGGCGCGCGCAGCGAGCCGTACTCGCCGTGCGGGTCGATGATCACGCAGGTGACCTTGTGGCGGAGGAGCTCCTCGATCAGCACGCCGAGGAGGTAGCTCTTGCCGCCGCCGGTCTTCGCGAGGACGCTCACGTGGCGCTGGACGAGCTGGTTGATGTCGAGCTCGACCCGCAGGTTGTGGTTGCGCAGCAGCCCCACGTAGGCGCCGGTCGCCGGCCGGTGCTTCAGCCCGAGGACCTCGGCGATCAGCGGCTCGTCCGCGCGGAAGACGTGCGCGCCGGGCCGGAACGGGATCGTAGGGCACTTCACGATCCCGCCGGGGTCGCGGTAGCCGAGGATCCGCGAGACCCCGAGCAGGTTCTGGTGGATCGCGATCTCGTCGCTCCCGGCGAGCGCGCCGGCGCGGGCGAGGTCGAAGTCGCTCGTCCGGCGCAGGTCGTCCAGCTGGCAGAGGACCTTGCCGTGCAGCTCGTCCTCGACGGCGAGGTAGTCCCCCCGCTCGACCGGCCGCGTCAGGAGAACGTGGAACTGGCCGAGGCCGACGTCCCCGAAGATGCGGCCCACTTCCTCCACGGCGCGTTCCATCCGGGGGTCCGGCATATTAGCATGATGCGGCAGACGAACTCCCTCGGCGGCGCGCGGCGGCCCGCTCCGGAGCCTTTATATCGAGAGGATTTTTCGAAACGACCCCCGCCTCGACCAAGCCGCCGCGGCGGACGGGTGGCCGATTGCCCGACGCTACCGAGGAACTGCAGCACCGCCACGAGGAGTCGAACGCCCGGGCCGACGCGTTCCGGGCGACCCGCGACCGCCTCAACGCCGAGGCGCGGGCGCTCGCCGACGAGCGGGCCCGCATCGTCGACGCGATCCGGGCGAACAGCGCCGAGGCGCAGGGCCACCGCCAGCGGCGCGACGAGCTGAACGCCCAGGTCCGCGAGGAGAAGGGGCTGCGCGAGGAGTGGAACCGCCGGTTCCAGGAGCTCGGGACCCAGGTGCAGGAGGTGCGCCGCGCCCGGCCGTCCCGCCAGGGCGCGGTGCCGGTCTGGCGCCTGAAGAAGGAGCTCAAGGAGCTCGAGTTCCGCCACATGACGACGGCGCTCACCGGCGAGCAGGAGAAGCGCCTGATCGAGGAGATGAAGCGCCTCGAGGCGGCGATCCGGGAGCAGGACGACCAGCTCCGCCGCGACCCCGATGTCGAGGCGACCCTGAAGGCGTTCGGCGAGGCGCGGGAGGAGTCCGAGCGCCACCATGCCGCGGTCGGCGAGCTCGCCGAGGCGGCGCAGCGAGAGCACGAGGCGATGGTCGCGCTGTTCGAGGCCGGGGACGAGCTCCGTCGGCAGGCCGACGACGTGCAGGGCCGCCTGGTCGACGTGAAGGGCCGGGCCGACGAGGCGCACCGCCAGCACATCGCGGCGATCGAGGAGGTACGCGACATCGAGAAGCTCCTGTACGCCGCCCGGGGCGGTCGGGCCCCCGCGTCGTGGTCGCCGGCCGAGGCGCCGCGGGAGGAGGACTTCCTCGCCCGCCTCAAGAAGGGCGAGAAGGTCTCCACCGAGGACCTGCTCGAGCTGCAGAAGCGCGGACGGGCGTAGGCGCCCCTCGGAGTGGTCGTGGCCGGCGCCGGCGAGACCCGGGCGGTCCTGTTCGACCTGGACGACGTTCTCGTCCCGTTCCAGACGGTCTCCTCTTGGCAGTGGGCCTGGCGGCCCCAGGGGCCACGCCTCGTCGAGCGGCACGCGCGGACGGCGCTGCGGCGCGCGCAGAAGGCCTGGGACCGCCGTCGGTGGCTGGGGCTCTCGCGGAAAGCTCCGCCCGCCGACCTCACGGCCTGGCACGACCACCTCACCGCGACGCTCCGGCAGCTCGCCGGCCACGCGGTGGCCCCCGCGGAGAGCGAGGCGGTCGTCCGTCGGTTCCTGCGGCCCGCGGGCGAGGTGGAGCGGTTCGCCGACGCGGCGCCCGCGCTGGAGCGGCTCCGGGCCCGCGGGACGGCGGTCGGGGTCCTCACCTCGCTGCCCGGGGAGACGGCGCGCTGGCTGCTGCATCGCACCGGGCTCGCGGAGGAGCTGCTCCTGGGGACCGGGGACGGTCCCGCCCCGGCGGTGCCCGCCCGGGCCGCGTTCCGCGGCGCCGCCGAGCGGCTCGGCGCCCCCCCGGACCGGACGGCGTTCGTCGGCGACCTCTACTGGAGCGACGTCCGGGCGGCGCAACGGGCCGGCCTGGTCGGCATCCTGGTCGACCGCGCCGGCCTCTGGCCCGCCGTGCGGGCCGGTAGGATCGAGGGGCTCGACGGCCTGGAGGCGGCGCTCGCGATCGCGGCGCGGGCCGGGCCCGCGCCTCCCGGCGCCTCCGCCGGCGGTTCGCCGGAGGACCTTTTATAGGGGCGCCCCCGGTGGGCCGCGACGATGGCGCTCCGTCAAGTCAAGATCGACCAGACGGAGCTCCGCCAGATCAAGGAGCTCTACGAGGGCGTGATGTCCCACGCCTGCCACGGCCTGTTCTTCAAGGAAGGCTCGGTGATCGGCGGCAACATGGCCGAGGAGGCGCTCAAGGACCGGGCGCATTACTTCGACCGGGCCGCCCGCCTCCTCGAGGAGCGCGGCTGGGTCGAGGAGGTCCGCTTCTCCGACCACGAGGTCGTCGCGCGCGGCTCCATCGAGGTCGCCCCGAGCGACATTGCGACCTGCCACCGCCTCCGGGGCATCCTTCGCGAGTTCTACGAACGTTTTAAGGGGGAGCGCGTCAAATGCACCGAGGAGGCGTGCGCGAGCACCGGGCAGCGCGAATGCCACTTCCGGGTCGAAGAGCTGTGAGGGGATCGAGGGGATGATGGCCACAGGCAACGTCGGCGCGGTGATCAAGGACCTCAAGACGAGGATCTCCGGGATCGCGACCGCGCTGGTCTCGCGGGACGGCCTGGTCCTCTTCGCCGACGTGCCCGCGGGCGTCTACACCGAGACGTTCGCGATCATGTGCGCGACGATCCTCGGGGCCGCCGCGACCGCGAACACCGAGCTCAACCGGGCCCCGCCCGAGAAGATCGTCGTCGAGGGGAACGACTCCCGGACGATCATCGTCGGCAGCGGCAAGAAGGCGCTCCTGGTCGCCGTGGTCGACCAGACGGCCGACGTGACGAAGGTCCTGGACGAGGTCGCGAAGGTCGCCGACCTCCTCAAGGCGAACTAGATCCCGCGTCAGGCCGCCGGCCCGGAGCGGGCGGTTCCCGACGGAAGCTCCGCCTCGCCGGTCCCCGGACCGAGCCGTCGGGCCCCGCCCGTCAGGACGCGGGTCGCGTAACCGCCCAGGGCGGCGACCAGGCGCGCCCAGGCGATCACCCCTTTCTGCCCGGCGAGGAGGCGGCGGACGCGGTAGCGGACCCAGAGGCTCCCGTGCTTCTCCGTGAGCTGCTTGCGGCCGTAGCCGTTCCAGAACGCCTGGTAGAGGAACCGGACGAACGTCGCCCGCATGTGGTGGAGCACGATCGCCTGGTCGTCGTACCGGATCGAGGCGCCGCCGCGCACCGCGCGCAGGTTCAGGTCGATGTCCTCCGCGGTCACGAACCGGGTGTCGAAGCCCCCGAGCCGCTCGAACAGCGCCCGCGGGTAGACCAGGTTGCAGGAGGGGTAGGTGACGTCGTAGCCGCCCTGGAACAGCTCGACCCTCTCGAGCGCGCCGTAGCGGGGCTTGCCGATGGCGACGGTGAGGCCCGCGACGACCGTCTTCGGCCCGAACGAGAGCCGGAGGCGGCCGAGCCAGCCGGAGTCGGCGATGCAGTCGCCGTCGATGAAGGCGACGTACTCGCCGCGCGCCTCCGCGACCCCTACGTTGCGCCCCCCGCCCCGCGAGCAGCCGCGGACGACGATCCGCAGCAGGCTCGGATGGCGCGCCCGGAACTCCTCGGCGACCGCGACCGTCCGGTCGCGGCTCAGGGCGTCGACCAGGACGATCTCGAACGGGGGGTCCTGGTGCGCGAGGCTCTCCAGGAGCTGGCCGACGTGCGGCTCCTCGTTGCGGGTGGTGACGACGATCGAAACCAGCGAACGCCCGGCGGGCTCACTTCCCAATGTCCATCACGACGACGTCCTTGACCGCGCGCATGCTCTTGAAGGGGAGCACGAGCCGGCCGGCCGCATCGCTCTGGAACAGGCGCTGCTCGACGTCCTCGCTCGGGGTCACGAGCACGTGCGCGATCCCGCCGCTCAGGGTGTCGACCACGAAGTTGTCGATCATCCCGAGGATCTGGCCGTCCCCGGTCATCACGGTCTTCCCCCGAAGCTCGGTCAGGAACTTGCGCATCGCGAACGCCTCGAGCGCCATGGGCGGGGCGGCGTATTTAATCGTTGGCGGGAACAGGAAGGCGCGCGTCGCCGGGGTGCCGCCGGTCCTCGGCGGGAGCTCGGCGCGCCCCCGGCCCGCCCCAACGCTTATATCGGCCACCCGGGTCGAACGCCGCCCTCATGGTGGCCCGTCGTCGGAAGGGGAATCCGGAGCTGGTGCGCCTCCTTGCGGAGCTCCGCCATGCGGCCCGGCAGCACGCCGCGCCGATCTGGGAGGCGGTGGCGGAGCGCCTGGAGCGGCCGCGCCACCAGACGGTCCCGGTGAACGTCGGGCAGCTCGATCGCCTCGCCCGGGCCGACGAGACGATCGTCGTGCCGGGCAAGCTGCTCGCGGACGGCCGGCTCGCCAAGCCGCTGACGGTCGCCGCCGTCGCGTTCTCGGCCGAGGCGCGGACGAAGATCCACGCCGCCGGCGGGACCGCGCTCGGCCTTCGGGACGTGATCAAGGCCCGGCCGGACGGGGCGGGGGTGCGGCTCCTTGCCTGACGCCCCGAAGGCGCCCGGCCCGACCGTCGTCGACGCGAGCGGGTTGGTGCTCGGTCGGGCGGCGAGCCGGATCGCGCACCGCCTCCTGGCCGGCGAGTCGATCGTCGTGGTCAACGCCGAGCAGGCGGTCGTGACTGGCTCTCGGGCCAGCGTGCTGGCCCAGTACACCGCGCTGCGGGCGCGCGGCTCGGTCCGCTCGGGGCCGCACTTTCCGCGGTACCCGGACCGCATCTTCCGCCGGACGGTCCGCGGCATGCTGCCGCACCTCCGCCCCCGGGGGAAGGCGGCGTTCGCTCGCCTGAAGGTCCACATCGGGGTGCCCGAGCCGCTCCGCCCGCTGCCCCGCAGCACGATCGACGACGCCAAGGCCCGCCCCGCGCTGAAGCCGCCGCTCACGCTCGCGGAGATCACCCGACTGTTGGGGGCCCGCCTGTGAAGGCGCCGGTCATCGTCCTGTCGACCGGCAAGCGCAAGTCGGCGATCGCCCGGGCCACCGTCCGCAAGGGCCAGGGCTTGATGCGGTACAACGGGATCCCGCTCGAGCTGGTCGAGCCCGAGCTGGTCCGCCAGAAGATCCAGGAGCCGCTCCTGATGGTCGGCGAGCGGGCGAAAGGGCTCAACATCTCCGTCCGGACCCGCGGGGGCGGGATCGTCGGCCAGGCGGCCGCCGCCCGCACGGCGGTCGCCCGGGGCCTCCTCGGCTGGCTGAAGGACGACGCGTTGCGGGAGACGTTCAAGCACTACGACCGGACGCTGCTCGTGAACGACCCGCGCCGGAAGCTTCCGAAGCGCCCCGGCGGCCGCGGCGCCCGCGCCCGGCGGCAGAAGTCGTACCGTTAGGGAGGTAGGTAAGGTCCGATGACGATGATGGTGCCGGTCCGCTGCTTCACCTGCGGCGCGGTGATCGGCCAGCACTGGGACGAGTACCGCGAGCGGACGATGCGCGGCGAGCCGGCCGGCGCGGTGTTCGACGCCCTCGGGCTCGAGCGGTACTGCTGCCGGCGGATGCTGCTCACGCACGTCGACCTCCTGGACGAGGTCGGCCCGTACGGGTAGGGCCCACCGCCGTCCACGACGGCGCGCTCGCGCGCGACGGTTCCCCGGCGGGGGCCGGGGAACGGGCCTACCGACTACGGCTCGTCGTCGTCGTCCGCCGCCGGCTTGCTGGCGCCGCGCTCCAGGCCGCTCCGGCCCGAGCTCGGCTTCCCGCCGCCGCTCGTCTTGCGCGTGCGGCGGCGGTAGAACAGGTACAGCAGCACGAACACCACCACGACCCCGGCCGCGATCCCGCCGTACTCGATCAGCTGCGTGGTCGGGTTCGGATGGACGCTGATCGGCAGGGAGGCGATGCTGACCGAGGTGCTGTTGTTGAACTGGTCGGTGGAGAACGCCTGGGCGTAGAGGATGTACGAGCCGGTCTGGCTCGGGGTCCAGGAGATCTGGGCGCGGACCGTCACGTTGTACGACAGGTTCTCGATCACCCCCGGCGTCACGGTCGCGATCGGCGTCGTGTTGACCGTGGCGTTCGTCGAGTTGTTCGAGTAGCCGTAGAAGACGACCGAGCCCGGGGTGCCGGCGATGTACTTCTTGCTGCCGGTCCCGCTCGCCGAGAGCAGGTAGAACGAGACGGTGACGTTGTTGGCGATCGAGAGCGCCCCGCCCCCGACGGTGACGTTCACCCAGAAGGTGTACGCCGAGCCGGCGTTGACCGTGGTCGGTCCGGTGAGGTTGCTCGCCTCCATGATCGGCCGCGTGGTGGTGTTCGGCGAGACCTGGAGCGACTGCGTCGTGTTCCCGACGTTCCCGTTCTTGTCGGTGACGCTGAGCTTGATCTTGTAGGTCGTCGACATCGGCACGAGCTTCAGCTTCGGCAGCGGGGTCGGGCTCGTGAGGTTCGTCAGGTTCGTGATGTTCGTGAACGACGAGTTCCCCGGGTTCGTGATCAGCCAGGTGTACTTCAGGATCGAGCCGTTGCCGAGGTCCACCGACGGGGTCGCGTTCAGCTGGATCAGCGCGTAGTGGTTGGGCCCTTCGACGATGCTCCCGGTGGTGATCTTCGAGCCGACCGAGTTCAGGATCTGGAACGAGGCGATCGGCTTCTGCGAGTCGTAGATCAGGATCGTCAGCTTGGTCGACGCGCTCGTGCCGGTGGCGGTCCAGACGGTGAGGGTCATGTTGTAGATCCACCCCCAGCCGGTGACGCCGCTCGGGGTGCTGTTGAACTTCACGTTCGCGAGGTTGATGTAGTAGCCGTGGCCCGGCGCGGTGGTGTTCGTCCCGTTCTTCGAGCCGAAGCTCACCGTCCAGTTCGCGGTGTACTTGGCGCCCTTGGAGACCGAGAAGTTCTGGCTCGCGCTGTAGTTCTTCGCGGTCACGTTGAACAGCGCGATCGAGATCGCGTTGTGGGTCCCGCCCGCGCTGCTGTTGCTCGCGTTGAACTGGAGGGTCGTCGACCAGTTCACGAACAGGAACGCAACGCCGCCGGCCTTCTTCTGCTGGGCCGCGGTGGCGCTCGAATGGATCCCGGCCGTGGGGATCGAGTTCTCCACCCAGATGTAGAAGGAGGTCGTGTTGTTCACGCCGGACGAGCTGATCACCTTCAGGGTGCCGTCGTACGGGGTCGCCCCGCTCACCCGCGTGTAGGTGTGGTTGGTCGTGACGTTCGGGGTGGTGGTGTTGTTGCCGTCGCCGAAGTTCCAGACGAACGACGTGCCGTTCGCCCCGGACGGGTAGGTCGTGGCCGCCGCGCTGAACGTGGCGTTCTCCCCGGGCGCGAGGACGACCGTGTAGTTGCCGTGGGTCTTGTTGAGGATGTTCGCCGAGGAGAAGTAGAAGCTCGACGAGGTGACGTTGAGGTTCACCGTCAGGTTCGCCACCTTCACGGCGGTGAAGGTCGCCACCGCGGCGGGGGTGCTGCTCGCGTTGGACACCAGCGTGAACGTGGTCCAGTTCCCGTCCGACCCCTTCCCGACGAGCGAGGTGTGCGTCGGGGCGGTCGTGCCGGCCGAGAGGGCGTAGCCGGACGGCAGCACGACCGTGTACTCGTACTTGACCGCCGGGCTGGACGGGTGCGCGAAGTGGAAGGAGATGGTGTACGACGAGGCGTTCTTCGGCACCGTGCCGTTCAGGGTGTACGAGTTCGACCAGGAGTAGGTGAGCCGGGCCGCGCTGTTCAGGCCGCAGTAGCCCGCACAGGTCGAGCTGAACGCGCCGATCGGCTGCGTCGCGTTCGGGCCGTAGAACGGCGTGCCGTTCACGGTCGTGCCGGCCTGGTAGGCGGGGAAGAACGGTCCCGAGGCGCTCAGCCACGGCTTGAGGTACGTCGCGAGGTCCCCCGCCGGGAGCTCGAGGGTGTGGTTGAAGTCGAGCCCGAGCTGCGCCCAGAGCTGTCCGACGGTGGCGTTCGGCAGCCCGGCGATCACCGAGTCGTTGCCGAGGTTCACGCTCGTGTTGACCGCCAGCGTCCCCTTACCGGTCGCCGGGCTGATGCCGGAGAAGTTCAGGGTGGTGTTCGCCCAGCCGAGGCTCGCGGTCGAGATCGGCGACAGCGCGAGGCTCCGCGACTGGGGGGTCGTGCTGTTGACGGTCAGGTTGTAGTAGCTCGTCTGGAACGTGCCGGACGACAGGATCACGTTGAACGTCTGGTTGCCGCTCGTGAACCCCGCCGGGTACGTCGCGAACGAGTAGTACCCCCCGACCGGGGTCGCGGTCGTGTACAGGTAGTGGCTCGTGGGGTCGAAGAGCGTCGCGTTCCCGACGGTCGTGACGTAGCTGTGGGTCACCGACGAGAGGATCCGGCCCGAGATCGCGTAGCCGTGCAGCTTCGGGCTGACCTGCGGCGGGGTCGACGAGGCGATCGTGACGTTCGTCGAGTTCGTGTACAGGTACGGCCCGAGCGTCCGGGTCGTCTGCAGCAGCCAGGTGCCGAACGGCACGCTCAGGTTGTAGAAGCCGGTGGCGTTGGTGGTGTTCGTCGAGAAGACGAACCCGTCCGAGCCGGGGGCGAGGAGCTTCACGGTCGCGTCCGAGACGGCGGTGCCGTTCTGCGTGACCGTGCCGTTCAGGATCGCCTGGTACGGCAGGATCGAGACGTTCCCGATCACCGTGGTGTACGTCGTGTTCGTAAGGAACGTCTTGTTGTAGAAGGCGAACGTCGGGGCGCTGAGCGCCGGGAGGACCGCGCAGTGCTTGCAGCCGGTCAGGCTCACGTTCGACTCCGACGGGACGTACAGCCCCCAGTAGCCCGGCTCCAAGGCGCTCGAGGTGCTGCTCGACGTGAACGAGAACTGGCCTCCGCTGCCGGTCACCGTCGTGGTGTAGGTGGCCCCGGTCGCGCGGGAGACGAGGTCCACCGTGACGCCGGCCGGCACCGGCGGGGCACCGGGCCCACCGGGCTGATCGACGAATCCGGCCAAGGTGTACGTCGTCGAACTGGCGGCCGCGGCGGTCCCTAGGAGCGCCGCGAACGAGCTCGCCAGCACGGCGACGACTAGGACCCACGACGCGGCGCCGTACAGGGGGCTGCGCAACGGATTCACTTCTCCCGTTCGTTCCCTCTCCTTCGAGAGGCGCGGCGCCGAACTTGGCCCTATTACTTAGCGATTTCTCTTGGAAACTCCGGCGGCCGGGCCGCCGCGGGGGCCCCCGGGCCCTCGGGACCCCGCTCCCCCGGGGGGGCCGGGGCCGTCAGCGATAGATCGCCTCGAGCCGCTCCTCGCGGCGGCGGGCGGTCCGCTCGCGCGTGAGATGCTTCTCGAACTCCTCGTAGAACCGGATCGTCTCCGGGTCGCAGGAGGCCCGGACCTGCTTCAGCGCCGCGTCGAAGTGGGCCCGGGTCACCTTGGAGGCCTTCAGGCTCTCCCGGATCGCGGTGAGGCCGGCTTCCCGGCACAGCGCCGCGAGGTCGCTGCCGACGAACCCCTCGGTCCGGGCGGCCAGCTCGGCCAGGTCGACGTCGTCGGCGAGCGGCATCCGCGCGGTGTGCACCGTGAGGATCTCGAGCCGCCCGGCCGCGTCGGGCGGCTCCACGTACAGGAGCCGGTCGAACCGCCCGGTCCGGAGCAGCGCTTCGTCGACGATATCCGGACGGTTCGTCGCCGCGATCACGAGGACCCGCTCGAGCGTCTCGAGGCCGTCGATCGACGTCAGGAGCTGGTTGACGATCCGCTCGGTGACCCCGCTGGAGGTCTGCAGCCCGCGCCGCGGGGCGATCGAGTCGATCTCGTCGACGAAGACGATCGACGGCGAGGCTTGGCGGGCCTTCTTGAAGATCATCCGGATCGCCTTCTCGCTCTCGCCGACCCACTTGCTCATCACCTCGGGGCCTTTCACCGAGATGAAGTTCGCCTGGCTCTCGGTGGCGACCGCCTTCGCGAGGAGGGTCTTGCCGACCCCGGGGGGCCCGTAGAGCAGGATCCCGCGGGGCGGCTCGATCCCGAGGTGGCGGTACACCTGGGGGTTCTTGAACGGCAGCTCGACCGACTCCTCCAGCACCCGGCGGACGCGCTCGACCCCGCCCACCTCCTCCCACCGGGTGGAGGGGACCTCCACCGCGACGTCGCGCAGGCTCGACGGCTCGATCTGCTTCAGCGCCTCGCGGAAGTCGGTCTCGGTGACCTTCATCCGCTCGAGGAGCGAGATCGGGATCGGGTGGTCGAAGTCGATCTCGGGAAGGTAGCGGCGGAGGGCGCGCATCGCCGCCTCGCGCGCCAGCGACGAGAGGTCCGCGCCGACGAACCCGTGGCACTGGGCGGCGAGCTCCTTCAGGATCCGGTCGCGATCGCGCTCGCTACCTTCGATCGGCATGCCGCGCGTGTGGATCTGGAGGATCTCGAGCCGGCCCTCCTGGGTCGGCACCCCGATCTCGATCTCGCGGTCGAACCGGCCCGGTCGCCGGAGCGCCGGGTCGATCGCCTCTTCGCGGTTCGTCGCCGCGATCACAATCACGTTCCCACGGCCCGACAGGCCGTCCATCAGCGTCAGGAGCTGCGCGACGACCCGACGTTCGACCTCCCCGACGACCTCGTCGCGCCGGGGGGCGATCGAGTCCAGCTCGTCGATGAAGATGACGCTCGGGGCGTTCTTCTCCGCCTCCTCGAACTTCTCCCGGAGCTCCTTCTCGCTCTCCCCGTAGTACTTCGAGATGATCTCGGGACCCTGGATCCCGATGAAGTGGGCGCCGGCCTCGTTCGCGACCGCCTTGGCGATCAGCGTCTTGCCGGTCCCGGGGGGCCCGTACAGCAGCACCCCCTTCGGCGGGGTGATCGCGAGCCGGTCGAACAGCTCGGGGTGCTTGAGGGGCAGCTCGATCATCTCCCGGACCCGGCCGAGCTTCTCCTGGAGCCCGCCGATGTCCTCGTAGGAGACCCGCGGCGCCGCGACCTCCGCCTCGCTGACGGTGTCCTCGCGGATCGTGATCAGCGACGCCGGGGCGACCTGAACGATCCCCTTCGGCTGCGTCGAGACGACCATGAACGGGAGCGAGCCGCCCATCAGGAACACCCCCGGGATGACGAAGACGTCCCCCCGGACGAACGGCCGCCGCTGCAGCGCCTTCGAGACGAAGCTCTCGAGCCCCGGGCCGAGGTCCATCCGGGCCGAGCCGGCGTAGATCGGGGCGATCGTGATCGCGTCCGCGTTCGGGCAGTCGACCCGCTGGACGGTGACCCGATCGCCGATGCTCACCCCGGCGTTCCTCCGGACGACCGCCTCGATGCGGACGAGCGACTTGCCCTCGTCCTCGGGCTGCGCCCGGCTGACGATCGCCGGCGTCGCCTTCCGCCCCCGGACCTCGACGATGTCCCCGAGGCCCACCTTCAGCCGCTGGCGGGTCTGCTGGTCGAGGCGGGCGGTCCCGAGGCCGATGTCCTGCTGGAACGCCTCGGCGACGCGGAGCGTGACCGCCTCCACCATCGCTAGGCGTTGGACCCGAGGGCGCCGTAAATAGATTTGCCGGCACAGGGCCCGCGCCGGCGAGGATCGGGGCTCGGAGCGTCGCTCCGGAGCCGCCCGACGCCGTGCCGGGGCGTGACCGGAGGAACAGAAGGAGGATATCCCCGTTCGGCGGAACCGGGTCACCGTGGCCGACACGCCCCCGCCCCCGGTGCTCCGTCGCCTGCTCGAGGCGGCCGGCTACCGCCTCGAGGAGGTCCCGGGGGCGGTGCGGGCGGTCCGGGCCGCCGACCACCGCGCGGTGGTGATCGCGGCGCGGGGCCGGTCCCCCTCCGAGATCGAGCCGTGGTTCCCTCCCGACTCGGTGCACCGCACCGTCGTCTACGACGGCGAGCCGGGGGATGCGGCCCGCGCGGCGGCGGCGGACCGCGGGATCGAGCTGGTCGACCCGTCGACGCTCGGACCGGCGCTCGGGGAGCTCCTGCTCCCGTCCGCCCTGGTCCCCGGGGGCGATGCCGGCGCTCCGGAGCCGCTGGAGGGGCCGCTGGCGCTCGTGGGCGGGGACGCCCGCACCGTGCGCCCTCGGATCGGCCGCCGGGAGGCGGAGCAGCTCAGCGGCCTCGCGGGAGCGCGGTACACGCTGCGGCTGGTGCCGTTCTACGTCGCCGCCTACCGGGTGCGCCAGGTCGGCGCCGACGGCGGGCCCGGCCCGGTACGCCAGCGGCTCGTGGCGGTCAACGCGACGAGCCGGCGCGCCGAGATCTGGGACGAGGGCGGCCGCGAGCTGGTCCGAGAGATCGACGGACCGGCGGAGCGTCTCGCCCCCCAGCTCGCCGCGACCGGCGCGGGGGCCCTCGCGGTCGAGGCGATCCGACGCCACCACACCGTTCGGGTCGACCATACCGAGCAGCACGCCGGCGCCCTGGTCATCGAGAGCCGGCGCGTCGCGCCGCCGGCCGAGGACGTGCGCCTGGGCCCGTTCGGTCTGATCTTCGTCCCGTACTGGTACGCCGAAGGCTCCGAAGGCCGCCGGGTGCTGGACGCGGTCAGCGGCCGGGGCTTGGCGGACCCCGAAGCTCCCGCCGACTGAGCTCCCGGCGCCCGTCGACCGCCTCCGCCGTCAAATACCACCGGCCCGTCGGCCGCCCGGTGATCGTGGACCAGCTGCTCGTCGGCCCGTTGCTGAACTTCACCTACCTCGTCGCGGACCGCGAGGGCGGCTCGGCCGCCGTGATCGACCCGTCGTACGGCCTCGAGCCCGTCTTCGAGGCGATCGACCGTCGGGGGGTGAAGGTCCGCTACGTGATGAACACGCACGGCCACGCGGACCACGTCGCCGGCAACGGCGAGGTCGTCCGGCGGACCGGAGCCAAGGTCGTCGCCCACCGACGCGCGCCGGCCCCGCCGGACGTCCCGGTCGACGAGGGCGCCGAGCTCGTGGTCGGCGACCTCTCGGTGAAGGTCCTCTACACGCCCGGGCACACGAAGGACAGCGTGCTCTACCGGTTCGCCGGCCACCTGGCGACCGGCGACACCCTGTTCGTCGGGGAGTGCGGCAGGACCGACCTTCCCGGCGGCGACCCGTCCGAAATGTACGACTCGCTCGTCGGACGGATCGCCCGGCTGGAGGACGAGCTCATCGTGCTGCCGGGCCACGACTACGGACCGACGCCGACCTCGACGATCGGGCGGGAGAAGCAGGAGAACTACACCTTGCGGCCGAGGAGCCGCGAGGAGTTCCTCCGCTTCCTCGCCGACTGAACCCGTGCCGCCGTTGCCCCCGCCGTCCGAGCGCGTCCTTCGCGCGGTCGGGGCCCGGCGCCCGACCGCGGGAACCCCGACCGCGGCGGCGCTGGTGTCGACGCTCCGCGCCGTCGCCCGAGAGTCGGAGGCGCTGGTCGCGCTCCTGGACGCCGACGCGGTCGCCGGCGAACGCCATCTCCTCTCGGCGTGGGCCCACCTCGGACGGTCCCGGCAGCGGGGCGCGGCGAGGCTGCGGGACCGGGCCGCCGAGTTCGTCCTGTACGTCGCGGGCGACGACCAGCTTCCCCGGGCGCTCGCGAAGGTCGGGGTCGGAGCGGCGACTGAGCGGTTCGTGATCGTCGCGGAGCGACCCCTCGATCCGGAGGGGCTGGCCGAGCGGTTCGGCCTGGTCCCGGACGCGGCGGCGTACCCTCGGCCGGCCGACGCCGGCACCCTGGAGCGGCTGGGGATCGGGGCCGAGGAGCGGGCGGCGCTCCCCGCGGCGGCGTGGGAGGGGCTCGTGCTGGAGCGCGTGGCGCTGGTCGATCTCGGCGGGGCGCCGGCCCGGACCGCGACGTCAAAGCCTTAATCCCGGTCGGCGGTCGCTCGCCGTCCGCGGGGTCCGCGCAGGTGTAATCTAGTGGTAGGATGTCAGCCCTCCAAGCTGACCGCCCGGGTTCGAATCGGCGGGTCGGCTCGGCCCGCCGCGGGACTCCCGGCACCTGCATCGACCCCCGCGGTCCCCTCGGGCCGCTGGATTTAATCGGGTCGGCCGCGCTCCGTCGCCCGCGCTGAGGTAGCCTAGTCCGGCAAGGCGCCAGCCTTGAAAGCTGGTGGCGGTGACGCCACGGGAGTTCGAATCTCCCCCTCAGCGGCGCCGTCCGGCCCCCCGTTCCCCGCCCTTCGCGGCCGCCTTATAAGTCGGGGCTCGCCTAGCCGCCGCGCCATGACGGAGGCGGCGCCCTCGACCCCGCTTCTCGAGCAGTACGAGGGGGTCCGGGGCCGTTACCCGGGCCACCTGGTACTGTTCCGGGTCGGAGATTTCTACGAGACGTTCGGGGACGACGCGCGCCTCCTCTCGAGGGAACTGGACGTGGTGCTCACCGCGCGGGGCCCGGACGCCCGGGGCGACCGGATCCCGATGGCCGGCGTCCCGCACCACGCGATCGAGACGTACCTCGGTCGCCTCGTCCGGAAGGGGTACAAGGTCGCGCTCTGCGACCAGGTGGAGGACGCCCGGCTCGCGCAGGGGTTGGTCCGTCGGGAGGTCACGCGGGTCGTGACCCCGGGGACCGTCGTCGAGGACGGGATCCTGGGGGGCCCGGAGCACAGCTTCCTCGCGTGCGTGGAGCTGCCCGCCGCCGGCCCGGGGACGTACTCCGCGGTGGACGTGACGACCGGCGAGTGGCTCCGGGGACCGGCCGACGGGCCGGGGGCCGACGGGCTGGTCTCGGCGCTGGCGGCGCTCCAGCCGCGGGAGATCCTCTGGACCGCCGACCGGGCCGGCGCCGAGGCGCTGGCGCGCGAGCTCCGGCGGGAGTTCCCCCGCGCGCGCCTCGAGGAGGCCCCGGCGCCGGCGGCCGTCGCCGAGCTGCCGGCCCCGCTGCGGGCCGACGGCGCT
>JASHRJ010000038.1 GCA_030037395.1 Thermoplasmata archaeon
GAAGGAGCTGGACCAGGCGAGCTGTGCGAGGTTGGACGTCCCTTCGGACGGTAGCGTCAGCCCCGCGAGGTACCCAAGGAACAGGTTGACCGCGTCGGTGAGGAGGAAGTAGAACAGCGCCGCCCCCAGCCCCGCCACGATGCCGATGGGAACGGCGATCACCGCCCACCGGCCGAGGTCGCGGTACACGGTGGCCCACTCCCGTTGGGGCGAGCGTCGGAAACGGGGCCACCAGCGCCGCGCGGGCGGGGAGGGTGGGCTCGACGCCGTTCCCGGGACTGCCGTGGTGGGTCACCCTCTTGCAACGGGCGGACCGCGCGGCCACCCGCCAGCGGCTCCGGCTCAGCCGAGCCGTCCCTATGCGATTTGCGGGGGAACCCGGAGATCGGGGGAACCTGACGCACAGTGTCCGTGTTCTCGCGGCCCCGACCTCCGGGGCGGGCCGGTGCCCCAGAGCCTCGAGGCCGCCGCAGCGAGCTCGCCCCGGGCCTGAGGACAAGCGCCCGGTGCCGGGAACGAACCCCTGACTTGAGTGCCGCGGGCGAGTCGCTAGCGCACCCTTCTGTCGGATACGTGCCTTTTGCCTCTCAGCCTCTGCCGAGCTCCGCACGAGGGCCCTCGCCGTGGAGTTAATCCTCGGGACCTCTATCTGAAGGATTGAATGGGGTTCCCTCTCAAATCAGGCTTTGTCGGTGCAGCGGGCCACCGGCTTTACTACGAGTCGGTCGGCGACGGGAGGCGGGGCGTGCTCCTCTGCCTTCACGGGGGACCAGGCGCTACCCATGAACTGCTGCGGCCGTTCACGGCGCTTGCCCAGTTCGGTTACCGTGTTGTCCTCTACGACCAGTACGGATGCGGCCGATCCCAGCGCCCCCCCAACTATCGGGGCATGACCATCGAGTCGCTCGCCGACGAAGCCGACGCGGTACGCGTCTCAATGCATCTTGGTCGTTGCCACCTATTCGGCTATAGCTTCGGGGGCGCGCTCGCGCTACAGACCATCCTGCGCCACCCTCGCGGGTACCGGAGCCTCACCGTGGGGAGCGGTTACGCCAGCATGAAGGAAATGCAAGCCGAGGTGCGCCGTCTCGTGTCGAGGCTGCGTCCTGGCGATCGGGATACGATCCTCCGGTGCGAAAGGCGAGGCGATCTGAGCAATTGCCGCTATGTGCGGGCCGTCTCCGAATTCAACCGCCGTCATCTCTCGGACCTCGCGGTAACGCCCATCGACCTCCTGCTCGCCGGGCAACACTTCAATCCCGCCGTCGCAACGGCGCTTTACGGACCGGATGACCTAACTTCGAGGACCGCCGGCACTATGGCAGGTTGGGATGTTCGGGATCAGCTCGGGCGAATACGTGTGCCGACGCTCATAACCGTTGGGCGACACGACTCGGTCCCGCCGAGGTGCGCGAGGACGATCCAACGCGGGATCCGAGGATCCAGACTGGTGGTCTTTCAAAAGAGTGGGCACGACTGCGTCTACAAAGAGCAGGATCGGTATCTCGCGACCGTTCGGGATTTCCTTGAAAGGGTACGAGGGTAGGTACACGACCGGTCCTTAGTCAGCACTTGCGACGTGGGTCCCTGAGTCGGACCAAGGTTAGAGGCTGTCGAGGAGACCCAGTTCAACTCTCACGGGTCGCTGTCGGTCCCGCCCGTGGTCGCGCTCTCCGCAGCACGACCCGCGGTCGGATCGTACCGGAGTTCGTAGCGGGTGATCAGGTCGCGGAATCCCATCCGCGGCCAGAAGCGACTCGAGAGAGGATTGTCGGCCGCGTACCACAGCACGAAGGCACGGACGCGACCCCGCGCCTGAGCCAATGGGTCGAGCGCGCCCTCGGCCCGCTCCCCGTCGAGGACGAAGGAGGCCATCCGCCCGGACCGACGCGAACCTCGTTCGCTTCCCGCCGGCGAGGAGCCGGCGGCTCGTCGGAGGGCGTACGTGGCCCGTACCACGGCAACCTCCACCGGGGAACTCATGAGTCCGGACCCCATGGGAGACCAATGCCAGCGGGTGGACGTCGGCGGGCCCGGGTAACCGGGATAGGAGGGGTGTTTCTCCGGTCTGGATCGCCGGTGAAGCTGGCCGCGTGGTACCGCAAGAACCTCGGACTCGAGGTCTCCCCCCAAGGGCAAGTAGCGACCTGGGACTGGCGTTCCACTCGGAACCGCCGGCGCGTCGGAAGCACGCTCTGGGCCGCGATCGGCGACCGGGAACGCGAGTGGGGCCCTGCGAGTCCGTCGGCTCAGGTGAACTACCGCGTCGACGATCTGGATCGCCTCCTCAGCCAATTACGCCGTGCCGGCATCCGGGTCGATGGCCAGATCGAAGAGTCCTCGTACGGCCGCTTCGGCTGGGGGTACGACCCCGAAGGGAACCGCTTCGAACTCTGGGAGCCTCCTCGGCGGTACCGCTCACCGGAAAAGCACACCCCGATGGAGTAGGGCGCACCCTCTTCGCCTCGACCTCCACCCTGGGGTACCTGCCGGCGAGAGCCTCGGCCAAGCGAGTTCTCGGTCTCCGTCGAGGACCCAGACTTGGCCCACGGGGAGCTCCCGCACGAGGCTTTGCCGGTCGGCGAGCCCCCGTCGCTGGACCTAACCGGAAGAGAACGCATGCGTCGAGGCCCCTGACGGAAACCGCGGGAGGTCGCTCCACCGCCGAGGCAGGGAGCCGCTTTATCGCCCCAGCCGCTGTGACGCGGAGAACGAGGGAGGAAGACCCCGGTCGTCCCATGGCGCCACCATCGTGCCGCCTCGTAGCGCTCGGGTTCCTCCTGCCAAAATGACCACCTCCGAGCTCGAGGCGATCCGCGCGTGGTTCGCCTACTCGGCGGAGGCGCGGCGCGGATACCTCGAGACCTTCTCCAAGCTGCCGGTGACGGAGCTTTCGCGGGATCGGGGCGCGTCGTTCCCCACCCTGCTGGACATCTTCGCTCACTCCCAGGGCGCCCTCTTCTTCTGGATGAAGGACTGCGCCCGCTTCGAGTTTCCACCTCAGGAGCCCGACGCGAGCACGCCCCCCGGCCTAGCTGATATCCGGAAGGACGAGCGGTACGTCCAAGCCCAGATCGGTCGCGTCATGGCCGAGTTGACCGAAGCGGACCTGGCGCGGACCGTCCACCGAAGGTCCGGCGAGGGGTCCACGCACGACTGCGAAATTCCGGTGCGCGAAGTGCTCTGGCACCTCGTCGAGGAGGAGCTCCAACACCGGGGAGAGCTCAACGCGCTGCTATGGCAGATCGACGTGGAGGCGCCGGTCTTCGACTGGATCGACTGGACCCACCAGGTTGGCCGGATCCGGGACCCGCCGCCGAAGTAGAGGGGGCCGACCCGTCGGGCGCGGGGGCGTCGAGGTGAGGGAAGCTTGGGGTCGTGGAAGCTGCCGAGCATCACGGCGATGCCTGGATAGCCGGAGTCGTCCCTTTCTCGATGCATGGCTCGCCGGATCCAGAAGCACCCTGGTCCGCTCGACCTCGACGGACGCCGCCCGAGAGCTCTCGGGGCCCATCCTCAGGGGGTTCGGCCGGCCGACGTCGCCGTCGTCTTCGATCTCGGGGGAGTGGTCATCCGCTGGCGCAATGGGCCGACGTACCGCCGTCTCGCGACGCGGCTCGATCTTCCCTTCCGGAGCGTAGAGAACGCCCTGGAGTCGACAAGCCCGGCGCTTCTCACCGGCCGCCTTTCGGGTGCCCAGTTCTGGGACCGGGTCGGGCGCCGGTTGGGGTGCCGGATCCCCGCCGAGCTTCGGAGTCTCTGGGCCGAGGACTTCGCTCGAGACGCCCGAATCGACCCCCAGATCCTGCGGTGGATCGGCCGACTGCGCGCGACCGGCGTCCGGGTTGCCTGCCTCTCGAACAACATCGTTTGGCACGCCCGCGTGCTTCGGTCCCGGGGCTGGCTCCGGGAGTTTTCGCCTGCGTTGCTCTCCCACGAGATCGGCGCGGCCAAGCCCTCCCGGGCGGCCTACGATCGCGCGCGGATCCGGATCGGCCTGCCGGCCCGGAATCTCTTGCTCGTGGACGATCTCTGGGCGAATGTGGTCGGGGCCCGGCGAGCCGGATGGGGCGCGATCCGCTTCCGGGGTTTCGGTGAGAGTCGGCGGCGTGTAGACCGGTGGCTTCTGGAAGCGGAGGCTCGGCGGTCGGTTTCGACCTCCTCCCCTCCGGCGGGACGTGTCCTGGGACGGTCGACCGGCCCGCGGTACGCCGGTCGGGTCCGAGTCCCGGCGGGCCCGTCTCTTCGGGCGGCTGTGGCCCTCCCCGGTCGCAGGGTCAGCTCCCGACGCTTCGGAGGTGGACTCCCGACCCCCGAGAGGGATGCCGGATGGGGGTCGGTCGGGCTCACGTCGACTCGGCCGGTGGGCCGGGGTCAGCCGGCGGGGCCTGGGGGGACGCGGGGGGGCGAGCAAAACCGATGTCCTCGATCCGCTTCCAGCGATAGATCGCGATGGAGGCCGCCCAGCTGCCCACAAAGAGCAGGATGATGAGGATGCCGCACCAGCCCCAGATCTCGATGCCGTCGGGACCGCTCGAGTTGTTCAGCCAATTCATCGTGCTCCAGAATCCGAACGGCCCGCCGGAAAGGCTGAGCTCCGAGGCCAGCACGCCCAACAGTTCGATCGTGCCGATGACCACGGCGACGATGACCGAGATCACGGTCATGGTGAGGTTGTAGTAGACCTTCCGGATGGGCCGCAGGAACGCCCATCCGTAGGCAAACCGCATCCCGAACCCGTCGGTGGTGTCCGTCAGCACCATCCCGCACGTGAACATGAACGGCAGGATCATCACCATCCAGAGCGGGAAATGGGCCGCCGCGGTGGCGGTCGTGACCGTGATCGCTATCAGGGCCACCTCCGAGGCGGTGTCAAAGCCGAGCCCGAAGAGCACTCCGATGGGATAGATCTGCCATGGTTCGTTGACGAACTTGAACAACCGGCCGAAGTAGCGGTTCATGAACCCGCGCTTCAAGAGGGCCTCGTCGAGCTTCTGCTGGTCCAGAGCTCCCGAGCGCAGGGACTTGAAGATCAGGTAGATCTCCCAGAAGATGAGGAAGTTGATGAGCGCGATGACATAGAGGAAGGCGCCCGAGATGAGCGTGCCGATCACCGCGCCGTCGGCCTCGAAGGCGGGGAGGTTGCTGGCGATGAATTGCGTGGCGACCACCAGCACCGCGATCATCGCGACGACGATCGTCGAGTGGCCGAGGGAGAACCACGTCCCGACCGTCGTCGGGCGTTTGTCCTGCTGGAGCAACTTCCGCGTGGTGTTATCGATCGCACAGATGTGGTCGGCGTCGACCCCGTGCCGCAGCCCCAGGGTGTACGCGAGGATGCCCAGCGCCCAGAAGATGGCGTACTGCGTTCCGATCCAGAAGGTGGCGTAGATGCCGATCCCGGTGGCGGCCGCGATTCCGACGTAGATGAGGATGACCTTGATCCACTCCTGCCGAGAGAGCACGATGGGATTTCGGACCTCGGTGAGCGGGTTTGGATTCCCCGTGGACGTCAAGGACACGCGTCGGGCCACGCGCCGGGGGATAAAATAGATTGTGTCGTCTTTTGTACACGTAACACCCCAACGCGGAGTCTAGAGCGGCCCGGACCTCAGCGTTATGTGCGGAGCCGGGTTCGCTCGGGGTGCCCGAGCCACATGGCGAGACCGACGCGCCGGGAAGATCACGCCCGCGACGCCCGGGGCCGTACCCGTCCCGGTCGAAAACGGAAAAGGGAGCACGTGGTGCGCTTGGGCGTCTCGCTCGAACCCGATCTCCTCGGGCTCTTGGACAGCTGGGTCCAGGCCCGGAACTCTCCGAGCCGCTCGGACGCGATCCGCGCCCTGATCCGAAAGGAGCTCGCCGAACACGAGCTTGGCGACCCGGACTCCGACTCGGTGGCGAGCGTCCTGCTGATCTACCGGCATGACGCCCCGAACGTGCTCCGGCGGCTGACGGCCGTGGAGCATCGCTGGGGGGTCCATGTCCGATCTTCTTCGCACGTTCATCTGGAAGGCGGGTCCTGCATGCAGCTCATCGGGCTGGTCGGAAAGCGAGGCGAGGTCGTCAACGCCGCCGAGGATCTGCGAGGGGTCAAGGGTATCGCGTTCGGTCGGTACGCGCTCGGGACCCCCGCCGTCGCGGGCGGAACGACGGGCCACGGACACCCGCATCGGAGCTAAGCGCCGGGGTCCGGCGCAAGGGTCGGGGACCCCGCGGTGGACGCCGTGTTCAAGTCCCGCCGGGCCCGTGACACTTTCCTCATAGAACCCATGCCGGCGGCCCCCCCGGTCTGAGGGAGAGGCCCTGCCGGACGCCCGGGGAGCCGACAGCCGATCCTCCTCGGATCGAAGAGGTTGGAGGGGGCCCATAGTGCCGACGGGACTGGAGCCGGCCATCCTCGAAGGCGAGGGCCGGGAGGGCCTCCGGACGCTCCCCGATGAGTCGGTTCACTGCGTCGTCACCTCGCCTCCCTAACGGGGAGCCCGGCCCGGCGTGGGCTCGTGGTTCCGTGGACCACGACGATGCCGTCCTCGCTCTCGACCCTGCGACCTCGCTCAGAAGGGGAGAGCCGCCCCGCCCACGAAGGTGTGCCGCCGTCGAGCTCGGGTCCACGGACGTTCCCGGGCCCCGTCCCGGAGGAGGTCCAGCCGCATCGGGGGAGACCCGAGAGCGAACGCGTCAGCCCCGGTCGGCCCGCGAGGGGTCGCCCGTCCGAGGGGTCATGTGGACCGCAGACTCGCACGACGGCATGTCCTACGAACTGTCGACCGTCTGGGCGCGGTGCGGAGGGCGCGTGGGATCCCTCCGGGTGGAGCCTCCGGCCAGAACCTCTCCGAAGGGCCGGTGCCGCGCGGATGGACCCATGTCCCTCGGGGCGGAGTACCGGGGGCGGTCCCTCCCGAGATCGGGATCGCGTGCTCGCGCGCGTGCCTCGCGACCGGGCGACGGGCCCGCGTGGCCCGCCTTGCTCCGGTCGGCGCGCGTGGACCTCCCGTCGTCTGCCTCGCCCCCTCCCGGGGTCCCGCGACTCCCGACCACCGGTCGGCCGGGTGAGACGGGCTCACTCCGGTCCTACGGGCGGCCGTAGGTTCCCACGTACTCCGCCGACTCCAGGACGCGCCCCTCCAGGGTCCGACGGAGCTCCTTGGCGGAGCTCCCCGGCTCGGAGATCGGCCCCTCGCGGAGCGCGTAGAGTCGGAAGACGTAGCGGTGCGGCTTATGCCCGGGAGGCGAAGGACCACCGTACCCGAACTTCTTCCAGCCGTTCCTTCCCTGGTGGCTTCCGTTCGGAAGCGTCGAATCGGGGGGGACGCCCTCGGGGAGGCCGGTCGCCCCTCCGGGAATATCGTAGACCACCCAGTGGATGAAGGTGAAGGGCGGCGCATCCGGGTCCTCGCACACAAGCGCGAGCGAGGCCGTACCGGCCGGGACCCCGTCGAACGACAGTGGGGGCGAGAGATTCTCCCCGTCCGCGGTGTACTTCACCGGGATGGTCGCTCCGGGCATCCACGCCGGAGAGCGAACGGTGAGGGTCACGGTGACGCCCGACGCGGAAACGAGCCTCCCTACTTCAGCGGAGCGACCGACTCCGTGTCTCGGGGCACGGGAGTAGTGTGCGGAGATTGGTGGACGACGTCGATCTCCTGCAGGAAGTCCCAGATCGTACGGCGAGGCACGCGGAGGCCGACCGATCGCTCGAGCGCCTCGGAGGTCTCCCCGAACCGCGTACGGGTGGCCATCTCCGCGACGGCGATGCGGAGTTCCGGGGTGTCGCGGCGCTTCGCCAACCCGAGCGCGGCGAGGAGCGGAGAGAAGATGTGTCGGTCGAGTCGGTCGTGCACCTGCCGAGGGCGGAGGTCGACGATCCCGAGGCGGGTGATGAACCGTCGGGGTCGAGTGCCGTGACCGACGGACCTCGGGTGGCCGCCGGGCAGGACGACCCGACGGAGCTACGCGAGGAGGAGGGCTTCCATCTCCTCGAAGAGCGCCCGAAGGGCGTCGATTCCTCGGTGGTAGGCGACGTTGAGCACGTGGGTAAGCTCTATCGGCCGGCGTTCCTGTATCCTTCGGGGCCTCTCCCTCCTTGTGGGTGCTGTGGTGGTCCCCATCAGGGGAGGGGTCCCGGACTCATCTACCGATCTTCACACACTACCGCCCGTTACCCGCGCCCTCGAGCGCCAGCCGTGGTCGGATTGCCCGTTTCGAAGCTCCCACCCGTCGTTCGCGGTCGAGGCTGGCGAGGCGAACCGTCCGGGCCTCCCGGACCAGGCCGAGGGGAGCGAGCTCGGGACCAAAGGGTCAGTTCACCCCGATTCGTGTCATGGGCGAGGGCCCGACCGACTTCGGGTGACCATGGCGGTCAAGGCCGCCATCCTCTGGGGCCAGCGACTCCCGCTTCTGCGTCGTCGGGATGACTTGGACCTGCTTTCCGGACCTTGGGACCGTCCGGGAGGCGGCGTGGGAAAGTCCGATCGTACCCTCGATAGCGCCCTCGCTCGTGAGGTTCGCGAGAAGACGGACTTCCGAGTTCGCGTGGGTGGTCTGCTGGATGTGTCCGTCCAACGGACTCGGGTCCGAGCCGAGCCTCGGTTCCCCAGGGCGGTCGTCTGCTCCGCTGCTCGACGCGGTCAGGTCGCGCACCCCTCTTGGATCCACGTGAGCGCTCGGAGTTTGCCTGGATGAGGCGGCGTGACCTCCTAGCACTGGACGTGGTGACTCGGCTGAAGCGATCGATGGAATCGGCGTTTCGCGAGATCGCTCGGTGAGTGGGCTCAACCGGGGCCTCCCACAGGCACCGAGTGAGGGCACCCCTCGCGCTGGGGTGTGGACCGAAGCGTAATCGCAACGGCCTCGCCCGGGGGTGCGTGCCGCCGGTCCGCCGTCCGTGTTCCCGGTCGCATGTCGAGCCGGGGACGAGCCGGACCGACATCGCTACATTCTTGTATTCATTGTTCATGAACGTGTATCATGACGGTGGTTCAGACGCGCCTGCCCGAGCTCGAGTACGAGCTGCTTCGCCGACGGGCCCGTTCGGAGCATCGCCCCATTCAGGACGTCGTCCGACAGGCCATCCGCGAACATGTCCTGAAGGACACGGTCGACCCTTCCGAACCGATCTTCCGAGAGCTGGCGCACCCGCCCGGCCGTCGTGGCAAGGACCGATCAGTCCAGCATATCGACGAGATCGTCTACTCCGTCCCATGATCTTCGTCGACACCTCGGCGTGGTTCGCGCTCCTCTGCGAGGATTCCGCGCAACGACCGGAAGCGACATCCGCGTTCGCCGAGATCGAGAAGGGTCGGTTCGGAGCACCCGTGACGACGGACTACGTCCTGGACGAGACCTTCACGCTGCTTCGTCAACGGGTAGGCCTGACTCCGGTTGCCCGGTTGTCCAACCTGCTCCGAGAGAGCCCGTCGATCCGGCGGGTCCGTGTCAGCGAGGCCGTCTTCGACGAGAGTCTGAAGCTGATGCTCTCGCACGCCGACAAGAAGTGGAGTTTTACTGACTGCACTAGCTTTGTCACGATGCGGGAGACCCACATTGGACGGGCGTTCACGTGGGACCACAACTTCGCCGAGGCCGGATTCGAAGTACTTCCCGCCGGGCGGTCCTGACTTCGTCGGAGGGAAAGCCCGTGTATGGGACGGGGTCGAGTCCCGGCGGGCCCGTACGACGCTGCTGGGGAGTCCCGGCTCTGGGAGGATCGCGTCCCGGGATGGGCAGTTCACGGCCGTCCAAGGCCCGCAGGGTAACCCTCCCTGCATCGAAGACGGCGTGAGGGGCCCTGACCTCCCGCCTGGATCGATCGCTCCGGACAGTCCATACCTGGGCCGGACACGGACTCGCCGACGCGCCGGTCGGGGTTCTCTGCACGGCGGCTTTTCGTCGCAGGAGCTCGTGCGCCGGGGCGCGGGTGAAACCACCGCGGACGTCGGCCCTACGGGGTGAAATCGCCGCCGGACCGAGCCTCGCGCGTCGGGGGGGGCGTACGTGATAGTCCCTACCGTTTCCGAGCGGAAGTGGCACTCCCGGACCTGACTCCGGCCCAGATGCGGGAAGACCTCGTATTTCTACGAGACGACTGGTTCCGCCAAGACAAGAGCTTCAGCCCGGAACATGCAGCCGAATTCCGGGCCCTCGTGTCGGAGGGCCTCGAGCGGGCCGATGAATACGACGCCGTCAGCTTCTGGATGCAAGTGTCGCGGGCCGTGTCACGGTCACGGAACGGCCACACCAACGTCAATGCGGACGATCCACCCTTTCCGGGTCTGCCGTTCATGGCCTGGTGGTTTCGAGACGGTCTCCACGTCGTGAAGGCAGCGCCGCCCTATGCACACCTCCTCGGAGCCCGCGTCGAGAGGATCGGGACGCAGGACGCGACGCGGGCCGTGGCCTCCGTCGCACCGTACATTGCCGGGATCGATCGACGGATCCGTGTCGTAAGCCCCCGCTACCTCAGGATACCAGCCCTGCTTCATCGGCTCGGGATCACGGCAAGCGACTCGGAGGCCCGGCTGACCTTCCGGCTGACCAAGGGGTCGCAGGAGGAGATCGTGCTGCCCGCGGAGATGAGCGGGGACCCCGGTCAAGCGGACTCGGAGGAGTGGGGCGTACTCATCCCCTCCGAGCCTCGCATACCGGGAAGATGGTTGCACGTGCTCGACACGGTGCGATCGAGGCCCGCCATCTATCGGGACTCGGTCGACGTCGATTACGAGTGGCTCTCGGAGGGCCATCGTATCCTCTACATCCGCAGCAATCGCGTCGCCGGTTCGGGCGATGAGGACATGTCGCTCACCTGGAAGCTCATGGGGCTCATCATGACGGAAGTGGTCCCAAACGCGGTCCAGGTCGTGGTGGTCGACCTCCGCCTGAATTCAGGCGGGAACTTCGGGAACGCCATCCTCTTTGCGCAGGCGCTTCCGAGGGTGCTCTCTGCGGAGGCGAGGGTGTACGTTCTGGTCAGTGGCAGCACGTTCTCCGCGGCGATCGTGACCGCGGCGATGCTCAAGGACTCCGGCGGCCCGCGGGTGACCTTGGTCGGATCGAAGATGGGCGACACTGCGCGGTTCTGGGCGGAAGGGTCGCGGGTCTGCCTGCCGAACTCGAAGCTTAGCATCAAGCCGTCGTGGGGCCTCCAGGACTGGGAAGAGGCGGGCCTGGACCTGGCTCGATACTTTTGGGCCAACGTGGTGTGGGGGCCGAGACAACGCATCGACCTGTCGCCGGAGATCGAGATCGAATCCACCTTCGAGGAGTATCAGGCCGGGCGCGACCCCGCCCTCGAGCGCGTGCTCGCAACTCCGCGCTGAGGTAGTCACCGAGGTCCGGTCCGGTCAACCGGTCGAGCGCGTGGCGGGGCGAGCGGTCCAACCGGGTCACTAGCCCGGAGGCTCTCGAGCAAGGCGGGAGACGGTCCGGCCGTGGCGGCCTCCGAGGCCCCATCCACCGTCGAGTAACGTTGGGACCTCAGCCCGCGTGTATCCCTGGGATGCCGATCCCGGTGGGCCCGTCGCATCCGCGAGGAGTGAGATCGTGCACCGAGCACGCCCCCTTGTGCTCTGCTCCCCCTCTGCCCCATGTGGCTGGATCCGGATCATGCGGCTCGGCAGCGCGCTAACTGCTTCCACCTCGCCAAGGCCGAGTCGGCCGGCGTGGTCGACCCTACCCATTCGCTTGGTCTCGTAGAACACCTGCCACGCCCAAAGCATGAGCGAGGCGGAGCGTACCGAGCCGAATCCTGGCAAGGTCGCGGGTTTCGCGCGGGGGATTCGAGCGACGGAGTGGTGAATCCCGGGTCTTGGGCGGGCCCGGTGATGCACTCACCCCGCTTCACCATCCCGGGCTGAGGTCAGCGACTCGACGGTGCAATAGCCCAGGCCCGAGGTGGAGAACGGCTCCATCGCCGGTTCGACCGAGGGCAAGTCCTGAGCCGAGGATGAATCGCTCGAGCAGCCTGTGAAGTAGTTCGCGGAGGAGTGGGGAGGCCCGCAACGCGCGTGCGGGTCCGGTAGCAGTCTCCCGGAACAGCGAGGGCCGATCCTGATGCGCGCTGCGCTACTCAACGCGAAGGGCCGCCCGAGACCTTGCTGAGCTCGGCGTGGAGGCGAACCGGGATGTTGGTCATGACCTCTCCGACTTCAAACCCCATGGCGATGCGAAGCGCTCGCGGGTCGTCGACTTCGGTCGCGACCACCCGGTGAACCTCCTTCCTTCCGGGCGTCAGCCCTGCACGGGACAGGGCTGCCGCGGGTATCAACTCAAGACTGCAGGAGGAACAACGATGGGAGACAAAGGGAGCACGAACGATATGACCCGTCGGGAAACCGAGCACCCGGAAGCGCCTGAGGACGGCCTCGCAGTCCGAGGTGATGATCAGCTCCCCCCGGAATCCTGAAGTCGTCACCACCTTCGTGAATTCGTCGACGAACGTCGGGATGTTTATCGAGCGCAGTTTCAAGTCTACGAAGACCTTTCTTGGGGACCGGGAAGCCGGTCGAAGATAGGCCAGCAACGTCGGACAGCGCCTCAGCGTCGCTTGCGAGACGTGGCCCGGATGTCCTACGACGATCCTCCCGCGACTATCCTTAGTGACATCGCACTCCACCGCCACGATCCCTCGCCGGCCCAGTCGGGCAAGCGCGGTCAGGGTGTTCGCTCGGTGACCGATCACCAGCGTAGGACGGTCTTCCGTTCGGTTTGCACGGCTCAGCGTCACGTCCGAACCGACACCATCCTGGGAGGCAAGCCCGCGTGCGCTTGGCCAAGGGTAGCGAAGCGACCGGGTCGGAGGCCCGGATTGGTCATGCCAAATCCGAAGGACCCCAACCCTTGTCAGAGCATCGACTCCACTCCTCAAGGAGAGAACTCGAAGGGCGAGACTTGTATCGAACGGATTGCCCGGGGGGGCGAGCAGCTGCGGACCTACCCGGTGACCTCAGCGTGAGCGAGGGGCCATGCATCTCCCTCGGAGTGCAGGGCCGTCGATGGGCGCTGAACTCAGCCGCCCCCACGGCCTTCGTGTTCGGACGAGCCGTGCCCTCCTGCGTGATAGCTTCGATCACCGGCCCGACCGAGGAGTCCAGGCGGTGGTCCAGGGATGACGGTTCTCGATGCTCCTGCGCACCGCGCGCACCGCCGTCGACCCCAGGCACCCGGCCCGCGACTTCGTGGACCCCGGACCTCCCAAGCTCCCCGGACCCGGCCCTGCCGCCGGGAATGTGCCACAAGCCCCGGCACGGTTCCCGCGCCCTCCTCGTCAACTCTACCGAGTCCGACCCCCAGAAGGAGTGGCCGAACCACCGACCCGGGCGAGCGCAGGAGGATCTGGCCTAGCGGATCGAAGGTGGGGCTATCGGTAGACGGCGCATCCTCTCGCCTCGAGCTGTTCAATCCACGGCGGAAGCTCAAGGGTGGTAACCCACCGTAGATCCAGTTTGTCGAGCTTCGGGAGGCCGACCAGCTCCCGTGGTAACGCGCGGAGCGGGTTACCTCGGAGGTCGAGCTGTCGGAGCTCAGTCATATCGCCAGTCGACTTCGGTAGGCTCTCGAGTTTGTTGTTCCTCAAGTGCAGTTCGCGCAGCCGCGTTAGGTCTGCAATGGAGTCTGGAAGGGTCGAGAACTGATTATCGGTCGCCCGGAGTTCAATCAAGCCCGACATCCCGCAAACGGCAACCGGAAATTCGTGAAATGCGTTTTCGCTGATGTTCAGGTAGCGCAGCGCTTTGAGGCGGCTCAGCGAGTCCGGCAGCCGGGAGAGATGGTTGTCGTGCAGGTACAGAAAATCCCGCAGGCCGGTCAGCTCACCCAGCCCCTCGGGGAGCTCTGTCAGAGAGTTATGCCCGAGGTCAAGCATGCGGAGCCGCTGGAGCTGGCCTACCGCCGCAGGGATCTCTCGCAGATCGTTATCGGCCAGGACGAGGGTCTCGACGTCAGGGCGCGCCCACACCTCGGCAGGGACCTGCGCGAGGTGCTTCTTCCAATAGTTGAGGTCCATGCGGCGCCCGGGAGGCGTACTCCACTTTTTAGTCTGCCCCCAAAATTGAGGGGGCGGGCCGAGAGCTTGACACCCGACTGGCTCTCGGCAGGCCCCGCCGGAGGAGCCGGCAGCATCCGAAAAGACTCGGGTATCGGGAGGCGGATCCGTTCTCGCCCTAGCAGGGGCGGCTGCTAGGGTGCCGCAGCGATCGAACTAGCGAGCGGCATTCATACCGCAACGCGGGGCCTTTGCTCGGCTCGCACTCGCAGCCCGAGCGTGCCGAAGAACGCTCCGGTAGGTCTTCGGGCGCGGTATCCGTGGGAGGGGCCGGAACCACGGCTTCGGGGTGAGGCCTCCTCGTGGGCCGAGGCTCACGACGGCCGACGCGGCCCCCCCGCGTTTCGCCCCCGGGATCGATCCCGCGACGGGTTCGCGTTGCGTGCGCCCCCTTAGGTCGCCCGCCCACGCTTGCCGAGGAGGTGAAGCAAACCCTCCGCCAGCGACCCACCCCAACACGAGTAGTCGTGACCGCCCGTGAACTCCGAGTACTTCACCGAGTAGCCCTTGGCCACGAGGACGTCCCGCAAGTGGCGGACCCCCGCCAGGAGCGACATCTGCGTCCCCGGGTAGACCGCGGTCTCGAGCGATCCGGCGCTGAGGTAGAACCGCACATCCTCTCGTGGGACCCTCGCGAACTCCTCCATCAGCGTGGGAGAGCCCAGCATCCCGCCGGACCGGGACCAGGTGAACGCGCCGGATTGCGCCAGCACATTCCCAAAGAGGTCCGGGCGTCGTAACGCCGCGAAGGCGGCGGTGAGGCCCCCGAGACTCGAACCGACAACGACGGTCCCTGGAGGGTAGGGCGTCAAGCCGTGCCGGCGCTGCAACCACGGGACCAACTCGGCCGAGAGGAACTCCACGAAGCCCGGATTGTGCAGCAGCTCAACCTCCCGAGCCCCGGGAGCGTTCCCGACGAGCGTGAGCACCGAGGGGCCGATCCGGTTTGCGCGCACGAGATTCTCGACCACGGTAGGAGCGGGCACCGCGCTCTGGTACGCTACCCCGTCGAACGCCAGGATCACGTTGTACCGGGTTCGCCGGGGATCGAACCCCGGCGGCAAGAAGACCCAGACCGAACGTGAACCCTTGAGGCTCCTGCTTCGCAGGTGCGTGTGCTCCCTCCTCCACCGGGGCGGTCGGTGGGCCCGGACCCACGGCTGTCGCGAGGCGCCCGGCAGGGCAACAACCGAGACCGTGACCGCAACGTCCTCCGGGTCGTCGGGATCCTTGGCCATCGTCAGGTGGGAGGGACTCTCTGGGTCGGGCACGAGGGAGCGGAAGTAAGACCCCCAGTCCCCGCCGTGGGCAGGCGTGGGCGTCGGCCGGGGAGAGAACGCGTAGAGCGCCCTCGTCCTCCGCGGCACGACGAACGTGCGGAACCAAATCCCCGAAGGTCCGAGCGGTTGGAGTTCCGTCTCTCCGTGGAACGGGTTCGCCAGGGGCGTGTAGATCGAGGGGCGGCTTACTGGCTGCTTTGGGCGCCACACGAACGACACCCGCAGGCGCGCGGCGTCCCCAGGACACCGTTCAACCACCGGCAGACCCCGCGAGGTGAGGTACTGCCACCCCGCCGACGGACGAGAGGCCTCCGCGGGCGATGACCGCCTCAGGTACTCGGCGAGCCGCGGGCTCTCCACCGTGGGTTCTTCCGCCGGCTCCATCGTTAGACGTCCGGTCTTCCGTGCGGCCCGCGCCGCCTCGGCAACCGAAGCGCGTCCCCCGCCGCGCTCACGTAAGGCCCCGGCAACCCCGCGAAGCGGAGATGACCGCGTACGACACGACCCCACCGTGCGATCTCCGGCCTCGGGCGCATCCCCGGGGTGAGTCGGAGAGTCGGGGGCCGGCTCCGTAGGACGGCCCCGCCGACGGTCGAAGCAGCTCGGCACGCGTCGGCCAGCCGGCGTGCTGCCGGACCGGGCACGCCTCGGGGTGTCGAGCTCCGGCTGCCAGTACCGCGCGTTGAGCGCTCAGCGGTGCTGAAGCTCCTTCTCGACCGTGGGCCAGACGCTCGTGCCGTGGCTCCTCCGCAGCTCGAGCGGCTTCCTGTTGCCGCGGGCGCCGCGGACGACGAACCGCGGGCTCCGGTAGGCCGGGGTCAGGGACCTCGGCAGCCGGCGGCCTGGCCGAGCGATCCGACGTACGTGCGCTCGCGTCTCCGCGGCGCCGAGGGACCCCTGGACCGAACGATGCGCCTCCTCGCGTCCGTTGGGCACGCGGTCGAACCACCTGGTGCTGTTGTCGGACCCGCGAAGGATGCTGTCCCGCATCGGAGGAGACGCGGCACTGCGGTCGCGAAGGCGCTCCGTCCGGGGCGATCGGAGCAGCGCCCCGAGGTCGGCGTGCCAGGTGTCGAACGACCGATCGACCCACGGCCGGGTCGGTTCGCGCCCGTCGCCGGTCTGGGTCCTCGGAGCCCTGCATCACTTCTTCGGGAAGTGCGAGATCTCCCAGAGGTTCCCTTCCGGGTCCTCGAAGAACGCGAACCGCTGACCGTTCGGACGCGTGGCGGGAGGCTGCAGGAACTTGACTCCCTTCGCCCGCAGCGTCTCGTACTCGTGGTCCGCGTCCTCCAGAAACACCGCGATGTAGTTGCGCACCAGGGGACTCTCGTCGGGCCGGATCCGCTCGGGCGGTAGCTCCTTCGCCAGCCCCTTGGCCCCGATGATCGCCAGCACGGGCGACCCCTTCTGGGCGAACGAGAAGTACGCCTCCTCGTCGCCGATCATCTGGGCCTTGAGGCCGATCTTGTCCCGGTAGAACTCGGCGCACTTCTTGACATCCCGCACGGTCAGGGCGAAGGCGTTCGCATGGTCGATCATCGGGCACGTCGATCCGGTTTTTCCTACTTAAGGTCGTGACGCCGGAACCCGTCATGGGAGCAACGGGCGGGTTGGTCGGGCGCGCTCCCCCGGGGGTCGTTCTACGAGCTGCCTCGACCGCGTGGGGTGGTCCGCCCAGCTAGCGAGGGTCGGACGGTCGCCGGGTCGAGCTGCTCGCGCACCTCCGGCCCGGGGACGGCAAGCCGCCGCAGGGATCGTGGGGGGAGGAGGGCCGACCGAGCTAGCACCGCGACCCCGGAGCTACTCGAGCGTTCTCCGCAATCTCTCCAGGACTTCCCCCCAACCTCCCTGGAACCCCTCTTCGAGGGACTCGACCCCGCCGGGAAAGGAACCCGTCGCCAGGATCTTCACAAGGACCGTTACCCGCGTCCTCGTCGGGCCGAGCGCTTCGAACTGCAACGTCTGTAACGCCTCCCACGGAGCCGTGCCCGCCGGCGAGGTCGTGGCGGTCCTCACCACGAGGAGCTCCGGAGCCGAGATCTCCACGACCGTACCCGAAGTCTCGGCGACGTTGCCGTCCCGGTCGCGGTCGTGAATTCGGATCGCCCCTCCGGGCCTTCGATCCAGCTCGAAGAGGAGATTGACGGCCTCCTCGGGGCTCCATGCCACGGCTCCTTTCCTCGGGTCGGTGAGCAGATCGAAGACGACCTCCCGCGGGAAGTCGAACTCTCTCGAGATCTTGGCCGCGCCTCGCCCGCCGCGCGTCGACCCCGTTTCTCCCGAGGGGTTCATACCGCCCCCTTCTTGAGCATCCGGTCGAGGCGCTCGAGCCTGCCGTTCCACAGCTTGGCCATCTCGTTCGCCCACGCTTGGATCTGGATCGTGGACTGCGGGTTGAACGTGTAGAGCCGCCGCTGGGCGCTCTTCTCCATACGGATCACGTTCGCCTCGCGGAGCACCCGGAGGTGTTGGGAGATCGCCTGGGGAGTCACGTCGAACTCCTCGCAGATCTGCGACGCGCTGAGCTTCCCGCGGTGGGCGAGGATCTCCACGACCCGGCGCCGGCGCGGTTCGGCCAGCGCCAGGAAGGCGTCCATGTCGGAACCCTAAAGCATGCGCTTACTAAAGCATTTGCTTTAGTAATGGGGGGCGGGGACCGCTCCGTCGCCTCGCGACCCGAGTCTCGTCCCGGAGGGCAGCGCTCCCACGGCCGATGCGGAACGGAGACGACGGCCCGTCGGCGGGGCTCCTGGCCACGACGGACGCCCATCGGGCCGGCACGGACTTCACGTACCCCTCGCGCGGGCGGACCGCGCGGGCACCCCCTCGGCGGGGCCTGAGGGTGGCTGAGGTTCTCAGCGCCGTCCGGCCCGACGCAGGACGCGGAGCGCGACGAGGGTCGCCCATCGGCTCGGCTCCCCCGGATACTCGAGCATCACGGGATACACGGGCGGGGGATGATGGTACGGGTCCGAGGCCTCCAGGTCCGGCTGGACGGAGTCGAGCCTCCACCAACCGTCCTTGCCACGCTTCCGCTCGAGCAAGGCGAGCGCCGGACGCAGCCGCCGGTCCGAGCCGTAGCCGAGGGCCGTCAGGAAGTCGAGCCCGACCAGGAAATCGTAGTAGTAGTGGTTCGGGTAGTGCAGGCGCCACCACGGCTCGTAGGTAGACCCATCGGCCTCGTGCAAGAGTCCCCGCTCGAGGAAGAATTCCGCTCCGCGCTCGATCGCCCGCGCCACCGCGGCCGAGCGGGACTCCGGGGGGATGGCCGCGAACGCGGCCATCGCCTCCCACGCGGCGAGCGTGCCGGTCCGCGATCTCCAGCAGTGCCAGCCCCCGTCGGACTTCTGGGCGGAAACCAGCCAGTCGATCCCCCGCCGGATGCGCGGGTCCCCCAGGAACCCGAAGCGGACCATCATGCGGACGCCGTTGCCGGTGATGCAGGTCTCCGCGCCGTCCTCCCCCCAGACACCCTCCTTCGGGTCGGACCACCGGTCGAGCAGAAGGTTCGCGCCCTTGGCGACTCGGGGGTCCTTCCGTGTCATGCCGAGTTCTGAGAGGACGATGAGTAGGAAGTTCGTCGAGGTGTACTTCGGGAGGTACAGGTTCGTCGGTTCGTCCTGGTACGTCGCCCACTTGCCGGAGCGCTCCTGGAGGCTGAGGATCTCCCAGGCCCAGCCCTTTCGACCGATCTCCGCCCGTGCCGCTTTGACTCGCGGGTCGCCCTCCGGCCGGTCCCACAGGTCCTTGAGGGCGAAATACCGGACCGAGGGGTCGGTCTTCTGGAGCAGGAACCTGCGGGTCTTGTCGGTCAGCACGATACCGCGTACGAGGCCCTCCTACTTGGGGTCGCCCCCCACGGCCGACGACGTTGCCGCGACGTCGCCCGGGGGTCACTTCTCGGCCCCGGTCCCTCCCGCGCGACGAGTCCCCAGCCGCAGACCATCCGCCGGGCCCGCCGACGGCCGCGGGGAGCGGCCCGGAGTTGAGAGTGCCTCAGTGGTGAGCCCGTCGGCGCTCCGTCCCCCGGGTGGGGAGTCGACGGCGGCCCATCCACGCTCGGGGTAGGGGCACCTCGATCATGCCGTCCGCGCGAGAGGGCGGTCCGCGACAGGGTGCCCGGTCGGGAGGTTCCCGTCCGGAGCGTCGCGCTGGCGACCGTCGGACGGGCCCCACAACCCGGGCGGGAAGTGCTGCCCCCCCGATGGTTTCGACGCGCCGGCATCTCGGTGGGGCAGGGCGGGGCGGGTCGGTGACGTCCCTCGAGGGTCCCCGCGCCGGCCCCAAGGTACGCCCGCCTCCGTCGCCTCCCGACGACGGCCAAGGCGCTGACCCGACCCATGACGCATGCACCGACCGAAACCGGCGGAAGAGTTCATCCCAAGGGAGACCCTCGGGTCGCCGAAATGCCGGCCCGACGGGTGTTCGCGGGGCTGCAGATGACCCTCGACGGGGTCGCGGAGTGGCCCGCCTTCCCGGACGACTACCCCGACGACTTCCCCGATGCGAGCGAGGTGGACGGGTCCGACGGCTCGGACTTTTGGAAGTCGATGTACGCCGACTACTGGGATTCCGTCGACACGCTGCTGCTGGGTCGCACGACCTACCAGAAGTGGTCGAGCTTCTGGCCGGAGGTCCGGCAGAAGCCGGACGCGGGAAGGTTTCCGCGCCAATTCTCGGAGTTCGCGGACCGCGTCGAGAAGGTCGTCTTCTCGCGGACCCTGAAGTCCGCGCCCTGGGAGAGGTCCCGGATCGTTCGAGGGGATATCTCGGAGGAGATCGGGCGGCTCAAGGCGCAGCCCGGAGGAAATCTGCTCCTCGGAGGCGGTCCTCGCCTCGCTCAGGAGTTCCACCGGCGGGGACTGATCGACGAGCTGCGGCTGACCGTCTATCCCAGTGTCGTCGGTCGCGGCAAGCCGTTGTTCGACGTCGAGCGGCTGCCCGACAATCCGGAGGACCGGATCGCGATCGACGCACCGCTACGGCACGACTTTCGCCTGGTTGAGGCCCGGCCTCTCCGCTCGGGCGGGGGCGCGGTCTTCCTGCATTACGCGGCGGTAAGGGGACGGACTCCCCCCGGTCCTGCGGTGTCCCGGGTCTAGGATCCCCCTCCGCCCCCGGCGCATGGGTGAGCGCGGAGCCACGGCCGAGCCCGGGTCTGACGAACCGCGAGGGTCGAGCCCGCCGCGTGCCGTTCCGCCCGAGCCGGGAGACCCGCCGCCTCGTGATCGGTCGGCCCGTGGCGCGAAACGCGGACGCCCCGGCACCGTCGACTCCAGGACTCGCATCGCCTTCGGGGGGCCTTTCCCCATCCTGTCCGCGCGCACCCGGAGGACCTCGACCCCCTGCCGCTCGACGTACCCGTCCGCTGCCGTGGCTACCGTGGAAGGAAGCTTCCAGGCTACGGAGTTGCGGGCCGGCCGATGATGGGTCGGCGTACCCGAGCGGCCGGCCGAAGCGATGGGCAGGACGGGGTCGGCGAGCGCGCCGGGTGGCGGAACGCGGAGCCGGGCGCGGGCGTTCGCCTCGTGCGGCCGACCTGTTCGGTGGGCCGGAGGGAGGCAGGTGCGGCCCGCGCGCCGCCCGGCCGCCCGAAGCGGGCTCGGGGAGTGGACGGTCCAGCGGCGGCGACGGCCGTGGGGCACACGACCGCGTCTTTAGTAATCTAACCGGTCTCCGAGAAGGGTTATCCCTCGGAGAGCGTTGGGGGAGGTAGGGGCACCATGGGCACGCCCTCCCGCCCGACCGCGGTCGCGCTCGAACCCGCCCTTCTTGTGGCGATCGCCGCCTGCGTCGGCGTCGCCGCGGTCCTGCTGATCGGTCCGGTGCCGGGGGCCCACGGGGGCGGGGGTTGTCCGGCGCTCGGTTGCGGCTCGGGCGGCGGCGGAGGCGGCTCGTCGGGCCAGACGGTGGGGTTCTCCTTGACCGCCGTGGGTTGGATGATCCTTCTCGGGGCGGCCGGCGCCGTGGTGGCGGTCTCCTCGGCGGCGGTCGTGAAGCAACGTCGGGCCGCGCACGCCGCGGACGCCGCGGGTCCCGGGACGCCCTGGTACCACGAAACCCCCGCGCAGGGCGCGGAGGCTGCGGCGTCGGACCGCGCGCGGGTGCCGGGGCGGGTCCGACCGGTCCACCTGCTCGTGACCGCGGTCGCGATCGTCCTGGTCGCCTGGCTTCTCTTCGCCGTCCTGCCGCCGGCGCTCACCGGGGCGGCCTGCTGGGGCGGGTTCTGCGAGCCCGGTCACGGAGGCAGTTCGGCCCCGTGGGCCAGCGGGGGGTCCGGAAGCGGCGCCGGAGGCGGGTCCGGCAACTCGACCGGGAACGGCTCGGGCAACGGGACGGGAGGCGGGACCGGCAACGGGACCGGGAGCGGCTTGGGCAACGGCACCGGCGGCGGCTCCGGGAACGGGACCGGGGGTGGCTCGGGCAACGGGACCGGCGGGGGAAGCGGTAACGGAACGGGGAGCGGCTCGGGCAACGGCACGGGCAAGGGCTCGGGCAACGGGACCGGAGGGGGCTCCGGCGGCGGCAGCGGAGATCACAACAAGACCAAGAACGGTACCGGGGGCGCCGCGGGTGGCAAGACGGTACCGCCGCAGTCCAGCTCGCAACTCACGCTCTCGCTCCCGATCTGGGGGATCCTCGTGTTGGCCGTGGTCTCGGCCGGAGCGATCGGGGTGTGGCTGGCGTCCCGTGCGCTCGCCCGACGCGACCCGGCGGGCGACGAGAGCCCGCCTTTGCCGCCGGCACCCGCGGAGGCCGAGGGGAGCGCGTCGGAGGAGGATCGCGTCCTCGCCACCGTCCTCCGAGCCCAGGGCGACTTCGAGCGGGACCCCGATCCCCGGGGGGCGATCGTCTCGCTGTACGGGCGGCTGCTCGCCGAGCTCCACCCCAAGGTCGGCAGCGTCGCCTCCTCGACGCCGGAGGAGATCCGGCTCGGCCACCTGCAGCGGCTCGGCGTGCCGGCGCCGACCGCGGAGCTCCTCACGCGGCTGTTCGAGACCGCACGGTACTCCACGCATGAGATCGGCAAGGACGACGTCGGCCGGTTCGGGGACGCTCTGCACACCGTGGTGCAGGACCTGAGGTCTCGGGTCGTCGGCGACAGCGGCCGGGACCCGCTGCTCGGGGGCCGGGCAGGCACCGCGGGCGGCCGGGGAACCACGGGACGCGCCCTGCGAGGTCTCGGCGGACCGGCGCCCCAGGCTTCGCTCGGCCTCCGCTAGCGCGATGGCGGCTCCCGCGGCCCGAGAGGTCCGTTCGGCCCCTGCGCCGCGGGCTCCCCGCCGTCCCGGTCCCCGACTCCTCCCCGGATGGGGCTGGGCGATCCTCGCGGCGCTCGCGACGACCGTGGCGATCCTGGGCCGGGACTCCGCCGCCCTGGCGGTCGCTGCGGCGACGGTCGCCGTCCTGGCCGCCGCCGTCACCGTCGCGACCGCCCTCGGCCCCTGGCAGCCGAGGGCCGCGGTCGCCCGCGTTCCCGCGCTGCTCTCGGTGGACAGCATCCGGGCCGCCTTTCGCTCGGGTCCGCTGGGTCGGGAGAGCCTGGTCGACGTGCTGGACCGGCTGGAGCGGCTGATCCTCCGGCCGAACCTTCCGGTCCGGACCCCGGAGGAAGCCGGGAGGATCGTCCACGCTCCGGAGGCGGAGTTCCTGCGGTACCTCGCCTCCCGACTCGACGAGATCGAAGGGTCGACGTGAACGGCGAGCCGGCCCGGTACGGGGTCCACCGCTGGTCGGCCCGAACCTACCTCCTCCTCGGCGGCGGGGGGGTCCTCCTCGTCGCCGCCGTCGTCCTGCGGAACCCGATCCCGGTGTTCTTCGGCCTGGCGCTGCTGCTGGCTCCGTTCGCGACGTCCTGGAACTACCCGCGGGCCCTCCGGAAGGTGGACCTCGCCTGGGAGGAGGTCGGAGAGGGGCTGGAGCTGCAGGTCCGGGGCACGCTGACCGCCCCGTTCGGCGGTTCCGCGCAGGACATCTCCGTCCACTTCGAGCCCCCCCTCGAGGTGGCGGTCGAGCGGGAGCTCAGCTACGACCGCGGCCCGGACGCGATCCGGTTCGCCACCGACTGGCGGTGCCGGGTGCCGTACCTCTCGCATCCGATCTCGGCGGTCGTGACGTGGCGCGACCCCCTCGGGCTGGGGGAGCGGGTCCTGGCCGGCCGCCGGCCGCTGCTCCTCGTGGAGCGGTCTGCTCCCGACCTGCGCTCCCTGCGCTCGGTGCGCCTGCCGCACACGACCCCCATCCCCGGGGGGGTCCGGACCCATCGGACGGCGAAGAGCGGCGAGTTTGACTGCCTGCGGCAGGCCGAGCCGAACGAGGCGGTCCGGTTCATCAACTGGAAGGCGACCGCCCGGCTCGGTCAGTTGGTCGCGAACGAGTACGAGGCCGACCAGCGGGCCGACGTGATCCTGTTCCTCGACCTGCGTCCCACGTCGCTCGGTCGGTACCTCGACGAGCTCCTCCTCAGCGTGGGCCGAGCCGCCTGCCTGGGGCTCGTCCGCTCGTTCCTCCGGCACAAGGTGCGGATCGGCTTCGCGTCGTTCGGCGAGTTCGTCCACGCCGTGCCCCTCTCCTCGGGGCGGGGCCACGGCTACCGCGTCGTGCAGGCGATCCAGGCGAGCGAGCTCGCGCGCGAGGCGGCGGTCCCCGAGCGCGGCGCCTTCGGCATGCGACGGTTCTTCCCCCCCGGCACGATGACGATCGTCGTCTCCAGCTGCACCGACGATCCCGCCTCCGACCTCGCGCCGTACCTCCGGCGCTCGGGGTATCCCGTCGTGACCCTGAGCCCTTCGCCGCTGCCGCTGCGGGAGGGAAGCGGGGGCCTGGACCCGGCCCGGGAGCTGCTCGCGCGTCGCACCGAACGGCTGGTACGCCGGTTCCGCCTGGCCCCGCTGTGGCGGTACGGGCCGGTCGTCGATTGGGAGGACTACGGGTCGCTCGAGGGCCTGGGCCGCGCGCTCGGCTCCAGCGGCCGAAGGAGGCTCGGATGAGCGGGCGGGCTCCCGCGGACCGCGGCGTCGACGGGATCGTCGGGGCGCTGGCGCTCGGCGTCGCCGCGGTGGGGTTCGGCGTGACCGAGGGCCTCCCGTCCCCGTGGGTCGGGGGCCTGCTCGGGGCGGTCGGCGTCGCCGCTTCGGTCGCCTGGCGCCAGCTCGCTCCCCCCGCCCTGCGGCCCGGCTCGCTGCTGCCGGCGATGGTCGCGATCGCGCTCGAGGCGGTGCTGGCGAGCTACGGCGCCCTGACCGCCCTGTTCGCGGGGGCGTGCGGGATCGCATTCCTGTACTGGCTGGCGGACGACCCCGAGCGGCCCACCGGGAACGGTCGGAACGGTCTCCCCGGCATCGCCGTCGTCGCCGCGGCCGTCGGTCTTTCCGTGGCCCTCGTCGCCGTGCTGCCGCGCGGTACGGCGGAGGTAGGGGTCGCCGGCGGCCTCCTGGCCCTCGCGATGGCCCTCCTCGCGGTTTTGCTCAACCGCCGGCGCCTGGGGACGGTAAGCCCGACCGTCGGCCGGTGACTCCCCGACGCTCTACCACGGCCGGGCCGTTGTGGCGCGGGTCCCCCGGTCGCCCGCCAGGGCGGGGGCGCCTGCAGGGCGCGCCGTCCGGGGTACGGCCGCCTCCGCGCGTGACGGTCGCCCTGGCGCGGCGGGGCGCTGGGGATCGACGGGCCCGTGGCGGTCCGCCGGCTCACTCCGCCGGCCGGAACAGGGTCTGGAGCCGGACGGACTCGCGGAACCCGGTCGCCTCGAGGGCGCTCCGCGCGCGGGCGTCCCGGTCGTCCACCATCGTCCGGAGCCCCCGAACCCCCCGCTCGGCGGTCCAGGCTCCGGCGGTGGCGACCAGGGCCTGCGCGAGCGGCGGCTCGACGGAGCCGCCGAGGACCGGGCTTGACAGGAACCCGAACTCCGTGGCCTTCATCCGGGAGGCGCTGATCTGCCCCTCGGGGCCGTGCCCCCGGTCGATCACCCACGAGCGCTC
>JASHRJ010000039.1 GCA_030037395.1 Thermoplasmata archaeon
GCGGCCGACGGCCGCCACCTCCCGCTCCAGCCGCTGATCGATGAACCGTCCCGACCCCGACCCGCCGGCACCTTCGCGGCCGCGCCTCGCCGCCCCGCCGTCGGCCCGCGCCGCGCTGGCGTCGTCGTTCCTCGTCTTCGCGGTCGCGTTCGGGATCGCCCAGCTCCAGCTGTTCGGGAGCCGGGGGGTCTCCTACGACGCCGGCCTCGTGGTCTACGTCGCGGGGGAGGCGGCGCTGCTTGGGCTGGTCGTCGTCGCGGCCCGCGCCGAGGGCCGGTCGCTCCGCGACTACGGCTTCGTGGTCCGCGGACCGGTCGGGAGCGCGCTCCTCTTCTCCAGCCTCCTGGTCCTCGCGTTCCTGGTCGTCGAGATCTACCCCGGCTTCCTGTTCGGCTTCGGGCGGCTTCCGGCGCTCTCGGTCGTCGACTTCGGCTTCGCGCTCCTCTCCGCCCCGATCGTCGCGCTCGGCCAGGAGGGGCTGTTCCGGGGGTACCTGTTCCGTAAGCTGACCCGGGCGGTCCCGCTCGCCCCGTCGATGGTCCTGTCGGCCGCGTTCTTCGCGGTGGTGACGACCAACTTCTTCTCGCTCCCGCTCCTCGGCGAGGTCGCGGGCGGCGAGTACCTGTTCGGCACGACGGTCGGGAACTTCGTCCTCGGGCTCATCCTCGCGCTGCAGTTCTACAAGACCCGCTGGAGCCTGGTCGGGCCCGTCGCGACCCGGACCGGGATCCTCTGGGCGACGACCCTGCTGCCGGTCGCCGCGAACTTCACCAACTGGGAGACCGCCTTTGCCGCCCTGGTCCTTGCCTACGGGGTCTTGTTCGCGCTCGTCGCGTTCGGGCTCAAGGAGCCGCGGCTGCAGGCCCACCACTACGTGGGGGAGACGTTCGGGCCCCGCCGGCTCCGCTTCCGAGAGCGGGCGCGCAACCGCCGGGAGGTCCGCGGCGGGGTCGTCCTCCTCGGCCTCATGGGGGTCGCTCTGGTCGGCGCCACGCAGCTCGCGCCGGCGGTGCTCGGCGCTTCCCCCCCGCTCCTCGCGATCGCCACCGGTAGCATGGTGCCGACGTTCCACCGGGGTACGCTGGTCGTCCTGGAGCACGCGACCCCCGCGCAGATCCACGTCGGGACGATCATCGCCTTCCACGTGAGCTGCCTGCCGGCACCGACCGTCCACCGGGTCTACCGCATCGTCAGCGGCGGGGCCTCGCCGGTGTACCTGACGAAAGGGGATGCCAACCCGTCGCCCGACCCGTGTACCGTCCCGTACGCCGACGTGATCGGCCGGGTGGTGGCGATCGTCCCGTACCTCGGGTTATTCGTCCTGGACCCGCTGCTCGACGTGGGGGCCGTGGTCCTCATCATCGTCGCCGCCCTCCTCCTCCCGAGGAAGGAACGATGAAGGCCCCGCCGCTCCCGCGCTGGCTGGCGCCGGTCCTCGTCGTGCTCTTCGCGCTGACGACGGCCTGGGCAGGCTACGCGGTCGTCCAGGAAGCGTCGGCGCACCCCACGGGTCCGTCGGTCCCGGGGATCGCCTACGGGGGCTCCGGGTCCTACTACTACAACGCCTCCCTGGCGCCGAACACGCTGTTCAACACGACCAACGTGAGCGGCACCAACGTGACGCTGTTCGTCGCCATCACGCACTGGATCAACGTCACGTTCACGAGCGGGGTCGCGCTCAGCTCGCACGCGGCGATCAACCTGTTCGACGAGTTCACGGTCACCGTCTCGACCGACGCCTGGTCGAAGACCCTCCTCACCACCGTCCAGAACACCAGCTCGCCCAGCGGGCTCGGCGCCCAGATGGTCGATCGGTACGCGATCAACGTCTCGGCGATCGAGACGCTGGCGCACACCATCGACAGCGAGCTGAACTACTCCGCCCTCAGCTTCACCGTCAGCCTCCAGGCGTCGGTCTCCGGGACCGTGGTCGCCTCCGCGTCCGAGGGGACGGTCGCTCTGGCGCCGTCGCTCAACCTCACGTTCCAGGGGGCGCTCATCGTGCCGAAGGGCGCTCCGGCCACCGTCACCGGCACGGTCGGCGGGGGCGCCGGAGATCCCTCGGGAGGAGGGGTGGGCGCGCTCGCGCTCGGCGGCCTCGTCGCCTCGATCGCCGCCCTGGGGGCGTCGGGCTGGCTGCTCTGGGTGGACCGGCGCTCCGCCACCGCCGGCAAATTGCCGGCGCTCGCGCGCCTGATCGAGCCGTACGAGGAGGTGATCGCGCAGACCACCCGCGTCCCGGCGGACGACGCGCGGCTGGTGCCGGTCGAGCGGTGGGAGGACCTCGTCAAGGTGGCCGACACGCTCGGCCGGCCGATCCTCCGCCCGACGGGGGCCGCCGGCGCTCCCGAGGGCCTCGACTTCTACGTCTTCGACGGCACGGTCTCCTACCGGTTCCACTACCCGGAGAACGGCGGGACGGCCCCGCGCGACGCCACCGGGAGCCGCGCCCGGACGCCCCCGTCCTTGGCGACGGCGGCCGCCTGGCCGTCGGGGATCGTCCCCGCGCCCCCGATCCGGCGGGCGCCCGCGGCCGGGCCGCCCGCCTCCGTTCCGAAACCGACCGCCGCTCCCGCGCCGACCACGGCCCGCACGACGCCGGCGTCGCCGGCCGCCGGGGGCCGGCCTCCGGCCCTCCCCGCGCCGCTGCCGAAAGGGCTCGCCCGCCGGCTGGAGTTCCAGCTGCAGCGGGTCCGCGAGACGAACCTGGAGGGCGCGCAGCGGTGGTACGCCTTCAGCCTCTGCTCGCAGGCGATCCGGTCGGTCTCCGCCGCCGGGCCCGAGGAGGCCGCGCGGATCGTCTCCGAGCTCGAGCGCTCGCTGGACCGCGTCCTGCCCTCCACGGGCCGGGCCGGGTAGGGCCCACCGCACTGGGGCCGGCGGTACGTGCGCCGGCCCTGCGACCGCCCCTCTCGAGGTGATACGGACCATCGAGAAAGATGGTACGGACGAACCCGGGTTCTTCTCCTCGGGGCCTTAAAGGGTCGGTAACCTATGGGCGGCCAAGGTCTCACGACCGGGGACAAACGAACATGGGACGAAAGTGGGTCTTGGGGATGATTGGGGTTATCGCCGTGGCGGCGGTGGCCGGCGTCGGTTTCGCGACGTTCACGTCGACCGCCGTGGTGACGGTGACGGCGAGCGCGGGGTCGTTCTACCTCGTGGCGTCCGGTACGATCACCGCGGAGAGCCTGGCCGTCGGCGCGTGCACGGTGACCCCCTCGGGGAACAACGTAACGATCAGCGTGACCAACATGTTGCCGGGCGACTACTGTAACATCACGGACAAGTGGACGGACGCGGGTTCGCTGCCGGGCACGTACGTGAGCTGGTCGCCGGCGAGCGTCTACGCAGGCGCGGGCTGCAGCCAGCTCTCGGCGTACGCGCCGTGGGCGCCGGCGCCGGGCGCGCCGGTGTCGCCGGGCGGCGAGGCCGCGGGCGGCTACTGGAACATCACGGACACGGGCAACGGAGCGGTGGCGGGGAGCTGCTACTTCGGGAACGTCACCGTGACGTACGCGGCCGCGTAGAAGCCGTGTCGGACGGTCAGGCGACGAGCCTAGCCAACGCGGGCGGACGCGGGACGGAGCGGAGGGGGAGCGTAGCATGATCGCACGCTCCCTCAAGACCCCGATCCTCCTCGCGTCGCTGCTGGTGGTCTCGGGGATCGGGTTCGCGGCGTACTCCGCGAGCGCGCAGGTGACGGTGACGGGGAGCACGGCGTCGTTCGAGATCGTCTACACGGCGATCGTCGCAGTGGCGCCCCCCCCGAACATCCAGACGTTCGCCGTGTCGACGCTCCCGTCGCAGAACCCAACCCTGGACATCCAGTACCTGCTACCCGGCGAAACGCTGCTGATCCAGTACACCGTAGAGGACATCGGGACGGTCGGGGCCAAGAACGTGGTCGAAACGGTCGTGGAGCACTCCACCGACTGTGACGGCACGCTGGCGCTGGCGCAGGTCGGCCTCGCGCCGACGACGCTCGCGCCGTTGACCCCCGTCACCGCGGAGTTCTCGGTGACCGACAACGCCAACGCCTCGGTCCCGATCCCTCCGGGGTGCCCGACGCCGTTCACGGCGGTCTGGGGATTCAGCGTGAGCGGCGAGCCGGTGTAACGACCTCCGGAAGCTCGGCGGCGGACGACGAGCGGCCGAGCGATGACCGGCGGCGCGGCGGGTCGCGGAGGGGGCCCGTCGCCCGGGGCGACCCGGGCGGCGGACCTCCCTCCAACCTCTTCCCTTCTTCCGAACGAAGCGCGGCCCCTCGGAAGCCGATGAGGACGGCAGTTCTGGCGGCGGCGGTCGCCGTCCTCGGGATCGCAGCGTGGGCCGGCATCGGCTACGCCTGCGGAGGCGGGGGCGGAGGGGGCGGCGGCGGGTCGAGCGCCTCCCTCGTCTGGATCGATCCGGGCGGCGCGGGCGTCCCGGCGACCCACACGTTCATCGCGTGCTCCGAATCGGGAGGGAACACGCCCAACCTCGCCCTCGGGGCCTCCGACCTCGGCCCGGGCGACGGTTGCCAGTTCACCGCCTCGCTCGCGAACGTCGGCAGCGAGGGCCTCAAGATCCAGCAGTCGGCAGCGCAGGAGTCGACGCCCCACGGGGCGCCTGCGTTCTCGAGCTGCTTCTCGTTCACCGTCACCTCCGGTCCCGGGGCCGGCATGATCCCCGGCGGCGGGAGCGTTCCCTACACGTTCCTCGTCCAGCTCCTGAGCTCGGCGACGAGCGCCTGCGAGAAGATCGTCGGGACCGTCGTCCTGACGTTCACCGGCAGCCAGGCGTGCTCGAACCACGGCTGGTCGACCCCTCCGCGGTCCTGGAAGCTCGGGCCGAACGTGAACCTGAAGGACTGGAACCTCTCGGGGTACAACCTCTCAGGGTACGACATGGCCGGCGACAATCTGCAGGGGGCGGACCTGCAGTGCGCCAACCTCCGGGGCACGAACTTCGGCAACGCGAACCTCGGCGGAGCGAACTTCGACTACTCGGACCTGACCGGGGCCTGCTTCCAGGGCGCGAGCCTTTCGGGGGCCTCGTTGGTCGACACGACCCTGAGCGGGGCGACGTTCAAGGGCGGCTCCCTCCCGAACGTGGACCTCGACGGAGCGATCGTGACCGGCTTCTCCTACGAGACGACCAGCTTCAACGGGGCGAACCTGGACGGGCTGAACCTCGAGGACGTGTTCGCGACCGGCTGGATGAGCGCCTCGGGCGCGACCACGACCGGCGCGATCAACGTCGCGAGCTGCGTCGCGACCAGCGGCACCGCCGCGTACTGCGACCTGCTGTAGGCCACCGGGCCCGACCCGCCGGCCGCTGCGGCGGGACGAACGGCCGCGCCCGTTCGCGGTCTCCGTCCGTCCGCGCGAACCCTCCGGGCCGGGCGTCGCGCGGCGCGGGCCCGCGCAGGGCGCGCCCTATCGGCGTCGCGTCCCACGGGACCGCACCCGCCACCGCACCGCGTCGCTCGGCAGCTCGCGCAGCGC
>JASHRJ010000040.1 GCA_030037395.1 Thermoplasmata archaeon
CGTACCTCCCCGAACCCAGCCCGGCGGGCGAACCGGACCAACGCTCGGTCCGCGTACAGCCGAGGACCGCCCCTTCGCTTCGGGCCCGCCGCCGGGGTCCCGTACATCCTGGGCGTGCTGGTCCACGCCACGAACCGGCCCCCCGGGCGCAAGGCTCGGTGCACCTCTCGGAAGGCGCTCGTGGGGTCGGGAAGCCAGGGAAGCACTCCCGACATGACGGCACACGAGAACCGTTCGCTCGGGAACGGTAGGGCGGCGGCATCCCCCTGGCGGAGCTGGAGGTGCCCGGCGGCCAGGGCGCGCGCGTTCTGCTGCGAAGCCACCTTCAGCATGTCCGCGCTGTGATCGACCGCGGCCACCCGGCACCCGGTCGCAAGCGCCCGCTTCAGCAGCGCCCCCCCGCCGCAGCCGACCTCGAGGAGCACGTCGTCCCTCCGAAGAGCCAGGCCGTCGAGGATCGCGCGGAACCCCGGCAGATGGTAGACCGGCTCTTTGTAGTACCTCTCGCTGGTCGGGCCCGACGGCCGCCGTCCCCCGCGGTCGTCGGCCCACTCGACCAGGCGCGCGGGAGCGATCGCCAGCAGGAGCGGAGCGACGACCTCGGTCGCGAACCATCCCAGCTCCTGCTCCGCTCTCGGCGCTCCCCGCCATCGGGCTCCGCCGGTGTGCTCGACCAGGATCGCGGTGCCCCGGCCGTCGGCCCGGCACCGAACGCTAAGCCGCGGCGGCGCCCCCGGCCCCGAGGGAATACGATCCCAGATGACCGCCACTTCGCGCGGAGGGTCCCATCGGTCCACGCGCCCCTGGCCCTGTCCGGGCGACCGCTTCTCTGTCCGCCGAAGCTTCCCGCCCGGCAGGTTCTCGACCAGCCACCCTCTCTGAAGGAGCGACGAGGAGAGCTCTCCCCACAGCACCGGGAAGATCTCGGCGGGGGGGGCCGACGCGCCGAAGCGGATCTGCAGCACCGGGCGGCGGGGCTCCGGGGGCGGCATCCTGCCCCGCCTCCAGGGAGGACCGGAGTATCCCGCTTTGGTCGACGGGAAAGCCGCTGCCCGGAGGGGGCGCCCCGAGGGGAACGTGCACCGGCGACGGCCCCGCCCATGAGGGCTCGGTTACTCGGGGTTACCTCCCCGGGCCCGGGAAGGCTCGCGAGGGGCACGCGCCCACGACGGCGCGGTCCCGTCCCGAGCGGGGTACGTCCCGGCCCGGCCCCCCGGCGGGATCACGAAGGTTCGCGGGCTACGCCTCTTGCTCGCGCCGAGGCCGTCCGCGTCCCGGGGGCCGGAGGGCTGGGAGTCCGAGCGTCAGGACGTGGGCGCCTTGAGCTCCCCGCGATGCTGGAACTCCTCTTCGGCCACCTGCCGGAGCACCCCTCGAATCGGGGTGTCCCAGTCGTGACTCGACCCCTGGCCGCGCTCCCGAGAAATCGTGCGTGCGAAGTCCGCCGCGGGGAGTCTGGCCCTCCCTGCGGTGACCTGAGCCGGCGCCCGGGCCTCCTCCTGCCTCGGAGAGTCAGGGGTCGTGGGAGCGTTGGGATCTCCCCCTTCGGAGGGAACTCAAACCTCGCCACGTCGTTCATCCAAAGGCAGAGCCCCCGTTGAGAGGGCGCGAAGATGTCGCGAAGGCCGGGATAGGACGCTCCCGGTGGCGCGGGAGGTCCGCCGGCGGCAACCTGGAGAACGGGTCGAAATAGCCGCGAAGTCGGTCCGCAAGGTAGGCGCACGATCCCCGCAGGGGCTCGATTTCGGCGCTGGCAGTTCCCCGGGTGGCTCCCTGCTACTCGCGGGGAGTCCACGAGCAGCGGCCGAATGAGTCCTGGCGCTCTACCCTACCGTTCTCGATCGCGAACAGGTTGCACGGTCGAACGTTCGGCGAGCTGCCACCCGTCCGGGGCCCAGGACAGATGCCCTTCGGGTTCGCCAGGTCGCCTTCCTCGGACACCCTGGTGATTTCGTTCCGAAGTTCGTCGCGAAGCCCGCCTTTCGCGCACGGCACTTACTCTCCGGGAGGGCTGAGCGCCCTGGGTGCGAACACCGTTCCGGTCGCCGGGGGACCATCCTACGGGGCGCTTCGAGGGGGCTTTAGCCCACGCACCTATCCCCTCGACATGGGCTTGATCTACTTCGGCATCCGAGTCACGGACCTCCAGCGGTCGGAGCGATTCTATGTGGAGGGCCTCGGACTGACGAAGCTGCGAGGCGGCAGGATGCCCCACGGCGGGCGGCGGATACTTCTCGTAGACCATGGTACCGGCCAGCGCCTCGAGCTGAACTGGTACCCGTCCGACTCTCCCTACGCAGTACCCTACACGTCGGGGGAAGGCCTTGACCATCTCGGATACTCCACCGGCCGGGCAGAGGAGATCGCGCGCCGGCTCGAACGCTACGGGGGAAGGATTGCGCTCCGGCCATCCGACCCGCTCGGGGTCCGGCAGAACTATTACGTCGAGGATCCCGACGGGAACTGGGTCGAACTCATGGCTTGGGGAACGAGCCGCAAGACCCCTCGGCCCCCGACGCCCCGTGCGAGGAAGGGTCCGGTCAGGCCTTCCGCGCAAGGCCCGGCGCGAGGTACGACATGACTCGGGGCCAGTGGGAAAAGACGAGGAGATGCCCCGCGCCGGGGGCCATTTCTAGCCGGGCGTTCGGGAGATGGCTCTGCCACCATCTCCCGTGACGCGACGCGCAGACCGGA
>JASHRJ010000006.1 GCA_030037395.1 Thermoplasmata archaeon
GCCGGCCCCACGGCAGGAGCGGGAGCGATCGGGCGCGGGGGCGGCCGCTCTCGCCGGCGCTCGAGGGCGTACAGGACCAGCGCGACCCCGGCCAGGACGGCGAGCGCCCCGAGGGCCACGTCGGTCCAGCTCACGCCGGGAGTGGTCGCGGGGGAGGCGGTCGAGGAGAAGACCACCGACGAGGCGCTCGGGGCCGGCGCGGTTCCGCTGCCGGAGGCGGGGCTCGCGGCGTACGCGGCGGCGGCAACGCTCCAGGCGTACGGACCGGGGTTGATCTGGAGGACCGTGAAGAAAACGGTGCCGTCCCCGACGCCGGTGAGGCTGGTCGTGGCGTTCCCCTGGACCACCGTCGCGGTCCACGCGGTGCCGGCCCCGAGACCGGAGGCGGTGATGCTGAGCACGGGCACGAGGGTGAACGAGATGACGAGAGGGCTCGGCGCCCCCGAGATGCGGAGCGTGCCGATCGCCGGGTCCGCCTCGTAGCCGTACGCCTTGGCGTAGAAGTCGTAGGAGCCGTTGCGGAGCCAGGCAGCCCCGGAGCCAGCGCCGGTCGCGATCGACGCGTTCGGGTTGCCCGAGCCGGCCGCCGCGACGAACGATACGTTCCACGACCAGCCGCGGACGAGGCCGGTCGGGACGACGAGCTGGTCGAACTCCTCGTGGAACGGGAGCGGGACGGTGACGTTCGATCCGTTGACGACGACGGTGCCGTTCGCGGGCCCGTAGAATCCCGCCTCGACCGCGACGGTGTAGCCGAACGAGCCGTTCGGCAGCGCCACCGTGACGTTCGGGTTGGCTCCGGGGGTCGTGACGCCGTTGACGGTGACGTTCCACGCGGTCCCACCGGGGAGGCCCTCGGGCTGGAAGGTGACGTTGTAGATCGACGCCGGGTAGAGCGGGGCGTAGTCGCCCCCGACCGTGATCAGCCCGTGGTCGTTGTACGGGAGGACCCCGAACGGATCGGCCGGGGTGCCGTAGTTCGACCAGTAGTTGCCGCCCTGCTCGGCGGTCCTGAGGATGCTTCCCGACAGGTTCGTCCCGAGGACCGTCACGGTGGTGTTCGCCGGCGCCGGGGTCACGTTCCAGAGGTCGGCGAACGTCTCGTTGACGCAGAGGTCTTCGCAGGAGAACGCGTTCACCGTCGGGGTGAGCGCCGGCTGGAGGACCCCGACGTAGTTGTTGTAGATCAGGTCCCCCGACTCCCACTCAAGCAGCCCGGTGGTATTGTTGCCGAAGTAGAGGTTCGGCGAGGTCGACGACGGGAGGATCGTGTTCCCCCAGACGACGTTGTCGGTCCCGTCGACCAGCGCGATCGCGACCCCCTGGTCGTGGAACGTGTTGTTCGCGATCAGGTTGCCGCTCGACCCCCAGAAGAGCACCTCGCCGCCGGGGCCGAACAGATCGGTGACCGGCAGCCACCCGCCGAGGTCCGTCGAGTTCTCGACGGTCACGTTGCTCGCGTTCCAGAACTCGAGCTGGAGCTCGTTCTGCGCGGGCAGCCCCCAGAAGTCGATCACCGGCAGCGCCCAGGTCGGGTAGGCGATGCCCACGGAAGGGGACACCACGTCGACGTAATCGGAGACGTTCGCGAGCAGGACCCCCGGGAACACCGGGAAGGCGAAGTCGTTCACCGCCGCGAACACCGCATCGAGCGCCCCCACGTCCCGGTGCTGGAGGACGTACGGGTTGCCGAGCGTGCCGTTGCCGGCCGCCTGGCTGACCGCGCCGAGCTCGGCGTTCCCCCACGCCAGCAGCGGGGTGTAGTCTCCCAGGGTCCGGTTGACGGTCAGGTTCGCGTAGATCAGCGCGGTCGTGTTCGGCAGCAGCAGATCCACGACCGTCGCGATCGGCACATGCTCGCCCATCAACCACGTGAGGTTGTACGGCCCCCCGTTCGGGATCTCGACCGGCGAGGTCGCCGTCGCGAACCGGATCGTCGGCGCCCACTGCGCGAGCGACGCGTTGAACGCCGTTCCCGGGGTGACGAACAGGAACGCGTTCTGCGGCCGCTGCGCGATGTGCAGCTGCTCGCCGCCCGCCAGGGACGATACGTTCCACAGCCCGCCGAGGAACGACGGTCCGTTCGCCAGGTCGGCCGTGGGGCCGCCCCCGCCCGGGGCGTACGTCGCGAAGATCCCGTCGCTGGTCTCCCCCGTGTCGCTCCCCGCGTTGTACGCCGCCGGCACGTTGGCGTAGCCGTCGGAGCTGGCGTTCCAGTACTGCAGCGTGAGGTTGGCGGAGATGGTGAAGAAGGTGGTCGTGTCGCCGTCCCCGTCCCCGACGACGTCCAGCTCGAAGTCGTTCAACAGCCCGATCGGATCGTAGCCGGTGCCGTTCACCTGGAACTGGGGGGTCGCCGCCGGCGTCGGGACCGGTCCCGGGCTCCCCGTCGAATTGAAGATGACGTCGTCGAACGAGCCGCTTGCGTTCACGGTCGTCGCGTTGAGAGTGTAGTTGAAGAACAGCGCCGGGCGGCCCGCGACGAGCGTGGCGTTGAGGTAGAACGTGACCGTGAACGGATAGGCGACGGTGAACGACGGGCCTACGGCGTAGTAGTAGTACGGCGCGTCCAGGGTTCCGTTCGGCCCGTTCGCATAGAGGAGGCTCGGGAGCATCGTCGCCTCCGGGGCGGAGAAGTTCCAGAGGTTGTCGCCGAAGGTGAGGTTCCCCGAGCTCGGGGTGTAGCTCACGAAGTCCTGGCTCCAGAACTGGTAGCCGTCCACGCCGTTGATCGTGACGTTCGTCGCGACCGCGTTCATCTGGAGGCCGAACGTGTCCGGCCCGTCGCCGTCCACGTACGCCGCCTGCGCGCGGGTGAGGTCGACCGAGCCCCGAACCCCGGTCGTGTTGTAATCGTACGGGACGGTCGACCCGTCGACCGAGCGAAGGCCCAGGTCGGCTACCCCCATCGGGGCCGGGGCGCTCGTGTACGTTGGAGCGACCGGTCCGGCTCGGCCGGGGACGGCCGCCGCGAGGTCCGGCGGATGGAACAGGCGGGGCGAGACCCCCTTCGCCTCGAGGCCGTGGACGATCCGCTGCGCCCAGGCGCTCTGGGCGTTCGCGGCGGGAGCGTCGACCGGAGGGGAGATGGTAGCGGCCCGCGGCCCCACCGCAGATCCTGCGGGGAGGGCGGGATCGTCGTGCGACGCGCCGACCGGGACGGTCAGCGCCAACGTGGGCAGCAGCAGGGCGGCGACCGCGACGGCGAGGCCGGCGCGGCCCAACGTACTCGAGAACATCGCCGTTCCCGGGAGAGGACGACGGACCCCTCCTTCATAGACGTTTGGCCCGAGGGGGTGCCCGCGGACGGGCCGGCGGCCCGACCGGCCTACTCGCGCCAGCTCGGGACGATCGACGGGCCGAACGGGCTCAGCTTGGTCTCGCGGGCGCCGCGCGCGAACTCGGCGAGCCAGGCGATCTCGCCGATCGCCCCGTCGACCGCCTGCTGGCGCCCGGCGTTCCGGCGCCACCTCCGCGAGGCGACCAGCTCGTAGCCGGGGACGGGAGAGGAGTAGCCAACGGTCACCAGCAGCGAGCCGGCTCCGACGACCAGCAAGGTGAACGCGACCGCCTCCACGACCATCGCAAGGCCCCTCAGGTCGGCCGTAGCGGTCATCGTCCCGAGCCCGGCGAGCAGCGTCACCGCCAGCGACGCGACCCCGGCTCCGACGAACAGGCCTAGGGCGTACCCGTGGGCCCGAGAGACTCGCCGGGACTCCTCGGCCGCGGCGACGTGCGCCCTCCAGACCCCCGCGAGGGGAGTGTCCGAGGCGGGCGGAGCCCCGGAGCCCACGTAGGCGAGGACCGTGCGCGCGAGCTCCAGCTCGAGGCGCTGGTAGGTCGCGATGTCCGTGCCCAGCATCGCCGCCAGCGAGAACGCCGCCACCGCGCTCAGGAGCAGCGAGAGCGCCCCGATCGCGAAGGCCGCGTGTTCCATCGCGGGGTACTCCGCGACGAGGACGAGTACGTAGACGAGCGCCAACCCGAACCCGACCGCGAGCACGACGCCCGGGACGGTGTCGGGAGGAGGTACGGAGAGGCGGCCGCGCCAGGCCCTGCTCGAAGCGGTGCTGCCGGAGGCCATCGGTCGGAGAGCCGGCCGCGGCCTATTTAGACCTTCGGCGGAGCGGCGCGCCGGCAGCGATTCCCCTCCGGCGCCCTACTGCCCTGGAGCACCGGCGCCCCAGCCGTCGCCGCCGCGCGCCCGGCGTCCGACGTACGAGGGTCGGAACCGCGCGCGTCGCACCCACGCGCGGGTCCGGGACCCCGTACCCTGCTCTCGAGGAGCTCGCCGGGTGCCCCCCGGCCCTGCGTTCGCGATAGTGCGGCGGTGGAAGAGGCGACCTCGGGGCCTGCGCCGGGGACGCCGCCACGACGTGCGGGGGTCTCCGGGGCTCCTCGGGCCCGGCGAGGACCGGGCCTATCCCGGGGAGCTCGGGCGAGCGGCCAGCTCCGACGCGGGCGGGGGCGCCCTCTCGGCGGAGAGCGGGACTACCCCGGGGGAGCCGGCGCGCGCCTCGGGAGTGAAGTTCGCGACCTCGTAGAACCCCGCCCCGTCCACCGTGAAGTTACCGGTGGCGTTCTGTGCGACGTAGCCGCGGGGAGCGACCACGGTGTAGTTGAACGTCCCGTTCGGAAGCGCGAACTCGATCAACGCGAGGGAGGAGCCCCCCTTCGTCTCCGTACGCAGGTGCCCGTTGATCTCGCCGGTGACCCGAACGGTCCAATGTTTACCTGGCGGGAGGCCGTCCTGTAGGAAGATCACCGCGTAGGTCACCTGGGTGAACTTGGTGTGGATCGTCGCGGGCCCTGCCAGGTCCAAGCTGCCGGAGGGAAGGACGACCTCCCTTCCGAGGTGGCTGGTCTGGTAGTACCCCGCGATCGCGACGATGACGTACGGGTAGCCTGAGGCCGGCGTCAGGTTCTTCACCACGATCGTCGCCCGCTCCGAGCAGAGCATCGTCGTGAACGTTACGCACCAGGGCTGTCCGCGAGGAAGCCCGGACTCCGTGAACGTCGCGGTGACGGTCCGGCCGCGGACGAAGTGGAACGTCTCGGTGAGGTTCGCCCCGGCCACGGTGAGGTTCGCGGCCGGGCGGAGGCCGGAGAGCTCCCAACCGGCCGGCCCGTGCAGCAGGTACGCCCAGCTCCCGTTCGGGGCGTCCAGGGTCACGGAGCTGTTCGTCGTCAGGCCGCCGACGCCGGCCAGGGCGAACGACCAGGCCTTACCGGCCGGCAGCCCGGACTCGACGAACGTCACGGCGACGGTGCCGGGGCCCCGCAAGAGCGGGTACAGGTCGGCGACGCCGTTGGCGACGAGGTACGGCTCGAGGGTCCCGTTCGGGTAGGCGGTGTGCCAGTCCGACCAGTAGTTGCCGACGTCGCCCGCGCTGTCGAAGGAGTTGCCGGCGACCGTGTAGGCTTGGACATGCGCCGGGCTGAACCCGTAGGAAGACCCGTCGTCGCCAAGGAACGCGTTGTTGTCGACGACGGTCCCGGTCCCGAGCAGGATGGCGACCGCGTAGCTCGCGCAGTCGACGACGAGCCCGCCGGAGATGGTGTCCGACGAGCCCACGAGCAGGATCCCGGCCGACGTCTCCCCGTAGATCTTCGCCGCCGAGATCGTCGTGTCGTTCACCCAGTACAGCTGGATCCCGATGTCGCCGTAGTGTACCGTGACGTTCGTGAACGTAAGGTTCGCCGAGTAGCTGGCCGAGATCGGCCAAGCGCCGTCCAGCTGGGCGACGTTCGCCACCGTGACGTTCTGGTCCCGGTCCAGCCCGAGGGCGATCGCCCCTTCCGCCGCGTAGATCCCGGAGACGCTGTCGTTGTCGGAGAGCGTCAGGTTCACGCCGTACGACCCAAGGGCGGTCACGTCGTACACGGCCGTGGAGGTCACCCCGGCGAAGTCGTAGTAGAGGTCAAAGTCGTCGGAGGCGCCGAAGTCCTCCCCCGCGGCGACGGCCTCGCTGCCGGACTGGAGCGAGATGTTCGTGTAGCTTCCGTGGGAGCTGCTGAACGCTTCGACGCCCAGCGCGTCGTCGCCGGTCACGTTGTTCACGGTGGTACCGGTCGAACCAAAGTCCTGCACCCCGTACCCCTCGTCGACGACGAGATCGGTCACGAAGCTGCCGGTGGAGTCCCCTACGAAGACCCCTTGCGAGCCGTCGGTGGACGTGACGTGCGCGACCACGGCGTCGGTGTCGCCCCACAGCACGATCTCGCCGCCCTGTTCGATCAGGCCGGTGTACAGCGCGGTCCCCACCAGCGACTGGTTCTCGACGACATCCGAGGTGCCGCCGTACAGATTGATCTGGGAAGTGAAGCCCGTGAAGCCGGACAGGATCGAAGGGAGGCTAGGGAAGCTCGCGTTCGGGACCGTGCTCCCGTCCCAGACATAGTCGTACCCTAGGTGGGGCGCATCCGGTCCCTGGAGGAGGTTCTGGACGACGATCGGCTGCGTGACCCCCTGCGCCATGACCAGCTCGAAGGTCGGGTAGAGGTAGTCGTTGAGGTGATTGAAGGTGATGTTCACGTCCAGCGAGAGGTTCGAGAACGTGTAGGGAGGCGCTGCCGAGGGAGTGATGTTGCCCGCGAGCGACGCCGCCTGGGCGCCCGAGAACATGTACAGCGGGGCGTTCAGGGTGGCCGGAGAAGACGTTAGGGTAAGGTTGTAGTTCGTCACGTTCCCGACGACCTCCGTGCCGTTCTTCCGCGCGAACCCGTCCGCGAACCCGGTGAGCCAGTAGCCGGACGCCCAGCGCGTCGGGGCTCCGAGCGGCGGCAGGTATGTGTCGAACCCCCCGGTGTCGTTCGTCGGGAGCCAGGCGTACTGCTTGTCGTTCGCGGTGGTCGCGAGGAACGCGAAGCCGTACGCCGGCGAGATCGTCCCCTCCAGGTGGACGGCGCCGGAGGAGACCGACGAGGAGGTGCTCCCCGCGATCGTGGCGTTCCACAACCCGTAGAGCAGCGAGGGGCCCTGGTGCACGACGAGGGTGTCGTTCGGAAGCCAGTAGTCCGCGAGCCCGGTGGACGTTTCGCCGGTGTCGCTGCCGAAATTGAACGCGGACGGAACGTTCTGCCAGCTCGTGTTCGTGGACGCGTTGGAGTACTCGAGGTTCAGCGTTCCGTTGAACGAGCGAAACACGGCGTTGTCGCCGCCGATGTCCCCCACGACGTCGATCTCCGAATCCTGCAGGAGGCCCAGCGGGGTCGCGGCGGTACCGTTGACGGAGAACCCCGGGGCCCGGGGTTGCGGGAGCCCCGGGGCGGTCGGGGTATTGAACACGACGGTGTCCGAGGTGCCCGAATAGACCGCGTCGGTGCCGCTCTCGTCGATCGTGTAGCCGAAGGCGAGCACCGTGCGGTTCTGGGCGTTGATGCTGAGGGTGTTGTACAGTTGCAGGGTTACGGGGTACGCCGCCGGACTCACGGGGATCGTCCCGCCCACGCACTGCAAGACCCCGCCGTAGACCGTGAGGATACGGTCCACGCCGGCGGAGCTGTTGTTGCACCCGGACGCGATCGTCCCCGGCTCCACGACGCCCGAAGGGCCGTCGTTGACCGGCTCGGTCAGGTTGAACGTGTCGGAGACGAAGTGAAGGCCGCTGTCGTTCCAGTCGACGACGTTCTGCGTCCAGAAGTACCCCCACAGCGCTGGCCCGCTCCCGTTCGGGAGCAGAATGTTGGTGGCGATCGTGTTCAGCTGGACGCCGAACTCGTAGACGCTCCCGACGTAACCCTGCGCGGCGCCGCCGGGCTCGATCACGTCCGTCGCGCCGGGATCCGTCGCGTTCGGCGGCGAATCGAGTCGTAGCTGGCCGAGGAACCGCGGCGCGGAGTAGGTGTACGGGTGCGGACCGAGTCCGTAGTCCGCCAGCCCCAGCGGCGCGGGTTGCGCGACGTACGGAAGGCCGACCTCCCCATCGACCTCCGGGGTGCCGTGCTCCAGGAGTTGTAGGTTGGGGAGCGATGTTAGCGGCTTTGGGGTGCGATTGGTCCCGGCGAGCTGTTCGACCCACGGGGCGCTGCGGAGGGACGCCGGCAGCTGGGAAACGAGCGAGGAAGGGCCCGTAGCGGTCCCGGCGGCCGGGCTCGGGGGAACCGCCGTGACCCCAGCCGAAGCCGGGCTCTCACGACCCGGAGCCAGGTTGTGCTGAGCCGCCCCGGACGCCACGAGCGTGGCCAAGCCGCCGAGGACCGTCGCGACGGCGACCGCGAGCGCGACCCCGCCTGCGCGAGTGCCGATCCGCCGCCGACGTTGCAAGCCGTCCATCCCGGGGGGCCGCTCTCCGCGGGGAGGGCGACAGGGCGTATAGCCCCTTGCGCTCGGGCGCTCGCGTCTCAGGCGTAGATCCCGCTGGGCCGCCG
>JASHRJ010000041.1 GCA_030037395.1 Thermoplasmata archaeon
CGACGGGCGCGACCTCGGCGTAGGCCCCCCGGCCCGACCGGGCGGCCGCTTCTCGCCGGAGCGGGGGCGACCCGTCGGCGGCGCCGCTCCCGGCGAGTGCGCCGACGGCAGGCCGTAGGCGCGCAGCAGGCGCACGAACCGAGGGTCGCCGCGGAGCGGGTCGAAGTACACGCCGTGGTGAAACAGCCAGAGGATCCCGTCCCCCTCGCGGAAATCCTTCTCGAGGAGATCGAGCGCCCGGTCCCGCTCCCCCAGCGCCGAGTACAGCATCGCGAGATAGGCGTCCGACAGGTACGCCCCAGCCTTGCCGCGCGACGCCTCGGCGGCGACCGCCCGCGCCTCCTCCGGACGGCCGATCAGGGCGGCGAGGAGGGCATGGTCGAACCGCTCGTCGTACGAGGCCCCCAGGAGAGGGAACTCCGCCTCGCGGCGCGCCTCGTCCCGCCGCCCGATCGCGGCGTAGACCAGGCCCAGCGTCACGTGGGCCTCGATCGAGCGGGGGTCCGCGTCCAGCTCCTGGGCGAGGAGCCGGAGCGCCGCCTCCGCGTTGCCCGCCGTCAGCTCGGCCCACGCGAGGCTCCGGCGGGGGGAGCCGCCGGGATCGAGCCGGACCGCCTCCCGGAGCACTTCCCTCGCCTCCTCGGGGCGGTCGAGGGAGACCCGCAGGAGGCCGAGAAACTGGAGGGCCGTGACGTTGCTCGGGTTCAGCTCGATCGCCCGCAGGAACTCCGCCTCCGCTCGGGGCCAGTCGTGGTCGAACTGGAGCGCGATGTTGCCGAGCGCCGCGTGGGCGTCCGACGAATTCGGGTCCAGGGCCAGCGCCCGGTCCGCGAGCTGCCGGGCTCGGGGCATCACCTCGCGGACCGGAAGGTGGTCGGCGGCCTTCACGACGTACAGGTCGGCCCAGGCGGCGTACGCCTCCGCGAACGTCGGGTCGAGCCGGGTCGCCTGCTCGAAGCAGCGCACCGCCTCGTCGAGCCGCGAGACCCCTGGGGCCTGACCGGCGACCAGCGCCCGCAGGTACAGGTCGTACGCCTCGGCGTTGGCGGTCGGGCGGTGGCGGGGCTCGCGGCCCCCGGCCGGGCCGAGCTCGAGCCGGAGCGCCTCCGCGGTCCGCTGCGCGATGTCCTCCTGGACGGCGAAGACGTCGCCGACCTCGCGGTTGTAGCTGTTCGACCAGACGTGCCGCTGGGAGGCGACGTCGATCAGCTGGAGGGTGATGCGGAGGTGGGTGCCGGACTTCCGGACGCTCCCCTCGAGCACCGTCTGGACCCCGAGCTCGGCCCCGACCTCGGAGATCGCCTTCGGGGCCGCCTGGTACGGCAGCACCGAGGTCCGGGCGATCACGCTGAGCCCCGGTACCTGCGAGAGCACCGAGATCAGCTCCTCGGTGAGGCCGTCCGCGAAGTAGCCGTCGCTCGGGTCCGGGCTGATGTTCGAGAGCGGCAGCACCGCGAGGCTCCGGCCCTCGGCCCGCCCGGAGGGCCGACCCGGGACCGCGGGCGACGCCCCGACCTTGTAGACGGTCAGCGGGCCCGCGAGGTTCTTCAGGCGGGCCGGCGGGAGGCGGACGAACGCCACGTCGAGCTTGTTGCGGACCTGGTCGTACACCTGCTGCGTGAGGCAGATCCCGTCCGGCTCGGCCATCCCCTGGACGCGCGAGGCGACGTTCACCGCGTCGCCGAGGACGTCGGTCCCGGACGGCACCACGTCGCCGACGTGGAGGCCGATGCGCACCCGGATCCGCTCGCGCGGGCCGACGCCCCGGTTCCGGTCGCTGAGGGCGCGCTGGACCTCGATCGCGCACCGGCTCGCGTCCAGCGCGCTCTCGAACTCGACCAGGAAGGCGTCCCCGACGGTCTTCACCTCTCGGCCGTGGTACCGTCCGAACAGCGGGCGGAGCAGCCGGTTGTGCTCGTCCAGGACCCGCAGCGCGGCCGGCTCGTCCGCCTGGGCGAGGGCGGTATAGCCGACCATGTCGGTGAACATGAGGGCGGCCAACCGACGTCGGCTCGCGGCCACGCCCCGAGGACGGGCGCTCGGCGCATTAAGGCCACGGACGGGCGACCCGCGGCCGGGACCCCCCGGCCCGGGCGACGCGCTAGCTCCGGTCCCCGAGGCGCATCGTCGCGGGAAGCTCCGCGCACACGACCGTGCCGCGGACCGTCACCTCCTCCCCGGCGGAGATCGTGGCGTCGACGACGACCCTCCGACCCGCGACGGAGGAGGCGCGGCCGCGCACGACGAGCTCCGGCCCCAGCGGCGTGGGACGCCGAAAGCGGAGCTCCAGCGACGCCGTGACGAACCTGGGGAGGGGGCCTTCCTCGGCGGTGACCCCTCTCGCCCGGGCGGCGGCCGCCGCCGAGGTCCCGGTGGCATGGCAGTCGACCAGCGAGGCGAGGAGCCCGCCGTTCACGAACCCGGGGACCGCCGTGTGGTACGGGCGCGGTACGAACCGGGCGACGGTCCCGTCGCCGTCCCAGTAGCTCTGCAGGTGGTAGCCTTCCGCGTTGAGACGGCCGCAGCCGAAGCAGTGGGCGAACTCGTCCGGGTACCGGTCCTGGAACGCCTTCATCTCGACGGTCGCGAGGTACCGGTAGGTTGAGAGGGTTCCAGGCGGGCGGGCGCTCCCTCGCGGGACCGGGTTCAAGTACCGGGGACGCGCCTTACGTTCTCGGGCGGGCTACGCCGAAGCTCCCACGCGCTCGGGGTCGCAGCGGCGATCGCGAGGGACCGCGAGCCCCCTCCGCTCCCGGCACCCAGGGCAGCTGAATGCTGCCCGGCCCCGTGGCGACGTTCTACGACGGGTACGACCTGATCCCTCTGCGGCGCGCCGCGCCCGGCCGCGTCCCGGCCGTGGCCCTGGCGATCGTCGTGGGGGCTGCGGCCCTCGTCGTCCTCGCAGCGGCGGATGTCTCCGCGTGGCAGGCCCGACCGGCGGCGGTCCACGTGACGTCGGTGAGCTGGTACGTGAACGGGACCCTGCTCACCACGCTCCCCGGGTTCTCGATAAGGGCCGGAGCCACGACCGTGTTCCCCGTCGTCTGCAACCTGTTCTGCCTCGAGTGGGCCGGAGCCTCGGTCGGTGCGCCGTTCCAGCTGGTCGCCTTTTCGGAGCAGGTGTCGGCCCTGGGCATCCAGTACACCAACGTGACGGTGCAGGTCCCGTCGTTCGGCTATACCGGGCCGCTCGCCATCACCCTGGATCCCGCCTAGGCTCGGGGCGCGCGAGGCAGGGGCGCGCCGGGGGGCCCGGCGCTCCTTGCCCCGGCCGACGCGCGCCCGCCCGGCGGTCGGGGCGTCCCAGGATGCTACGAGTTTGTATACTATGACGAGCGAAGAACCGCGCGATGATCGACGGCAAGCTCGTCCTGTCGTTCGGTGTGGTCGCGCTGCTCCTGGTCTCGACCGGCGCGGCGATCGTCGGGGCCGCCGCGGCGGCTCCCCTCGGCGCGACCGGGCGAGGGACCGCCCTCGGGCCGGCGACCGGGCCGGAGCAGTACGGGGTCACGTTCCAAGCGACCGGTCTCCCCGCGGGCACGCTCTGGTCCGTCGACCTGAACGGGACCACCACCTACTCGACCAACACGTCCGACGTCTTCGAGGTCCCGAACGGGAGCTATCCGTTCGTGGTCCACGCCGTGAGCCCTGCGGGCCCGGTCCCGTCGCCGGGGAGCGGCACCGTCGTCGTGGACGGCGCGGCGACGAGCCAGAACATCTCTTTCTCGCTGCCGGCCGGCCGCTATGCCGTGACGTTCGAGATCTCGGGCCTCCCCGTGAACACCACCTGGACAGTGGAGTTCGGCCTCAACTTCTCGAACGGCAGCTACTCCACGGGCATGTCGTCGGGTCCGGCGGTCTCGTTCGTCGGCGGGAACGGCAGCTACGAGTTCGACATCTACCTGAGCGTTGCGAACGCCTCCGCGTCCCCGGCGTCGGGCCACCTCAGCGTCGCCGGGAGCGACGTGACGGTCTTCGTACGGGTCGTCGTCTCGTACCGCGTGGCGTTCGAGGAGCTCGGCCTACCCGCCGGCACGCTGTGGTCGGTGGATCTCAACGGCTCGACCGCGGGCTCCGCGAGCGCCTACGCCAACTTCAGCGACCCGAACGGAAGCTATCCGTTCTCTGCGGTCGCCTACGCGGCGTACACCCCCGCCCCGGCGAACGGCACGCTGGTCGTCGACGGGTCCTCGGTCCGCGAGCTCATCCGCTTCGCGCCGAACGTCACGACCTATCCGGTGACCTTCACGGAGAACGGGTTGCCGGCGGGAACCCTGTGGTGGGCGAACGTCACCGGCGAGGCGCCGCTCAGCTCGACCAGCCCGACCCTCTCGACGCCGCTGCCGAACGGCAGCTACACGTTCTCCGCGGACGCGGCGAACGCGAGCTACGCGGCGAGCGGCGGATCGCTCGAGGTCGCCGGGGCGGCGCTCGGAGTCGCCGTGGCGTTCCACCGCACCGCCTTCAACGTGACGTTCGCCGAGAGCGGTCTCCCGGCGGGGGCCGCGTGGTACGTGAACGTCACTGGCGGGCCGGCGTTGAACTCCACCGGCACCACGATGGTGGCCGTGCTGCCGAACGGCTCGTACCTGTACGTCGCGACGACCGTCGCGAGCAACCTCTCCGCGCCGAGCGGTAGCTTCGAGGTCGAGGGCGCGGCGGTCGACGTGGGGGTCTCCTTCTCCGCCGGGGCGTTCCCGGTCACGTTCCACGAAACCGGCCTCCCCGCCGGGACGAAATGGTACGCCAACGTCTCGGGGGAGCCGCCGCTCGAGGGCTCCGGGACGGAGCTCTCGACGACGCTGCCGAACGGAAATTACACCTACGCGGTCGCCTCGGGCAACGCCACGTACGCGGCCGCCGGGGGAGATTTCTCGGTCCACGACGCGGGGGTATCCGAGAGCGTCACGTTCGCCGCGCTCACCTACGCCGTGACCTTCCGCGAGTCGGGCCTCGCCGGGGGGACCGACTGGTCGGTCACGCTCAACGGCACTTCGAACCATAGCTCGGCCTCGACGATAGGGTTCCGGGCCGCGAACGGGACCTGGCCGTTCGCGGTGAGCACGGTCCTCGGGTATCGGGGGAACATCACGGGCGGGGAGGTTCGGGTCGACGGGGGCCCGGCCGAGGTGAGCGTGACGTTCGCCCCGTCCCCGGTCTCGGAGTACCCGGTGACGTTCTCGGAGCGCGGCTTGCCGGCAGGACGTAGCTGGTCGGTCTCGCTCAACGGCACCCTGGGAGCGTCGACGGCCGCCGCGATCACGTTCGAGGTGGCGAACGCGACCCGGCTCGCCTTCGAGGTCCCTGCGGTCGGCGGCTACGCCCCGAACGTCAGCTCGGGATCGGTGTCGGTGGACGGCCGTGCGGTCGCCGTGGCGGTGGCGTTCGAAGCGAACGCGTCCCACGGCCCCGCCGCGTTCCTAGGGCTCCCGGGGGGGACCGGCTACGCGGTCGTCGGAGGCCTTGCCGCGGCCGCCGCCGGCGCGGCGGCGTTCCTCCTCCTCCGTCGCGCCCGACGGAGGAACCCCGGCGGTGCGTCGCAGGGGACCGGAGAGGGCGAGCCGCCGAAGCCCGGCGCCTCCGGGTAGCGGCCGGCGGACCCGGCCCCGACGGACCGGCGCGCTGCGGCGGCGAGGTGCCGATCGCGAGGCGCGGACGGGCTCTCCGAGGAGCGAGGGACGGGTCTCCCCGGCGCGGCCGGCAGGGAGGCGACGCTACCGTGAAGTATTCCGGGGTCCCCGCGGGCGCATCTGGGGGTGAGCGTGCCCACGATCCCCGATCCTTCGTCGCCGGGTCCGTCCAGCTCCCCGCTGCGGGTCCTGCGGCACCGGAGCTTCCGGCGGCTGTGGATCGGCTCGTTGACCTCCGCCGCGGGCACCGCGGTCGGCGGGATCATCCTGACCTGGCTGGTGTACAGCGCTACCCACTCGCCGCTCGCCATCTCCCTGCTCGGCATCGTGCAGTTCCTGCCCACCCTCGGCTTCGGGCTCGTGGCCGGGGCGCTGATCGACCGGCTGGACCGGCGGCGGCTGATGATGAGCTGCGACGTCGCGCGGGCGATCTGCTTCGCGGGCCTCGCGCTGTTCGTCCTGCTCTACGGGGTCGACCTTGCGGTCCTGATCGGCGCGGTGTTCGTCGTGGCCACGTTCAGCACGGTGTTCCGACCGGCCACCAACGCGGCGGTCCCTCGCCTCCTCGAGACCCGGGACCTGGCGGACGGCAACGGCCTGCTGCAGGGCGGGAGCACGATCGCCCAGTTCGTCGGGAGCCCGCTCGGCGGCCTGTTCCTGCTCACGGTCGGCGCCTCCGTGGGCCTCGCGTTCAACGCCCTGACGTTCGCCGTCTCGGGGACGATGATCTTCTTGATGGTGATCCCCACGGGCTCCCGCCCCGACGGCGCCGCTCGCCCGAAGCGCTCGCTGCTGGGCGAGGTCCGCGACGGGCTGCGGTTCGTCCGGACGCAGCGCGCGCTCCTGATCATCACGGCGACCGCGATGGCCTCGAACTTCTTCCTCACGATGTGGGGGTCGTTCATGGTGTTCTACGCCGGGGACCAGCTGCACCAGGGGGCTGCCGGGTTCTCCGTCCTGGTCGCGGCCAGCACGGCGGGGTTCGCAATCGGGGCGATCGTGCCCGGGCGGCTGCACATGGAGCGGGCGCCGGGGTTCTGGCTGCTGCCGACCTGGGGGTTCGTGGGCCTCCTGCTGCTCGGGCTCGCCTGGACGCGCTCGCTCTGGCTGGCGGTCCCCCTCACGACGGTCGCCGGCGCGCTCCTGTCGATGGGCAACACCACCTGGCTCTCGGGGGTGCAGCGGACGGTGCCGGACGAGTTCCTGGGGCGGTACTTCGCGACCGACGAGGCCGGCAGCTACGCGATGATCCCGGCCGGGATCGCCGTCGGCGGGGTGCTCATCTTCACCCTCGGCATCTCCTGGACGTACGCCATCGCCGGCATCGGGGCTCTGGTCGTCAACATCCCGTTCCTGATCACGCCCGGGGTCCGGGCCTGGGGGCGGGTCACGGCGCTCGGCTGAGCGAGCCGCCCCGAACGCGGCCGGCCGACGATCCCCGACCGCGGGGACCCGGGGCGCCCGTCCGGCGGCTCGGCACCCAGGAGCCGATCGCCGGGCGACGGCCGGGGACCGAACCCCGACGGGCCGGCCCCGTTCCCCCGGCCCGGACGGTGGGGGTGCGGCGGTTATGGAGGCGGGACGCCTCGGGAGGGCAAGCCCCCATGGCCCGCGGCGCGCTCCCCACAGCCGCCAAGGCGTGGGTCCTGGTAGGCATCTGCGTAGGGGCCCAGCTCGCGACCCTGGGGTTCGTCGGCGCGGCCGCGGCGCTGCCACGGAACGCGTCCGCGTGGCTCTCCTTCCCGGAGGGGAACGGGAGCGCGGAGGTCCAGTTCTCCCCGGCCCCCGCCTGGGGCGGATTCTACCTCACCATCCAGGCGGTCGAGAGCCCGCCGTGCAGGGGAGCGCTCGGGACGTGCCCGGTGAGCTACTCGTTCGTGAACTGCCTGGACCCGGCGTGCCAGCACCTCGGGCAGTTCGTGGAGGCGGGTGACCTCGAGGCGAACCGGGGGACGCTGATCCTTTCGGCGCGCACCTCGGCCACCGCCTTCCTCGTGACCGTCTACGACGGCTCGCACGACCCGTTCACGGTCCGGGTGGGCACCAGCTGGTCGGCGAGCGGCCATGGCCTCTCGATCGTCTCCGGGGGCTCGTATCTCGTGCTCGCGTTCACCGGGGTCGCCGTCGCCGGCCTGGGGCTTCTGGCGGCGTCCCTGGCGATCCGCGTCGGCCGCCTTCGGCGCCGGAGCCCGGGCTGAGCCGGGCGTCCGGGCCCGCCTCACCTCCGCCCGCCAGGAAGGACGACGGCGGCATCGGCCCGGGTTCCCCCGTCCGTGGTCGAGCGCGCCAGATCTCCCGGTCGCCGCACCTCAGCCGTCGCCGCGGCCCGTGAGGTACAGCAACGTGCGCTCGTCCTCGCGGAGGACCCCCGAGCTATGCAGCGCGGGCACCGCCGCCCAGGTCGCGGCCGCCTCGATCGCGACGGCGAGGCCGAAGCGCCGGGCGAGGTCGTGGCCGGCCGCCACGATGGCCGAATCCGGCACCGCGATCCCTCCCCCTCGGGAGGCGCGCACCGCCTCGAGAATGCGCTCGGAGGAGAACGGCGACGGGACCGCGAGCCCCGGCGCGACGGTCCGAGCTTCGCTCCAGTCCCGGACCCGCGGCGTCCCTTCCCGGAGCGCCTCCACGATTGGCGCGCATCCCTCGGACTGGACCGCGATCAGCCGCGGGGACCGCTCGAGGAGCCCGAGGGCCCGCAGCTCCTCGAACCCCTTGTGGAGGCCGACCAGGCCCGTGCCGCCCCCCGCCGGGTACACGATCGCGTCCGGCAGCGCTTCCGGGCCGAACTGCTCGGCGATCTCGAACGCCATGGTCTTCTTACCCTCGACCCGGTACGGCTCGCGCAGGGTCGAGAGGTCGAACCCGCGGGCGGCCTCCCGGCGCCGCGCCTCCGCGCCCGCCTCGCGGATCGTCGCCCCGGTCCTCACGACCTCGGCGCCGTAGCCGCGGACGCGCTCGGCGGTCCGTGGGTCGACCCTCTCCGGCAGGTAAACGACGACCGGGATCGCGGCCCGTGCCCCGTAGGCGGCGAGCGCGATCCCCGCGTTCCCCGCGCTCGGGGCGAACAGCCGTTGCGCCCCGAGCTCCCGGGCGCGAGAGACCGCCACCGTCATCCCGCGCGCCTTGAACGAGCCGGTCGGGAGCGCCCCGTCGTCCTTCGCCCAGAGCCCGGACCGCACGCCCTCCGACGGCGGCCCCAGGCGGAACGCCGGCGTCGTCGGCTCCCCGAGGGTGGCGATCGCACCGGAGTCGGCCACCGGGAGAAGCTCGCGGTATCGCCACAGCCCCGGGGGTCGGTCCCGGAGCCCTCGCCACCAGACCCGCCCGTCCAGCCCTTTGAGGTCGTAGTCGGCCAACAGGGTGTGTCCGCAGGACGGGCACGGGCCCCTCAACTCGTTCGGATCGAACTCCGAGCAGCAGGCGCGGCAGATCAGCCGGCGCAGCCGCGATCCGCTGGCGGTCACAACGCCCCTTCCTCCTCCCCCGGCTCTCCGTCGCGTCGATCGCAGAACCGATCCGCCGCGACACCCCGAGAGGCAGGACGCCCCCGTCGAGGCAGCGCCGCCGCGGCGTAAGGGTTGTTGCGGGCCCCCCGGGGGTTCCCCAAGCCCCCCGTCAGTGTGGGACCGCCGCGCGACCCGACGACCCGGGGGCGATCCTCCTCGTAACGACCCAACGGTGCATCGCGATCTTGCGGGTCCGTTCGAAGCCGGCCTTCTCGAACATCCCCAGCGTCCCGCTGCAGAGGAAGGAGCGCGACACCTTCCGGCCCACCACGCTCTCGGGGTACCCCTCCACCGTTCCCCCGCCGAGCCGGGCGATCTCGCGAGCCGCCGCCCGGAGAGCTACGTGGGCGATCCCTTCGCCCCGACGCTCGCGGTCGATGAAGAAACAGGTGATCCGCCAGTCGGGCAGCTGGCCGAGCCCCTGCTCGTAGACCTTGCGGCTCCGGATGTTCGGCAGCTCCGCGGTGGGACCGAACTGGCACCAGCCGACGGCGTCCGCCCCATCGAAGACGAGCGCCGCGTGCGCGCGCCCCTCCCGAACGCGCGCCTCTTTCATCGCGCGATACTCTCCGGCCGTACGCTTTCCGTCCCCCGGCCCGAGATGGAACGAGATGCACCAGCATCCCCCGAAGATTCCGTGGTGCTTCTCCACGAGGCGGGCGAACGCCGGCCACGTTTCCGGCGAGAGCGGCTGCGAGGTGAGGGTCACGGGTACCTCCGGCGGGCCCGCCGACGGGCGCCGCAAGGGAAAAGGGGGGCGGGGGAGGGTGAAACGCTCAGGCTGCGGCGACGGAACGGGACGTGGGAGTCCCGGCCTCTATCGTCCTCCCCGCGCGAGATCCCGTCCGTCCACGGGCTCCTTCCCGGTACCCACGCCGCGGGACACCTCCCGCCTACCCCGTGAACTTCGTCCGCTCGTCCACGAAGCAGAGCTTGTTGCCGAACGGGTCCTTCAGGTAGAACGATCGCTCTCCCCACGGCTGGACGGCGATCGGATCGAGGATCTCCGCCCCCAACCCGACGGCCCTCGCGTGGACGCGTTCCAGATCGACGACGGCGAAGTAGAGGTGGTCCGGGTTCGGTCCCAGGTCGAAATCGTCGGTGTCCGCCCTGGGATCGAAGCAGGCGAGGAGGGTCCCGCCGCAATCGAAGTAGTGCCGGCCGGGCGAGACCCGCTTCCCTGCGAGCCCCAGCAGGCGTTGGTAGAACGCGGTCGCCCGCTCGATGTCCGACACGGGCAGGATCACCCGGAACAGCCGGGGAACGTCGCCCGTCGCCGTCCCACTCCGCGCGCCCACGCCCCGGTAGGCCGACCGGTTAGAAGGCGTGTAGGCTCAGTACCGGCTACCGCTCCTCTTGCTCGCCTTCGTCGCAGCCGCGCGGGGCCAAGCGGTCGGCTGCTTCCGCGCGCGTTGCTTCCGGGGGAGGCGCATCCCACGCCGGCACGGAGCCGGACGGTGCGATCTCAAGGTGTTTCGCGTCACCCGGCAGCTCCGCGGAAACGGCCCGAGGGGCGCGGCCCGGCGACCGCCGCACCGCTCCGGAGGGGGCGGGGAGCTAAAGAGGGCGCCTCGACACAGCACCCGGAGAGCCATGCCGTCCTCATGCCCCGGCTGCGGCGCAGCCGTCGAGTTCGCACCCCGCACCGTGCACGCCGTCCACGGGACCTGCGCCGCGTGCGGCGGGACCTTCACCGTCCTCGAGTCGAGCTCGGGGATGAGTCCCCCTGGGGTTCCTGTCGAGGCGGGGGAGCCCGAGGGCCCGTCGGCCGCCGACCGGGGGGAGAGTGCCTCCGGGGGCGAGGCCGGCGCGCCGCCGGGTCCTCCGTGCGCCCAGTGCGGGACCCCCCTCGCGCTCCGTTCGTGGACGGCGGACCTGGCGAGGGCGGTCTGTCCCGACTGCGGGGCGACGATCGAGTATCGCACGATGAGCCTCCCTCGAGCTCCCCGGGGCCGTCCGGGCGGCGACTTCGAGGCCCGAGGATCGCCGCGGGGCCTCTCGGCTCCGCGATCGAGGCCGTGCCGCGAGTGCGGCGGTCCGCTGACGTTCTCGACCGACGCCTCCGGCGTGGTGACCGGCTCGTGTGCGAGCTGCGGCAACCGGTTCACCCTGCCCCCGAGGTCCGACCGGGACCGACGCGGGCCGCCAGGACGGACCGGCGGGTTCTCCCGGGGCTACACCCCCCGCTTCCAACGACCGAAGGGTCGGTACGGGGACGGCGGGGGCCGCCCGCCGCGTCGAGGCCCCCCCCGGCGGACGTTCGGCCGAAGGTCGGAGGACGACGACGACGAGGACACGGGCTTCCGGGAGCGACGGCGCCGCCGTCCCCGCGAGGAGTAGAGGATCGGTAGCAGGGGATCCCGGCGCAGGTCCGCGGGCCTCCCGGGCAGCCTCCCGCACGCGCGCTAGGGAGCTCAACCTACCGCCGGCGGACGAGATAGAGCGCGGCCGCGCCGAGGACCCACCCGAGCCCCTGGAGGACCTCCGGGGCAGCGCCCCAGAAGTACTGCTGGCAGCTCGAGTGGGCCAGCTGCCAGCCTTCCCGGCCGTAGACGAGCACCACGGTCTCCAGCAGATCGCCCCCGACGAACAGGGCCCCCGCGACGACCCCGACCCCGGCTCCCACCGAGAGCCCGCGCCGAACCGCGATCGCCGAGGGATCGGTCGAACGGTGCTCCCCCCGACGGAGGAGAACCCACCCGGACCCGAACACGATCCCGGCGACGGAAGCGAGGACGGCGCTCGCGATCTCGGCGTCCCACCCCCGATCGTAGACGGACGGCGCGGGGGCCCCCGTCAGGTGCAGGTTCGCGTACGTGAACAGGTACTCTGAATACGCGAACAGCAGGACGCTCACGCCGAAGATCCCGACCCCCGCGAACTCGAGGGTCCGGCCGATCGAGGCTCGCGCCATGCCGGTGCCCGACGCAGGTTCGATACGGAGCCACGCCTTAAGGGTGCGCGCGGTCGAAAGGCCCGGACCGGGGCCCAGCTCCGGCTCGGGGTCCGTCGCGCAGGACCCGCGACGGACCGCACGCGTCGCGGGGAGCTGCGCCGTCGACGAGCCGCGGAGGAGATCGCCCGCCGGCGGGGGGATCAGCCGGAGCCCGGCTCGTCCATTCTCAGGAGCTGCTTGCCCACGTTCTCGCGAGAGTACAGCCGGGCCAGGCCGCGGGGTGCCTCGCGCAGGCCCACCAGGACGTCCTCCTTGGACTTGAGCCGACCCGAGCGAAGCCACGGCAACATCGCGTCGAACGCCTCGGCCCGTCGCGCGACGTAGTCCCGACCCAGGAGCCCCTCCATGCGGCCGTTGACCATGACCAGCGAGAGGTAGTTCGCCGGCCCGGGTGGGCGAGGCTTGACGCCGTAGCGCGCGGTGGCCCCGCACAGCACCACCCGGCCGCCCGGGCGCAACCGGTCCAGGGCCAGGTCGAGCGTCGGCCCGCCGTCGTTGTCGAAGAAGATGTCGATGCCGTCCGGGCAAAGTTCCGTCAGTCGCTTCCCAACGTCCTCCGCGCGGGCGTCGATCGCCCCATCCGCCCGCGCCTCCCGGAGGAGCCAGTCGCACTTCGACGGACTCCCCGCGATGCCGACGACCCGAAGCCCCTCTATCTTCGCGAGCTGGGTGGCGATCGATCCCACCCCTCCCGCCGCGCCCGAGACGACGAACGTCTCCCCCGACCTCGGTCGGGCCACCTCGTGGACGCCGAAGTAGGCCACGAGACCCGTGAGCCCCAGCACGCCGAGCGCCCAGTTGGGAGGGACGCCGGCGGGCACCTTGTACGACGGCGTGAACGACTGGCCGTCGGTGACGGTGTAGTCCTCCCATCCCATGTGCCCGTGGACGATGTCGCCGGGCGCGAACCCCGGATGGCGGGACTCGACGACCTCTGACACGGCGATGCAACTCATCACCTCGCCCCGGGGGATCAACCCCTCCTCGGGGTTCGGCGGGTCCCCCCGGGCGATCATCAGCCGCTGCGTGGGGTCGAAGGAGAGCCAGAGGTTCCGCGCGAGGAACTGGCCTTCCGCCGGCGTCGGGAGCGGGGACTCGGCCCAGCGGAAGTTCCTCTCCCCGATCCCCGGGTCGGCGTACTCGGCGACGAGCCATCGCCGGTTCGTCCGCCGCGGCGCGCGGGGTCCCTCGGTCATCAGAGCTCGTAGGAGGCGCGATCCTCGACGACCGTGGTCTCCGGGAAGACCCGCTTCGCTTCCTGAGGTATCTCGACCTCAGCGTTCGGCTGGTCTCCGATGTGGTTGAGGAACAGGCGTCGGGCGCCGACCTTGGCGGCCACCCGGGCGGCCTGCGACGCGGTGCTATGGCCGAACTCCTGGGCGAGCGACCGCGACCGCTCCGCGTACGTGGCTTCGTGGATCAGGTAGTCGGCCTGGACCTCCTCCGCGGCGGACGGCTCGCGCGTGTCGCCCGTGTAGAACAGGCTCGCACCCTCCCGGGCGACCAGGTACCCGAGGTTGACCACGGTGTGGCTCAGCGGAACGGAGCGGATCGTCCACGGTCCGACCTTGAGGTCCAGGTGCTGGCCTTCGATCACCCGGAAGGGGTAGAGGTCCCCCGGGGTCAGGACGGTCTCGTGGACGGCGAACCCCGACTGGAGCAGCCCCTGGAGTCCGGGAGGGCCGACCACGGTGAGGGGCAGGGACCGCCGGGTGATAACGGTGTGAAGCAGAAGGTCGAAGATCCCCGCGACGTGATCGGAGTGCAGGTGGGAGATCAGGACCGCTTCCACCTGGCCGAGGGCGCCGAGGTCGTGCAGCCGGCCGGTCGCGCCGGCCCCGCAGTCGAGGAGGAGGGAGTCGACCAAGGCGCTGGACGGCTGGCGCCGGCTGCCTCGAAAGTTCCCGGCACCGCTCCCGAGGAAGTGAACCTTCATGGCGGGCCGCTGCCCTCGACCGTGAGACGGGAACGATGCCGGGACCCGATCGGGCGGCCCGGGTGCTCCCGCCAACGGCGAGCTCGAAACCCTAGGTCCGCCGACGCTTCCGCTGGCGCGAGGATGCCCTGTCTCGAGGATGGGCACGGCATCTCCCACGTGAGGACTCTGGACCCGGCCCGGGCCGCGGGCCCAACCGACCCCACAGGCGACGCGCCGATCGCCGCACCCCTGGGGTCGCCCAGGATCTGGGGTCCGTCCGTAGGACGTCGGGACATTACCAGCGGCGGAGGGCCTGTGCGATCTGCTTCCTCTCCGCGCGAGTCTGGTGCGGAGGAGCGTTCCGGGTGTATGCCGTGCAGGCGCACGCCCTGCAGTGGTCGTCGGGACCGTGGAGCCGTCGTTGGTGAAGGCAGCCGGGCGTCTCACACTCGGTGGTCATCAGGTGGGACCCCCGGGAGCCGCTCTCGCCCTTAAGCTGCGCCTTGCGTCGGAGGGCCGCGGAACGCGGGCCCTGCGGACCCGGCGGGGATCGATCGGGGTCGCGCGATCTCGCGAGGACCCCGGCCGGTCCCCGGAGGCGGCGAATGCTGCCGGAGGGGGGCCCGCTCGGCTCGTGCAGGGCCGCCCGGGCGCGACCTGGACGGCGCTCCATGGAGAGACCGCGGCTCTAGCGTCGGGACTCACCGCGTCCGAGCCCGGTTGGCCGGGCCGGGGCTGACTCGCCGGCGCTGACCCAGGGGAGGGATCAGGGGAGCGGTACGTCGCCGTAAACCTCGACGTTGGCCGGTCGCGTGTCGAAGCCGAGTCGGGCAAGATAGCCCAACGTCTGGGCGAGCGGCTCCTCGCTGTCGCGCGGCAACACGAGGTCGAGGTGGGGCACGCGGACGTGGTTCGGCCAGATGTGAATCTGTTTCATGGCTTCCCTGCCCCGCGGCACCAAATAAGCAGGACCTCCGCAGTGGAGGGAGCGTAACCTCTCTCCGCACCCCCTACGACCGTTGCGCCGCGCCCCGGACCTCATCGCAACGGGCGCTG
>JASHRJ010000042.1 GCA_030037395.1 Thermoplasmata archaeon
ACCGTTCGGTTCAACGAGTCGAACGGCACCTACGCGTGGTCCGCCTCCCCGGTCCCCGGCTACCAGGCGAACGACTCTGCCGGCACGGTGGCCGTGGACGGGGCGAGCGTCAACGAGACGATCACCTGGTCCGTGGCCCCTTCGAACGTCGCCGTCGATCTGCTGGGCGGTCGCACGTACGTCGCGCCGTCGCTCACGTACGCAGGGTATCTGGGCTCGACCGACACGTCGTTCCCCACGTTGCTGACGGGGTCGTCGACCTCGCGGTTCTGGTCGTCGGCCGCGCCCGTCCTCGAGCTGGCGGCGAGCATTCCGGCGGTCGGGCACGACGCCGGGCTCCTCCTCGAGAACCAAGCGACCCCGGGCTCGTCGCCGGTGCTTTCGGCCGTCGGCACGTTCTCGCCGTCGCTCTCCGGCGACGGTCTCGAGGCGTACCTGTTCGTCACCCCGGTCTCGACGGTCAGCTGGCAGCTCCCCTACTACGCGACGAACCCCGAGGGGGCGAACGGGACGTTCCTTCCCTGCCAGGGGTCGGTGATCTTCCCGTACTCGTCGACCCCGTACATCGCGGTGCAATGGGATCCGGCCTACACGCACTCTGCCTGCGGGGGCGACGCCGCCGGCGACTTCAACCTGTACCTCGTGACGCCGGGGGCCGGCGGGGTCGTAGGCCGCTCGAACATCCAGGGCCTCGGGGCCCTGGGACGCTCGTTCGGGGGCGCTCCCGACGCGGGCAACTATCTCTCCTTCGTCGTGAGGTATCAGATCGCCACGGACTCGATCGTGGCGAACGTCACCGACGAGAACACCACCGGCGGAAACCTCAGCTACGGGTGGTTCGCGACGAACCTCTCGAACTACAGCTTCTCCCCCAACTACGCCGCGCAGGGGTCGTACTCGTTCGGGGTCGGCGGGAGCGGCAACGACCCGACCGGCTGGGGCCTGCTCTACAGCTCGCTCTTCGCGGAGGGAGCCAACGTGACCCCCGCGCCCTCCCCGGTGCTGAACGAGACCGCGACGCTGGCGCCGCAGCTGCTCTGGGCCGGGGCGGAGGCGGCCGCCAGCGGCGCGCTCGTCCTCCCCGGCGGCAACGGCGTCGCGGCCACCCCGGAGACGGTCGGCGGGAACCTGAGCGGCCTGAGGACCGTGGTCGGCGCGTCGACCGGCTACTGGTCGTTCGCCGACCCCGAGGGGAGCGGCGTCCTCCTCGGGGGTACCGGGTACAACTGCCCGGGCGGGGTCCTGTTCGCGGAGTACTACCCGTCCAACGGGACCGTCCAGGACCTCGCCTCGGAACTTCCGTCGTGGTGGACCGCTTCCGGGGGGTGCCACGACCTCGCGTCGATGAGCTCGGGCGGAGGCACCACGCTGTTCGTGGAGGAAGCGAACGGCGACTCGGCTCCCCAGGTGGGGCTCCTCGCCAACGGCACGTTCGACAACCTCACGAGCCGGTTCCCGCATCTCGCCGGGGGCTGGTACTACTCGGCGTTCGGGGCCGGAGGCTACCTCCTCGCGACGGACGGCGCGGCGTACTTCTACGGACCGACGAACGGCACGGTGACCAACCTCTCGGCGAAGCTGGGCGGGACGTTCGGCAACCCGCCGTTCCTTGGGCCGGCGTACAGCCTGGTGACCTTCACCGGGAGTGCGTTCCTCGTCGGGTACTCCTCCCGGGTCGTCGAGTTCGATCCGGCGAACGGGAGCGCCTTCGCGCCGTTCCCCACCCCCTCGGGGTCGGTGACGTTCGTGAGCGAGGCGGGGAGCGCCACGTGGTTCGGCGTCGCCCAGGGGCCCCGGACGACCGTGTACCAGCGGAACGTCACCGGGCTCCCGATCCCGATCGGTACGGAGTGGGGAACCCTCTCCGACCTGGTCCTCTGGGGGCGGACGCTGTCGCTCGTCGGGACCGACTACACCGACTCCGCCAGTCTCGCCTGCGGGTGCAGCCCGGTGATCTACGAGTACACGCCGACCGCCTCGATCTTCTCGGTGACGTTCGTCGCCACGGGGCTGCCGGACGGCACGCTCTGGAACGTGAGCGTCGGCGGCCTGCCGACGATCGCGAACGTGACCGTCGGCGGCTCCGGCGCCGTCTCGGTCGCGCTGCCGAACGGAACGTACGCCTTCAACGACAGCGTGGCCAACGCTTCTTGGCAGACGCTCGAGCAGTTCGGCAACCTCACCGTCGAGGGGGCGCCGGTCACGGTCGACCTGCTCTTTGAGCCCGCGCGGGCGGTGCCCGTGCAGGAGGCCGGGCTTGCGCCGGGCCGTCTCTGGAACATCAACCTCACCGGCAACGTCTCCGTGAACGGGACGGCGTCGGTCCTCCCCGGAGGCGTCGCCCGCGCGCCCGGCCCCGTCCCTCCGATCTTCTCGCGTACCACGGTGAAGGTCCACTTCCTGTTCTTCTCCCGGACGACCTCGCCCGTGGTCCTCCTGCCCGCCGGGACGTACCAGTACACCGCGTACTCGAGCTACGGCGTCGCGACGACCACCAACCTGACGGTGAACATCTCGACCGGCGCGGCCCCGACCGTTCCCGTCCAGTTCACCTCGCCCAAGTACGCCGCGACCGTGGCCGAGGCCGGCCTCCGCAGCGGCACGGGCTGGTCCGTCGAGGTGAACGGGAGCTCGTACGCGACCGCCTCGACCTCCGTCACGGTGTTCCTCCCGAACGGGACGTACCCGGTCACGGTGGCACCGGTCGACGGCTACCGCCTCACCGGTCCGGTGGGCAGCATCACCGTCCAGGGAGCCTCCGAGGAAGCCGTCGCGACGTTCGCGCCAAGCTCGGGCTCCCTCGCGCCGGTCGTCTTCCGGGAGACCGGCCTCCCCGCGGGGACGCTGTGGTCGGTGGAGGTCGATGGGTCGAGGATCGTCGCGAACACGTCACGGCTGGAGTGTGCGCTTGCGCCCGGGGCGTACACGTACGCTCTCGGCGCTGTCCCCGGGTTCGCGCCGAAGGCCCCGACGCCCCTGACCGTGGGGCCCCACGGGGCATCGCGAACGGTGCGGTTCACGGTCGAACGGTACGCCGTCACCTTCACGGAGACCGGCCTGCCGGCCCGCCACGCGTGGAAGGTGTCCGCCGGGGGCAAGAGCCGCTCCGGCCGCACCGGGACGCTCTCGCTCGACCTCCCGAACGGGACGTACGTGTACAGCGTCCGACCGATCGCCGGCTACCGCGGGCCCGCGGCGAGCACGGTCACCGTCGACGGAGGATCCGTCCAGGTCGCCCTCTCGTTCGTCCCGGTCCTGTATCTCGTCACGTTCACGGAGTCCGGGCTCCCCGCAGGGACCACCTGGTCGGTCACGATCGGCAGCGTCACGCACTCCTCCGGGGGCAACCCGGACGTGCTCTTCGTCCTGCCGAACGGGTCGCACCCGTACCAGGTCGGGGCCATCTCGGGGTACCGCGCGCTCGGGGTCCCCCGGGGGGTTCACCTGCGGGGGGAGCCGCTGAACGTCACGGTCTCCTTCCGGCCGACGGTCGCGCCGGCGCCGGCCGCGGCCTCGCCAGCGCTCGGCGCGGCCGGGGTCGCCGCCGTCGAGCGATCCGCGCGACCGGCCGCACCGCGAGCCGCTAGCCCTCGCGCCACAGGCTGAGACGGTTCCCGGTCCCCCTCTCGGGCGTGGGCGCGTCCCGCCAGGGCCTCGGGGAGGAGCCTCCGCCTCGCGCGACCCTCGGTTCCCCTAGGGGCTTAATCTAACCCCGGACCTTCCGCGGCGCTCCGTGGCGCGTCGTCTGGCCGCCGTGATGGTCACGGACATGGTGGGCTACTCGCTGCAGACCCAGCGCGACGAGGCCCGCGCCCTACGGCTGCTGGAGGAGCACCGGGGGATCGTCCGCGGCGTCGTGGGAGGGTTCGACGGCCGGGAGGTGAAGACGCTCGGCGACGGCTTCCTCCTCGAGTTCGGGAGCGCCCTCTCCGCGACCGAGTGCGGCGTGGAGATTCTCCGCCGGCTGGACGAGCGGAACCGCACGCGCAAGGGGGAGCGGATCGACCTGAGGATCGGGGTCCACCTCGGCGAGGTGATCCCGGAGGGGGACGACATCCTCGGCGACACGGTGAACGTCGTGAGCCGGATCGAACCGCTCGCGGAGCCGGGCGGGCTCCTGATCTCCGGATCGGTCCACGACCAGGTCCGGGGGCGCCTGTCGCTGCCGCTCCAAGAGTTGCCGACGCCGTCGCTCAAGCACATCGTCGCCCCGATCGCGGTCTACCGCGTCGACCTCCCGTGGAAGGCCCCTCCGGTCCCCGCCGTGACCCCGTGGACCGACCGGGAGAGCGAGTCCGCGGTGCTCCTCGGCGCCCTCGACCGGGCGCGGCAGGGCCACGGGTCGGGGTTCGTCCTCCTCGGCGAGCCGGGGATCGGAAAGAGCCGGCTCGTGGACGAACGGCTGCGTCGCACGCCGCCCGGGGGCCTGCAGATCCTCCGGGGGCAGGCGCTGCGCGGAGAGCGGGACGTCCCGTACGCCCTCTGGGCGCAGGCGATCCGAGCGTTCGCGCGGTCGGCCGCACCCGAGGTCCTTGTCCGGGCCTGCGCAGGGCATCGGGCCGAGGTGGCCCGGCTCGTGCCGGAGATCGCCGAGCGGATCGGGGAGGTCGCGCCCGCCTCGCCCGCCGGGGTCGAGCTGATCGAGGACCGCCTGATGGAAGGGGTTGTCGGCTTCTTTGTCCAGCTCTCCGAGGAAGCCCCCGTGGTGCTGTTCCTCGACGACGTACAGTGGGCGGACCCCTACTCGCAGCGGCTCGTCCGCAGGGCGATCCGCGCCGCCCCCGCGCACCGGTGGCTCCTGGTGATCGCCGCCCGGGACCGCGACCCTTCGGAGACCCCCGGGACCGCCGAGCTCTGGGCGGACTGCCGGCGGGAGCCCGGCAGCGTGGTCGTCCCGTTGGGGCGGCTGGCGGGCGCCGAGTTCGACCGGTTCCTGGACGCGCTCAGCCCGGGCCTCGCCCCGGAGCTGCGGCGTCGGCTGCACGAGCGGTGCGACGGCAACCCCTGGTTCGCCGAGGAGCTCCTCCGCCGGCAGATCGAGGGCAGCGCGCTCCGCCGGACGCCCGAGGGCTGGACCCTCGACCCCGAGGCGGACCTCCGCATCGCCGAGACGGTCCACCAGGTCCTTCGGGAGCGGCTCGAGGGCCTGGACCCGGCGACCCTCCAGGTCCTTCGCGCCGCCGCCGTCGCCGGGAGCCGGATCCCGTTCTCCCTCCTCCGGGAGATCAGCGGGCTGCCGGACGACCTTCTGTTGATCTGCGTGGAGCGGGCGCTCCAGGCCCGCCTGATCGAGGAGCGGCCCGGGGCGGCCGGCGACGTCGAGCTCGCGTTCCGCGACACCCTGACCCGGGACGTGCTTTACGAGGGCCTCAGTCTGGTCCGCGCCCGCGCCTACCACCGCAAGATCGCCGAGGGCCTCGAGCGGACCGCCGGTCCGCGGGCGGGGGAGCTGGCCCCGCGGCTGGCCGACCACTTCCTGCGGGGGGACGTGCCCGCGAAGGCGCTCGAGTACTCGCTCGTCGCGGCCCGCAGGGCGAGCGAGCTGTTCGCCCACGCCGAGGCGGAGCAGCGGTACCGCACCTCGCTGGAGCTGATGGACGAGCTCCCGACGCCGGAGGCGCGCCGGGCCGACACCCTTGCCGCCCTCGCCAAGGAGCTGGAGCTGCTCGGACGCACCTCGCGGGCGCTCGAGAAGTACACCGCCTCGGCCGACCTCTGGGAGCGGGCCGGGGAGCCCCGCAAGGCCTCCTCCGTCCACTCGTGGATGGCGATGCTGCTCAACGACCTGCCCGGGCGCGAGCGCGAGGTGGTAGGGCACTCGGAGAAGGCCGTGGCCCTGCTGCGGGCCGGGGGAGACTCCGCCGAGCTCGCCCAGGCCACCTACAGCCTCGCGGCGGAGACGTTGCGGTGGGGCGCGGACATCCCCCGCGCGCGAGAGCTGTTCCGGACGAGCGTGGAGCTCGCGCGACGGTTCGGCGACCCGCGCACCGAGGCGTTCGGAACGTACTTCCTCGCGGTGGCGTCCCCGATCGCCGACAAGACGGAGGCGATCGCGCTCGCGAGCCGGCTTGCGCAGAAGCTCGAGGCGACCGACGACCCGACGCAGCCGGGGATCCTCTACAACGTCGGGAGCAACCTGTTCTTCCTCGGGAAGGGCGACGTGGGAACGGCCCGGCAGTACCTGGAGAAGGCCCGGGCGGTCGCGCGACGGAAGGGGATCCGCCGGTACGACACGGCGATCGACCTCGGGCTCGCCGAGCTGGACAGGGTCTCGGGGGCCTGGAAGGCCGCGGAGGCGGTCGGCCGGCGCGTCCTCGCCGAGGAGCCGGAGGAGAACCTCCTCGAGCGGGTCGAGGCGACGTTCCTCCTGCTCCGACTGGAGACGGAGCGCGGGCACCTGGACGCCGCGGCCCGGAGCCTCCGGGACCTCGAGGATCCCCGGTACCGCGCGCTGTTGGGCTCCCCCGAGGCCCGGCCGCTGGTCGCGCTCTCGCGGGGGGCGTACGACTCCGAGCGGGGCGACCCGCAGGCCGCGTGGACGGCCGTTGCCGGACCCCTGGAGGAAGGCGTCCGGAACGAGCCGACGTTCGCCAACGCGCTGGTCTGGAGCCAGCTCCTGGGCCTCGGGATCTCGGTGGCGGTGGTCCGGGACGAAGCGGCGGCCGCGGACCGCTGGCTCGAGGCGCTGCGTCGGGTCGCCGGCGCGCTGGACGAGGGATGGACCCGCGCGCTGTACCGGCGGGCGAGCGGGCAGCGCGCGCGCGCCGCCGGAAGGCTGCCCGAGGCGATCGCGGAGCTGCAGGGCAGCCTCGACGCCTGGCAGGCCGTCGGCTGGCCGTTCGAGACCGCCCGGGCCCTCTACCTCCTGGGGGACGCCGAGTTCCAGCGGGAGCCCCAGGAGAGCGGACGGGAGCGACTCGACCGCGCGGCGACCCTGTTCTCGGAGCTCGGGGCCGACGGGTACGCGCGACGGGCGCTCGAAGCGTCGCGGGGAAGGTCAGCGCCCGAACCCGGGGGCGGTCGGCGCTGACGTCCCCCGGGGCTCCCTGCGGGCGGGAGGTCCGCGTCGCGCTCCCGACCCCCGCCGCCCGGTGACCCCGGCGACGGGTTCGGACGGGCTCCGTCGGGAGGACCCGAGGGGTCCTCCGCCGTCGGATCCGACGGACCGCCACCCCGGCCGCCGCACGCCGGGGGGGTTCAGGCGGTCCTCGGGGACAACCGCGGCCGACGAAGCCCCGCCGGCAGCCGCATCTCCGCGATCAGTCGGACGAACCGAGGGTCGTCCCGGACCGGGTCGAGCAACGTCGACTGATAGTACGCCCAGAGGGCGCGGTCCCCGTCCCGCTGGCCCTCCGAAAGGATCGCGAGCGCCTTCTCCTTCTCGCCGAGATACGAGTACGCCATCGCCGCGCCGTACGGCGACACGAACTCCGCGATCCGTCCCTCCTCGAAGTCGTGCATCAGCGCCCGAAGCTCCCCTAGGTCGCCGAGCCCCCCCAGGACGAGCGCATGGGCCGTCCGGCTCGGGAGGTCCGCCGGCGTTCCCTCGCGGTCGAGGAGGGCCCGAGCTCCCGCCGGATCTCCCTGGCGGACGTGGACGAGCGCCATGTTGAGGCCCACCCCGGGGAGGTTGCCGATCACCGCGACGACCCGCTCCAGGGTGTCGAGCCACCCGGCGGTGTCGCCGGCGTACTCGAACGCGGCCGCCAGCTGGAAGCGCGGGAGGGCCCAGAGCGGGTCCAGCTCGATCGCCGCCCGGTTCTCCCGCTCCGCCTCGTCGAGCCGCTGCAGGGTCATCAGCAGGAAGGCGTACCATGCGTGCGCCGCCGAGTTGCTCGGGTTCAGCTCGATCGCGCGCCGGAACTCCGTCTCGGCCCGCGCCCAGTCGAGATCCGCCTGCATCGCGAGGTTCCCGAGCGCGGTGTGGGCGTCCGAAGAGTCCGGGTCCAGCTCGACCGCCTTCGCGGCGAGCTCCCGGGCCCGGGGGAACAACCCCTTCGCCGCGCGGGTCATGCCCCCGGTCGCGAGCAGGTGCGTCGCGAGCGCGGAGTACGCGGAGGAGTACCGGGGGTCCTCGCGGAGGGCCCGCTCGAAGTGGTCGACGATCTCGCGGTCCACCCGGTCGAGTCCCTCGCCGGCGCTCCCAAAGTCGCGCTCCGCGCGGATCCCGCGAAGGTAGTGCTCGTGGGCGGCGAGGCTCCGGGTGGGCTCCTCCCGGAGCGCCTCGCGCTCCGAGCGGAGCAGCGTGACCTTCAAGGAGTCCGCCGCCCGCTCGGCGACGTCCGCCTGGATCGCGAACACGTTCTCGAGCTGGCGGTCGTACGTCTGAGCCCACCGGTGCTCGTCGGTCCGCGTGTCGATCAGCTGGACGGTGATGCGCAGCCGGTCCCCCGCCTTCCGGACGCTGCCCTCTAGGACGTGGTCGACGCCCAGCTCCGAGCCGATCCGAGCGACCGGCTTGGTCGTCCCCCGGTACTGGTTCACGGAGGTGTGCGAGATCACCCGGAGCCCGCGGACCTGGGCCAACGTCGAGATCAGCTCTTCGGTCAGGCCGTCGGCGAAGTAGGCGTCGTTCGGGTCGGGACTGATGTTCGCGAGCGGAAGGACCGCGAGCCGCGGGACCGAGGCCGCCGGGGCCGGGTCGGGCCCGCCGAGCCACGGAAGCACGACCCGGTAGACCTGGACCGGTTCCTCGACCCCCTTGAGCCCTTGGGCGCCGAGGCTCTCCAACCGGTACGGGAGCTTGTTGTGGACCTGGGCGAACACCTGCTCCGAGACGCAGATCCCGCCGGGCTCGGCCAGCGGCTCGATGCGCGAGGCGATGTTCACCGAGTCGCCGAGGATGTCCGAACCCTCGCCTTGCACGTCGCCGAGGTGCACCCCGACCCGGATCCGCAGGGCGGCGTCGCCTCCGCCCGCGCCGCGTTCGTGGACCCGCTGCTGGAGCTCTACGGCGCAGCTGACCGCGTCCAGCGCGTTCGGAAACTCGAGCAGGAGCCCGTCCCCCATCGCCTTCACCTTGCGCCCCCGGCGCTTCGTCAGGAGGGGCCGAAGGAGCTTGTCCTGTTCGTGGAGCAGGCGCAGGGCGCCGGCCTCGTCGCGCTGGGCCAGCTCGGTGTACCCGGCGAGGTCCGTGAACACGATTGCCGCGAGGCGGCGGCCGGCGGTCACGGTCAGGACGATGAACGTGCCGCACAATTAAGCGACCGGTCGGCTCGAGCGACCCCGTCCCGGCGGGACGACGCGGGGGGACCCGTACCCCGCCGCTCGGGGGGCGTGCGTCGGCCGGTCCCTGCACCCCGGGAAGGACCGCCCTCGCGGTGCCCTGGCCCTCCGAACCTAGCCGGGAGGGGCCTCGCGAGAGCCAGCGCGCCGCAGCAGAGAAGAAGACCCCCCTGCGCGGCCACGAGGGGTTCCCCGGGTCCGTCGAACTGGCGCATCGGCCAGCGTAGCGGGAAGGCCAACCGATTTAGGGCAGCTCGTCTCCACGACGGCCGGCCCGAGGCCGGGAGGTTCCAGGAGATGATGGGGGCTTGGGATCTCGTGGCCCGTGGAACCTGCGCTCGGTAGTCCGGCCGTCCACGGCCCGGGGCCCGCCACCTTCGTTCCGACTGGCACACTCTCGGCGTGGGCGTGGATCCGATCGATGCCGAGCTGGAAGGCTGCCTCCGGACAGCGAGACCGTCGCGAGACCCGGGAGAACCCTGCGCGAGGTCGCGGTCGCGGTACCGGAACGAGGATAGTCCCCGTCGCGTGCTCTCGCGCGGTCACCGGCCCGCGGACCCGAGAACGTACCCGCGGGCCCCGATCTCGATCCGCCCCGCCGATCGAGCGGGTAGCCTCCGCGCCGCCACCGGGGGTCGAGGTTTAGATGAGGAGACCGGCTTGGCGCCTTCGACGGGTTCGAGACTCCGACTACCCGGTCAAGAGCGAGCTTCAGGCCCGGCTCTATCCGGACAACCCGATCTCGAGCGAGGAGTTCCGCCAGCGAGCTAGGCTGCTGGAGGAGCCGCGGATCTTCCACGTGGGCATCGTCGCGGAGGATGCCGTCACCCAGGCCGTGGTGGGATTCGGGGCCCTGAACAACAGCCCTTGGAACTTCGATCCGGCGAAGTACTCCGTCGAGCTGATGATCGACCCGGATCGCCAGGGCCGGGGGTTGGGCAGGAGTCTCTTCGAAGTTCTGGAGGAGGCCGCGCGGAGGAGAGGGGCCACGCTGCTGTGGGCTTCCGTGCGAGCCGAGGACCCCCGGAGCGTCCGCTTCTTCCGACGGTCCGGCTTCGTTGAGCGACGCCGAAGCTGGGCCTCTCGGCTAGACCTCTCCGAGAGATCGCGCCCGCGGCACGCGGCCGTCTCACCGCGGGGGGAGGTCCGGTTTACTTCGATCGCGCAAGAGGGCCCGAACCGACGGGAGGTTCGGCAGCGCCTCTATCGGCTTCGGATCGAGTCCGGGAAGGATGTCCCGTCCATGGGGACGCCCACCCGCTACTCGTTCGAACAGTTCCTCGCGATCTCGTTCCGGGACCCGAGATTCCTTCCGGAGGCGACGCTGGTCGCGAGCGTCGGAGACCGCTACGTCTCGATGACGGCCCTCGAGCGTGCGGAGGGGGGCCCGGACACGCTTCACGTCGGCTACACGGGAACGTTGCGCGAGTTCCGGGGACAGGGCCTTGCCACCGAGCTTAAGCGACGGGCGATCGAGCTCGCCCGCGCCCGCGGCTACCGGTACGTGACGACCGATAACGACTCTCTGAATACCCCCATCCGCAAGATCAACCAGCGACTCGGGTTCCGTGTGCAGCGGACGACCATCCGTGGAGAGAAGCTCCTGGCACGGCCGGGCTGAGCGACCCTAGCGTGGACGACACGACCCCGGGTAGGTTCCCCGTCAGGACCCACGCTGCGGTGCGTCGCAGCGGCTGGCCGGCCCGGGCCTCGCCGGGCCACCACGGCGTTCGCCGTCCTCCGCCGAACCGGGCTGGGACCGCCGGGTCGGAACCGCGACCGTCCCCCGGGTGGAGGCGGTGCTTGGGCCCGGCGAGGGACCGAGCCCTCCGTAGGGCGCTCCTCGAGGAACGGCTGGCGGGCAGTGCCTCCGCCCCGGCCGGCTCCTGTCTCCGGCGCCCGTCGGGGGTCGGATCCTCGCCCGAAGGTCACGAGCGAGGCCGACGCTCGGACCGTCCTCGGCCCCCACGCCGCCCGCCGTTCGAGGCCGACCGCAACGTCGGTGCAGGGGTGGCGACCAGGGGAGCCCCTACCAGGGTTCGCGCGAACCGCTCGGAACGCGGAGCTCCTTCTCGGGGAGGCGCTCCGCGCCCCCAGGTCCGCGGCCGAATCGGAGCTGCGGGGCGCCGGCGCGGCCGGGAGGCCCGCGACCCGTGACCGATCGTAGACGGCTCCTGGCGGACGATTACATATCCCCGCAGGCGGTCTCGGCGGCCATGAGCCCGAACAAGAAGGTCATCGAGGCCCACCTGACCGCACCCGACCGCTCCAAGGCCGCGGAGTTCCTGGCGGACGACGTCGAGTGGATCGAGTGGGGCGACGGAGTCCCCCCCACGGGGGTCCGAACGCGAGGGAAGGCCGCGTTCGTCCAGAACTACGGGGACGATGAGCTCCGAGCCGAGATCGCGCGGATGACCGAGGAAGGCAACGTTGTGGTCGTCGAGGGCACGGCCCATGTCCGCAAGAAGGACGGCACCCAGCTTTCGGTTCGGTTCTGCGACATCTTCGAGCTGGAGCACGGCAAGATCCAGCGGAAGTCATCGTTCGGCGCGCTGCTGAAGGACGCCGCGTAGAGGGCTCGGTAGACGGCCGGGGCAAGCCCCGTTCTGACCGCGGCACCGATCGCGTCGGAGCCCTCGCGACGTTCGTCCGCGTCCGGCCTCCCGAAGGCCCGCCTGCTTCGGCGGAAGGCCGTGAGCTCGTCGACCGCGTCGAGTCGGTACGACCGACCGAACGCCGGCTCCCAGGGCTCGCGGGGCCTTGCCTCTGCCCCGTCTGCCCAGCTCGGGAGCGGAACGGCCTACCGAGACTGCGCCGTCGGGCTCAGCCCCCAAAACGGTAAGGGGGGCCGGTCGGCTCGCCGGCGGCGGGCCATGGCTCCCCGGGCGGTCTTCCTCGATTTCGGGGGAACGCTCTGCCAATCGCGGGCGGACCTCCTCCCGTTCTTCCAGGAGGCCGCCCGCCGCGCCTCGGTCACGCTCCCGTGGAAGGAGTATCTGCGCGCGAACGAGGAGTGCTGGGAGGAGCTCTGGCCGCAGGCGCCCGAGCTCGTCGGCCAGGTCCCGTCGTTCGCGGACCGGGTGCACGAGATGGCCCTCCGCCGGATAGGGTTCCGGGGTCCGATCGACACGTTGGTCCGGTACATCCGAGAGGAGGCGATTTCGCCTCGCTCGCACGTGCCGTTTCCGGAAACCGAGACGGTCCTGGGCCAGCTCCGCGCCGCGGGGCTCCCGCTGCACGTGATCTCGGGTCATGTGGACTATCTGCCGCGGATCATCGCCGGCCTGGGGTGGTCCCAGTACTTCGCGACGATCACGTTCACCCAGGAGGTGGGGGTTCAGAAACCGGACGCGCGGGTGTTCCGGTACGCGCTCCGACGGGCCGGGGAGACGCCGGCCGGGTCGATCTATGTCGGGGACTCCTGGGAAGCAGACTATCTCGGAGCGAGCGCCGTCGGCATGGGCGCGGTGTGGCTGAACCGGACCGGACGGCCCGCTCCCGCCCCATGCCGAGAGATCCGGTCGCTCGGAGAGCTGCCGGCCCTGCTCTCCGACCCGGCAGGGTGACCGGGGCCGCGGTGGACGCCAAGGGGAGCAACGGCCCCCGGGGTCCGCACGCTCGGCCAACGGTCCGTGCGCCCTCACAACGACCGGTTCGGCCGCGCGAGCGTGAGGGACTGAGTAGGAACGGATCGTCGGGGGCTCCGTGCGACCGGACCGCGCCCTGGGCTGGCTGCTGGCGCCGAGCCAACCGTCGGTCCGGTACCTCGCTCTCACCCAGGTGATGGGACGGCGCCCCTCCGACCCGGAGGTTCGTGCCGCGCGGCGCGCCATCCCGCAAGACCCGTGGGTCCGCGAGATCCTCTCGAAGCGGGACCCGGGAGGCTGGTGGGTGCGCGACGGCGGCCGGATGGAGCCCCGCTTCCTCGGGACGCATT
>JASHRJ010000043.1 GCA_030037395.1 Thermoplasmata archaeon
GTCCGCCGGCCTCGCCTGGTGGTACACCACGACGGCCACCGGTGCGACCTCGTCGACCGCGGAGTTCCTTCCGGGTTCGGAGCTCGCGGCCTCCGGGGGAGGGGGCGGCGGGCGGACGTCCTACGCCAGCGTCGGTCTCGGGGCGGTCGGTGGCCTGTACGAGGCGGTCCTCGCGGTCACCCTGATCGTCGCGCTCCTCGCGCTCGCGGTCGGGGTCTTCGGATGGCTGCGGGCCGTGGGCCGGGGCGGTCGCGGTGGCGGGCGTAGGCTCGCCGCGCTGCTCGCCCTCGCGGCGCTCCTCCTTTCCGCCGCCCTCGTGATCGCGACGCCGGCCGCCCAGCCCGGGCTCTACCGCCAGGCGAACCCGTCCGGGTCGTGCTCGTCGTCCGGCGGGCCGGGCCCCTGCTCGTCGTTCTGGGGGACGAGCGGGCCGGCCGGCAATCGCACCACCTGGGGCGCGGGCGCGGGCTGGTGGGCGAGCGTCGCGGCGACGGTCTCGCTCGCTGCCGGCCTCGCGCTGGGATTCTCTCGGGCACGCCGCGAGGAGGCGACCGAGGCTCCGGGCGAGACGGCCCCGCCGGGGAATCTCGCGGGCCCTCCCCGCTCCCTCGGGTCGCCCCCGGTCGGCCTCGCCGAGCTCCGACGGCTCGAGGAGCTCCACCGATCCGCGAGCGACGGACCGCTGGCGGCGGAGCAGTTCCGCTCGGCGAAGGCCCGGCTTCTCGAGCGCGTTCCCGCCGACAGCACCCCCGGGCCGGGGGCCCGGACCCCGCTTCCCGCGGCGGAGCTCGAGAAGCTCAAGGAGCTTCACGCGGCCGGGGCGCTGAGCGACGGGGAGTACGATCTGCTCCGGCGGCGAGTCCTGCTCTGGCTGTGAGACGACGGAACCGGCGCGGCACGGGCACACCACCCATGCCAGTCCCTCGCATGGGACCGCGCGTCTTAAAGGTCGGGGACCTCTCGATAGGTCGATGACGACGCCGGCCGGCGGAGTCGGGGCATGACGGCCGCCGATTCGCGGTACCTCCGCATCGAGGTACCCGAGGAGCGACCGAAGGAGCGGATCGCCGACTTCCGGGAGGTACTGCACTCGTACACCCGGGAGGAGGCGATGCTCGAGGCGCAGCGGTGCCTGCAGTGCGCCCTGCCGTTCTGCGTCGAGGCGTGCCCCATCACGCAGGACTGCCGCGGCTACATCGGCCTGGTGGCCGACGGGCGTTTCGACGAGGCCGCCCGCCTGACGCTCCGAGAGAACCCTCTCGCGACCACCCTCTGCAAGGTCTGCTACCACTACTGCGAGGACGCGTGCGTCATGAAGGGCCGCGGGGTCCCGATCGCGATCCGGCACCTCAAGCGCGCCGCCCTCGAGTTCGGCGACGCGGGCCTCGAGTACGTCCCGAGCGCCCCGAAGGACCAGCGCGTCGCGGTGATCGGCGCCGGTCCGGCCGGTCTCATGGCCGCCTGGGAGCTGTGCCTCCGCGGCTACCCGGTCACGGTCTTCGAGAAGCAGACGGCGGTCGGCGGGCAGGCGGGGGCGATCCCGCACTACCGGATGCCGAACCACGAGCTGCTGATCGACCTCCAGCGGTTCCAGCGGTTCGACCTCACGTTCGTCACCGATCGGACCGCGGGCGTCGACTTCACCCCCGAGAGTCTTCTCGACGAGGGGTACCGCGCCGTCTTCGTCTCGATCGGGGCCTCCAAGGCCGGCTATCCCGGGATCCCGGGAGAGCACCTTGGCGGCGTGATCCCGGCCCTGGACTTCCTCTACGATGTCAACCAAGGCCGCCCGGTCGTCCTGGGCAAGAGGATCGTGGTGGTCGGCGGCGGTGACGTGGCGGTCGACTCGGTCCGCACCGCGCGCCGGATTTCTCCCGGCGCGACGGTGGCGATGGCGTACCGTCGCACCCGCGAGGAGTCGCCGGCCGGGGAGGAGGAGATCCGCGAGACCGAGCCGGAGCGGATCGACTTCCACTGGCTTCTGTCGCCGGTGCGCCTCGAGGGCGCGGAGCGGGTGGAGGCGGCGGTGTTCCAGCAGATGGAACTCGCCGCCCCCGACGCCTCCGGGCGCCGCGCGGTGAAGCCGGTCCCGGACGCGTTCCTCCGTCTCGAGTGCGATACCGTGATCATGGCCGTCGGGGAGAAGGCCGACCTCACCGGATTCTCCGGGGCGCTGGGCCTCAAGATCGGCACGAAGGGATGGCCCGAGGGAAGCCGGCCCGGCTACGCGACCGAGCTCGCGGGGGTGTTCGCCGCCGGGGGCCGGTCGGTGGTCCACGCGATGGCCGCCGGGACCAAGGCCGCCGAGTCGATCGACGCGTACCTCGCCGCGAAGGCGGGGCGGTCCGCCCTCCCGCGGCCCGACCCGTTCGCGGAGGGTCCGCCTCCCCCGGTGTTCCCGGAAGGGTACTCGGGCCCGGTCTGGAAGCCGTAGCGGCCGCCGGCCCGGTCGGTCCCCCGGTCCGTACCCCGGAGCCGCAGCGCAAGGTTCAACCCTCCTAGGGTGCGTGCCCTCCCGATGGCCCCGCGGTTCTGCAACCGTTGCGCCCAGACGCTGACCCCGGATGCCACCGTCTGCCCCCGGTGCAACGCCCCGATCGTGCCGGCGGCCCGGCCGGCCCCGAGCGGACCGGCCGCCGGCGGCGTGGTGGCGGCGAACGCGCGGC
>JASHRJ010000044.1 GCA_030037395.1 Thermoplasmata archaeon
CGGCGGGAAGGCGAGGGTGAGGCGGGCGCGCCCGTTCGGGGCGAGCTTCGGCAGCGTCCACCACGCCCGGCCGAGCTCCGGGTCGGTGCCGTCGGGGACCGGGTCGAACGACGCCCCGGCGAACGCTTCCGGCGGGATCTCCGCGAACAGCTCGAGGACCCGGGCCCGCGGCGTGTAGTTCGTGACCTCCACGGCGACCTTCGCGCCGCTCGGGTCGGGGGCGATCCGGGTCTCCACGTGGACCACGTCCATGATGCGCGTCACGACCGGGGTGAGGTCCGGGACCGGCTTGCCGACCAGCTGGCTCGTCTTCTCGGCGAGCTTGGGCAGGATCTTGAGGATGATCGCGAACTTGTCGCCCGCGAACTCGCGCCGGCTCTTCCGGGAGAGGTGGGTCCTCAGGTGGCGCGCTTCCGCCTGGAGCGCGAGCGTCAGTTCGCGGTCGAGCTCCGGGTCCTCCGCGATCGCCTCCTTCGCCTCGCTCGTGAACGGGATCTTGGTCGAGGCCACGTGGACGAGCAGGAGGAGCGGGCCGACCGGCAGGCCGGAGCCCCCCTTCTGGTCGAGGCCGTACCGCCGCCAGTCCATCCCCGCCACGGCGTTCGTGATGGCGCAGGCCCCCTGCTGGAACAAGAGGGGCACCCGGTTCGCGAACCGGAGCAGCTGGATCGGCTGGTCGGCGGGGATCCCTCCTCCGTAGACGAGCCCGACCTCCACCATGAACGGGAAGCCCCCCCGGACCTTCGGGGGGCGGCTCACGGGGGGCGCGAAGAACTCCGGCCGGAGCTCGCCCAGGACGTTGCGCAGCCCGCGCTTGATGAGCATCGCGCCGATCGGCGAGAGCCCTTCCGCGGACGGCGCGACCAGCGGGGCGGCGCGGAGGGCGGCGAGGAGCCGCTCCTGCGCCGGTCCGCCGAGGCTCGCCGGCGGCTCGCTCCCCCGCAGGCCGCTCGCGACGAGCAGCTCCCTGGCGGCCCGCGCGCTGACCCCTTGAAGGTCCTTCCCCAGGAACTCGGCGATCGTCGCGCGTCGGGTCCCCTTCACCAGGTGGCCGAGCTCGCCGAGCTCGAGCCCGTACGGATGCGGGAGCGTCTCCTTCGGGCAGACCGGCAGCTCGTTCGAGGCGCGCTCGAACGTCAGGCGGGTGCCGTCCGGCTCGGTCAGGAGGATGCGGGCGTGCGGGTTGACGATCGCCGTCCCGCGCAGGTACTCGAGAGGGGACTGGCGCCCGCGGAGGTAGCGGGAGCGGAGGAGGAGCTCGACCCGCGTGCCGTGCTCGCGGTCCCAGAGCGCGACGTCCTCGCGGACGACCTTCGGCTGGTTCTTCTGGGTGTCGATCGTCAGCTCCAGGACGTGGGCGGCGTCCTCCTCGGCGACCTTCGAGGTGATCTTCGCCGGCCGCGCCGTGGTGAGGTTCGCATACAGCACCGCCGCGGAGATCCCAATCCCCTGCTGGCCCCGCGCCTGCCGGTTCTGGTGGAAGCGGGAGCCGTACAGCAGGCGGGCGAAGACGTTCGGGATCTCCTTGCGGAGGATCCCCGGGCCGTTGTCGCTGACCGCGAGGCGGTAGCGGTCCTCGGCCTCCTTGACGATCTCGACCCCCACCTCGGGCAGGATCGAGGCGTCCTCGGCGGCGTCCAGCGCGTTGTCGACCGCCTCCTTCACCGCGGTCAGCAGCGCCCGCTGCGGGTTGTCGAAGCCGAGGATCTGCCGGTTCCGCTCGAAGAACTCGGCGACGGATATCTCCCGCTGCTTCGCCGCGAGCTGCTGGGCGATGGACTGCGGAGGGGCCACCGCCCCGACGGGGGGCGCCGGGAGCTTAACGGTCGCGGTCGAGGTGAACGGCGCCTAGCGCGACGGCCGGGCGGCCACGTCGCGGAGGACGGGCCGGAACGGACGCCACCGGGCGACGGCGTCCAGATCGACCTCGGCGTGCCAGAGGCGCTCCTCCGGTCCGAGGCCAGCCAGCGCGACCGGCGCGAGCGGGAGCGGTTCCCCGCGCAGGTCCCACGCGCCGGTCCCGCCGCCGAACACCAGGCCGTCCTCGACGCCGACCCGGTTGACGTAGACGACCGGCAGGCCGTTCTCCACCGCGCGGGCCGGCAGGAGCCGCTCGAACAGCCGGCGGCTGGTGACCGGGGACGCGGAGACGTTGACCAGCAGCTCGGCGCCGGCGAGCGCGAGCTCCCGGGCGACCTCGGGGAAGAAGGCGTCGTAGCAGATCTCGAGCCCGACCTTGCGGCGGGCGACCTCGAGCGGCCGGCTCGCGTCGGCCGGCGAGAAGGCGACCCCTTCCTCGAACGGTCCGAACGTCGGGAGGTACCGCTTCGCCTGAACGGCGAACGCGCCGTCCGGGCCGGCCACGACCGCGGCGTTGGCGACCTCCCCCGGCCGCGCGGCCGAGAGCACCGGCGCGCCCACGACGATCGTCGCGGCCGCCTCGCGCGCTCCGGCGCGCAGGGCGCCGCCGATCCGATCGGAGCCGTCCGGTGCGAGCGCCAGCGACCGGAGCTGGTCGCCGACGCGGTAGCCCGAGAGGAACAGCTCGGGGAAGATCGCCGCGTCGGCCGGGGCGGCCCGGACCGCCGCGAGCAGGCGGGCGAGGTTGGTCGCCGGGTCCCCGGGCGCCGGCGCGAGCTGCCCGAGCGTCAGGCGCATCAGTAGAAGTAGCGGCGGACCGCGAGGAGGTAGACGAGCAGGACGACGAACAGGACGAAGAGGACGGTGATGAACCCGGTGAAGAACAGGTAGGTGACCATCGCGAAGACGAGGACGATCGTGGTCCAGAGCGCCCACGTCTCCTGACGCCAGAGGGAGGTCGCCACGCTGAGGAGGGCGACGCCGAGCACCAGCAGGATCAACGCGCCGAGCAGCTCGATCGACGGGAAGATCTCGAGACTGGAGGGGACTGCCGCCCCGAACGCGTTGTTCAGCACGAACAGGAGCGCCGCGAGGACCATCACGAACCCCGAGAGGCCGATCAGGATCGCCACGACGGCGACGCCCACCGGCAGGCGGGGGCGGGCCGGGGTCGGCTCCCAGGCCGGGGGAAGGTGGTCGATCTCCACCGGGGCCCCCGCGCCCGTCGCGTTCGCCGTGGCGCCGCCGCTCATCGCCCGGGGGAGGAGGAGCCCGGCGGCGCAACAAGTAGGTTTCGATGGTGCGGCATCGGGCGGCGCGCCGCCCGCGCGCCCTAGAAGCGGCGCTCCGCGGCCCCGCGGGCGAGCCGCTCGAGGAGCCGGCGGTACGGGCCGGGCGGCAGCGATTCCAGGGCGCTGGCCGCTCGCTCGGCCCAGGCGCTCGCCTCCCCCTCGAGCACCGCCGGCGCCCCCGCGAGCTCGCTGAGCTCCCGGAGCCGGAGGAGGTGCTTCGCCCGCTTGCGCCGGAGCTGGAACAGGTGCTCGAACTCGGCCTGGCGCTTCCCGTCCAGGCGGTGGTACGCCTCGAGCGAGACGAGGGTCGGGTTCCCCTCGCGGTAGTCGGTGAACAGCGGCTTGCCGAGGAGGTCCGGGTCGCCGACGACGTCCAGCAGGTCGTCCCGGATCTGGAAGGCGACGCCGAGCGACTTCCCGTACCCGGCGAGCGCGGAGACGCTCGGTTCCGGGGCGCCGTAGATCTCCGCCACGCAGGCGAGGGCCGCCGCGATGATCGCGGCAGTCTTGCGCTCGACGACCCGGAAGTAGTGTTCCCGCCCGGCCGACAGGTCGAACCGCGAGCTCTCCTGGAGGACCTCCCCCTCGACCAGGTCGGCGCACGCCTCGCCGCACCGCAGGATGATCGCCTTCGGGTACTCCGCGGCGAGCTCGAACGCCCGCACGAACAGGTAATCGCCGGAGACGATCGACAGCGGGACCCCGAAGGTCCGCGGCATCGACGGGCGGCCCCGGCGGGTCTCGGCGTGGTCGATGACGTCGTCGTGGACGAGCGTCGCCGTGTGGATCAGCTGGAAGGCGGCCGCGAGCGAGACGATCGGCCCGGTCGACTCGGCGCCGAGGGCCCGCCCGGCGGCGGCCATCAGCAGCGGCCGGACCCGCTTCCCCCCGGCCGAGCAGGCGTACCGCGCCGCCTCCGACAGCTGGGGGAACGACGCGCCGAGGACCTCCTGGAGCCGCCAGTCGACGGTCTCCAGATCGCGGGCAAGGCTGGGGAAGAGACCCGACAGCTCGACCGTCGCCTCGTCGCCGAGGGTCCGGGCGACCAGGCTCTCCAGGGTCGGCTCGACGGCCGCGGACGGGGGGCTCGTCACGAGCCGCCCCCGAGGCGCCGGGGCCACCTCAGCCGCATCATCGCGTCGAGACCGCCCGCGCCGATATAGCGCATTCCCAGCGCGAGGAGCCGGTCGGAGCCGGCGAGCCGGTCGCCGAGCCGCTGCAGGCGAGCGCCGCGCGCGAGCGGGCCCGCGAGCGTCGACCGCCAGGCCCGGTCGTAGTCCGCGAGCGGGGCCTCTCCCGCCGCCGCCCGCGCGGCGGCCGCGCCGGCCAGGTGGCCGCTGAGCATCGCCGTGGGGATCCCCCCACCGTTGGTCGCCATGACCAGGTTCGCCGCGTCCCCCGCGAAGGCGGTCCGCCCGACGACGAGGCTCGGAGGCGGGGGCCCGACCGGGACCCACCAGGCGGTCCGCTCCCGCGCCGGCCCGAGGCCGGTCCGCGCGAGGAACCGGTCGAGCAGGCCGCGCAGCGTGCGGCCCGCGGGCACGGACGGGATGCCGAGGCCCACGTTCAGGTCCTCCGCCCGCGGGAAGCTCCAGGCATACCCCCGGGGCGCCTCCCGACCGAAGTAGAGGGCGATCTCGTCCCCGACCGGCCCGTCGGCGGTGGCGGTGATCATGCGGAACATGGTGCGCTCGGGCCGGAAGCCGACCGAGGCCCCGACCGTCGACGTCGGTCCGTCGGCCGCGACGACCGCCGCCGCCTCGAGCTGCGAGCCGTCCGCGCAGCGCACCGTCGCGTCGTGGACCGACGTGACCCCTCGCGGGTAGCGCAGCTCCGCGCCGGCCCCTTCGGCGCGCAGGGCGAGCGCCTTGTCAAACGCGCGGCGCGAGACGGTGCAGCCGGCGAGCGGAAAGGCGTACCGCCGCCCGCTCGGGCTCACGCAGGCGAGCTGGCGGGTGGCCCGCAGGACGGTGGCGGTCGGGATCTCGTAGGCGGCCCGGATCAGCGCCGGAGCGTCGAACAGGTCGGCGAGCTCCTCCCGGGCCGGCAGGAACTCGCCGCACTGGACCGGCTGGCCCAGCTCGGGACGGTGGTCGAGCAGGACGGTCCGGGCGCCGAGGTCGGCCGCCGCCCGGGCGGCCGAAGCTCCCGCCGGGCCGGCGCCGACGACGACGACGTCCCACCGCTCGGGCACCTCAGGCTCCGAGCCCGAGGAAGTGCGTCGCCGCTGCCTGGATCGGTCCGAGGACCGGCTGCGGGTAGATCCCGAGCGCGACGACGGCGAGCGTCGCGACCGCGATCGCCGCGGCCCGGCCGTAGCCGAGCCCCCCGGCCGCCAGCCGGGAGGTCAGCGGGGGGGCCCCGGCGTCCCCGCCGGCCGGCGCCTCGAAGTACATCGCGCGCAGGATCCTCGCGTAGTAGAAGACCGACAGCGCGCTGTTCAGCAGGCCGGCGACGGCGAGCCAGACGAAGTACCCCTGCGCCTCGACGGCGGCGCTGAACAGCACGAACTTCGAGACGAAGCCGATCGTCAGCGGGACGCCGGCGAGCGACAGGAGCAGCAGCGAGAAGGCGGCGCAGGTCAGCGGCCGCCGGCTGCCGAGGCCCCGCCAGTCGTCGACGAGCGGACCGACCCCGAGGCCGGCGACCCCGGCGACGACCAGGAAGGCGGCCCCCTTCGACAGCACGTGGGCGAGCGCCTGGAACGTGGCGCCGGCGAGCGCCGGGGAGGTGCCGATCGCGATGCCGAGCAGGATGTAGCCGGCCTGGCTGATCGACGAGTAGGCGAGCAGGCGCTTCATCTCCCGCTGCAGGAGCGCGAGGACGTTGCCCACCGTCATGGTGAGGACCGCGAGCACGGCGAGGGTCAGCTGGACGATCGGCCCGAGGGCGATCGGGCCGCCCGAGAACGGGTTCCCCGGCGCGCCCGGGTGGACGTACAGCACCGGGCCGAGGAACACCAGGAAGAAGGCGAACACCCCCACCTTTTTCGAGCCGCCGGCGAGGAAGGCGCTCACGTCGGTCGGCGCGCCGTCGTACACGTCGACCGCCCACGCGTGGAACGGCACCAGCGTCGTCTTGAACGCGAGCCCCGCGATCAGGAAGCCGTAGCCGAGCAGCGCGAGGACCGGGTAGCCGACGCCCCCCGCGACGGCGGCGATGCGGTAGAGGTTCGTGGTGCCGTACGCCCCGTAGAGGAGCGACGCGCCGAAGAACGAGAGCGTCGAGCTGGCCGCCCCGATGATGTAGAACTTCATCGCCGCTTCCAGGGGCCGGGCGCCGCGGCGCGTGTAGCCGACCAGGAGGTACGTCGCGAGGCTCGTCACCTCGACGGCGAGCAGGAGGAAGATCAGGTCGGAGGCCACGGCGACCAGCAGCATCCCGACCGTGGCGAGCCCGAGCAGCCCGTAGAAGATCGGCGCGCCGGCCTCGTGCGAGTCCCGGCTGAGGGAGGCGAGGCCGACGAGGAAGGCGGCGACCAGGAACAGCGCCTGGAACACGAGGCCGAACGAGGTGAACGCGTACAGCGGGCTCGCCCCGGCCGCGGGCACCGCGTTCACGGTCGCGGCCGGGATCGTCCGCAGCGGGCCGAGGAACCCGAGGCCCAGGTCCGCGAGGACGAGGAGGAAGGCGACCCCGGTCCCGGCGACGACCACCCCGCCGACCGCCTCGAGCCGCCGGACGCCGACGACGTCCAGGAGGAACGCCAGCAGCGCCGAGCCGAGGACGATCAGCACCGGGGCGAACTCGGCGCCGGTCGCGAGGACGTCGGTCACGCTCACGGGCCCGGGAACCCCTTGACGGGAGAGCTGACGATCACGTTCACGAGGAGGCTCGGGAGGATGCCGAAGAGGACCGTCGCGGCGACGAGGAGCCCCATCCCGGCCCCCTCGCTAAACGAGACGTCGTGCGCGCCCGGGGGGATCCCCCGGGGGGGCCCGAACAGGACCCGTTGCATCATCCACAGGTAGAAGGCGGCGGTGACGACCAGGATCCCGAGCGGCAGGAGCACCCAGTAGCCCAGGCGCTCCCAGGTCGCGAGGAGCGCCGTGAACTCGGCCGGGAAGCCGATCAGCGCCGGCAGGCCCAGGGAGGCGAGCGAACCGGCCATGATCATGGTCGAGAGCACCGGGGTCGTCGGCGTGATCCCGCCGAGCGCGCCGAGGTCCCGGGTGCCGAACGTGTGGTGGACCGTTCCGGCGCTCATGAACAGGAGCCCGCTGACGATCCCGTGCGCGAACATCAACAGGACCGCGGCGAGCAGGCCGAGCGAGCTGCCGACGGCGATCGCCAGCAGGACGATCCCCATGTGGTTGATCGACGAGAAGGCGACCAGCCGCTTCATGTCCCGCTGGGCGAGCGAGACGATCGACCCCCACGCGATCGAAAGGAACGCGACCGCGAACAGGATCGGACGGTCGTGGGCGAACCCCTGCGGCAGCACCTCGACGGCCCACCGGATCAGCCCGTAGCCGCCCAGCTTGAGGAGGATGCCGGCGAGGAGGACCGAGCCGCCGGTCGGGGCCTCGACGTGGGCGTCCGGTAGCCACGTGTGGAACGGGACGACCGGGAACTTCACCCCGAAGCCGAAGAGCAGCGCGAGGAACAGGAACGACTGCGGGAGGACCCCGAGCCCGCGCGCGGAGGCGTACACCGCCGAGAAGTCGAAGCTGGTCGCCCCCGAGTAGAAGACGATCGCCAGCAGGCCGACGAGCATCACGATCGACGCGACGTGGGTGTACACGAAGAACTTCAGCGCGGCGTAGCGGCGGCGGGGGCCCCCCCACCCGCCAATGAGGAAGAACATCGGGACAAGGACCGCCTCCCAGAACAGGAAGAAGAGGAGGATGTCGAGCGCGGCGAAGACGCCGAACGAGCCGAAGCAGGTGAGCAGCATCAGCCCGAAGTACGCCGCCGGCCGCTCGCGCTCCTCCCACGAGTAGACGACGGTCGCGAGCTGGAGGACCGCGGTCAGGAGGATCAGGACCAGCGAGATCCCGTCGACGCCGACGGTGTAGTTGATCTGGAGCCACGGCAGGTGGAGCCAGGCGTGGCTCTCCTGCTCGGCGAACCCCGGGACGAGCGCGCCGTTGTACCCCGGCCACCCGGGGTACGCCGCGAACATCAGGCCGACCTCGGCCAGGAACGCCGCGCTGACGCCGAGCGCGACGTATCGGGCGCGCGTCCCGGCCACGAACGTGGCCGCCGTGCCCGCGGCGAGCGTCGCGAGGACGATCGAGATCAGCGGGAGCACGGCCGGCCTACCCCCCTCCGACCCGGGCGAGCAGGAACGGCGCGATCAGCAGCAGGAGGGCGAAGACCCCGATCAGGCCGGCGACGAGGTACGAGGCGTAGTCGCTGACGACGCCGGACTGGATCCGCCGCAGCCGGTCGGAGAGCCCGCCGAACGCCCCCTCGAAGCCGTGGACCACGCCGTCGATGACGTAGACGTCGAAGAAGTCCGCCGCCCGCGCGACGGTGTTGACCCCCCGGGCGCCGATCCAGTCGTAGGCGGCCTTGAAGTAGTACCGCTCGAGGAGGAGCCGCCGGACCGCCTGGGCCGGGCTGGACGCCGGCAGCGCATAGACCCTACCGTTCCCCCACAGCGCCCAGGCGAGGGCGATCCCCCCGACGGCGAGCGCGAGGCTCGCCCCGGAGAGGAGGATCTCGGTCGTGCCGAAGTGGGGCGGGATCCCGGGACCGCGCTCGAGGAGGTTCGCGAAGCCGGGGAGGAAGGCGAACATCCCGGCGCCCGCCGCGAGCACGCTCAGCACGACCAGGGGGACCTGCATCGTCCACGGCCCTTCGTGGGCGTGGGGGAGCGACGGATCGCGCGGGCCCGAGCCCGAGAACGCGAGGAACCAGGCGCGGAAGATGTAGTACGCCGTCAGGAACACCGCCGCGAAGGCGAGCAGGAAGAACGGCCAGTACAGCGGGTGCGCGCCAAGCTGCGAGTAGACCGAGGCGAGGATGTCGTCCTTGCTCCAGAAGCCGGCGAACGGCGGGATCCCGGCGAGCGCGAGGCCGCCGACGGCGAACGCGACGCTGGTCAGGCGCATCGAACGGCGCAGCCCGCCCATCTTGAACAGGTCCTGCGTTCCGACGGCGTGGATGACCGAGCCGGCGGCGAGGAACAGGAGCGCCTTGAAGAACGCGTGCGTGAACAGGTGGTACAATCCGACCGCGGTGAAGCCGGCGCCGACGGCGAGGACCATGTAGCCGAGCTGGCTGATCGTGGAGTAGGCGATCACCCGCTTGATGTCCGGGTGCACCACCGCCATCGTCGCGGCGAAGAAGGCGGTGAACCCGCCGATCGCCACGATCACGAGCTGGTCGAACGAGGTGAAGCCGAGGAAGACGCTCGTGACCGCCAGCAGGTACACACCGGCGGCGACCATCGTCGCCGCGTGGATCAGCGCCGAGACGGTGGTCGGGCCCTCCATCGCGTCGGGCAGCCAGACATGCAGCGGGAACTGGGCGCTCTTGCCGGCGGCCCCGCCGAGGATCATCAGCCCGGCCACGGTGGCGAGCGTGGAGCTCGAGGTCGCCCCGGCGAGGAACGGCTGTCCGTTGTGGACGAAGACGAAGCCGTTCGCGGCCCAGCCGCCGAGCCCGGCCGGCCCGGCGGCCGCGTACAGGTAGAAGTAGAGGAAGATCCCGAGCAGGAACATCACGTCCCCGACGCGTGTGACGAGGAACGCCTCCTTCGCGGCGCTCGCCGCGCTCGGCTTCTCGTAGTAGAACCCGATCAGGAAGTACGAGCAGACCCCGACGAGCTCCCAGAACAGGAAGAACTCGAGGAGGTTGTTTGCCACCACGAGGGCGCTCATCGAGGCGAGGAACAGCGACAGCTCGGCGTAGTACCGCGCCAGGCCGCGGTCCTGGTGCATGTAGCCGATCGAGTACAGCAGGACGAGGAAGCCGACGACCGTGACCACCATCAGGACCAGCGCCGAGAGCGGGTCGACCAGGGTCCCCATCACCAGCGAGAAGCCGTTCGGGAACTGCGCCGACGGCGGCAGGTGGAGCCAGAGGATCTGGACGTTCGTGGTGCGGCCGGGCGAAAACCCCTCGCCGATCCCGATCAGGAGGCCGAGGACCATCGCGAAGCCCGCGGCCCCGACGGCGATCCAGCCCCCGTGCTCGAAGCGCCGCAGCCGGTCGCCCGCGAGCCCGACGACGACGAACGCGGCGACGTAGGCGAGCGGGACGAGGAACGCCCACGAGAACAGGACGCCGAGCCCCTCCGTCGCGACGTCCCCCCTCTACAGGCGGAGTTCCGTCGCCTCGGCGACGTTGATCGTGCCCTTCGCGCGGTTGAGCGCGAGCACGATCGCGAGCCCGACGGCGACCTCGGTCGCGGCGAACCCCACGAGGACGACCGCGGCCGCCTGCCCGGCGAGCCCCTCGCCGGGCGTGGGGGCGAAGGCGGCGAAGTAGACGAAGTTCAGGATGGCGGCGTTCATCGCGATCTCGATCGCGATCAGGAGCAGGACGAAGTTCCTCCGCGTGAGGATCCCGAAGAGGCCCACGGCGACCAGCGCGGCGGAGAGGCCGACGAAGCCGGCCTCGGGCAGCCCGGTCACTCCCGGCCCTCCCGGACGAGGTAGATCGCGCCGCTCACGCTCGTGAGCATGATGATGCCGAGGATCAGCACCCACGGCCCGTACGTCCCGAACAGCGCGGCGCTCAGGTCGCTGGGGGCGTACACCTGGAGCGCGGACGGGCCGCTCGGCAGCTCGCCGACCGCCGCCACGACGAACACGAACGTCAGGAGGGCAAGCGCGACCGGGGCCGGCCCGAGCCCGGTCGCCGCCTCGCGCGAGAAGATCCGCTTGCGGGTCACCATGATCCCGAACAGCAGCAGGACGGTGACCGCGCCGGCGTAGACCCCCAGCTGGAGGACGCCCAGGAATGGGGCCTCGAGCAGGAAGTAGATCGCCGAGAGGTCGACGAAGAACAGCGCGATCCACAGGATGGTGTGCACGAGCTCCCGGACGAGGAGCGCCGCGACGGCGGTGAGCACGGCGACCCCCGCGAGCACGGCGAAGGCGATCGTGGCGAGCCCGATCACGGGCGAGCCCCCCAGAAGAGGCACTCCTTGGGGCAGACGCTGATGCAGGTGCCGCAGCGGACGCAGTCGGAGTCGTTGACCACCGGCTCCTTCCAGATGCGCTTCGGCAGCTTCGCGCCGGCCTTCGCGTCCGGCCTGGGGACATCGAGCATCGTGATGCACTGCGTCGGGCAGTCGCGCGCGCAGGCGTTGCAGCCGATGCACAGCGGGGGGTCGAGGAGCACGGCGTCCTCGTTCTCGGGCCGCTCCAGTCGGATCGGGTTCATCGGGAGCTTTTGCTCGAACACCTCGAGGAGCTTCTGGGGCGAGTAGATCATCTCCGCGCGCTTCGGCGTCGCCAGCTCGTAGCGCGTGGTCATGGTGAGGCAGCCCTCCGGGCAGGCGTCCGAGCAGAAGCCGCAGTAGCTGCACTTGCCGTAGTCGATCTGCGGGCACTTCTTCGGATGCTTCGGGTCTCCCCCCGGGACCGTGACCATCTCGATGCACAGGTCCGGGCAGGAGAACGCGCAGAGGTTGCAGCTGATGCAGGTGGCGATGTTCAACGCGTGGACCCCCCGGTAGTTGTCCCACACCGGGCCGACCCCGATCGGCTTGCCCGCCGCGACCGCGACCTCGGCGCGGAACCGGGGGTCCTCGAGCCGCTCGTACGGGTACACGATCGTCGACGGCCGCAACAGGCTCTTCGCGAACTGCCGGGCCGCCGTCGCCATCGGCCGCGCGACGAAGGCGATCGGATGGTCGCCGGGCTTCTCGGTCGCCGTCTCCGCCTCGGGTCCGGTCATCGGTTCCTCCGCGCTAGCCTCCCAGCGACGGAACGCACCCGAACACCGGCACGCACCGCACGGTGACCAGCGCCGCGGCGAGGAAGACGCTGAGCAGCGCGAGCGGGATCATGCGATTCCAGCCGACCCGCAGGAGCTGGTCGGTGCGGACGCGTGGCAGCGACGCCCGGACCCAGACGAAGAGGCCGAAGACGATGTACGTCTTCACCATGAACCACAGGATCCCCGCGAGCGGGAAGGAGGTGGCGGCGCTCGGGACCCAGGTCGGAAGGGTCCAGCCGCCGAGGAACAGGAGGACGACCAGGATGCTCCCGACCAGCGCCCGCAGATAGTCGGCGAGCATGAAGAACGCGAACAGCATCCCGCCGTACTCGGTGTTCCACCCCTCGACCAGCTCCGCCTCCGCCTCGGGAAGATCGAACGGGATCCGCTCCATCTCCGCGAGCATCGCGGCGACGAAGACGATCAGCGCGACGACCAGCGGGCCCCAGAACCAGTAGTTCTGCTGCTCGTAGACGATCGTCGTCAGGTCGAAGCTGCCCGCGACGACGACCACCGCGACGACCGCGAGGAGCAGCGGCACCTCGTAGGCGATCATCTGCGCCGCGGAGCGAAGGCCTCCCATGAGCGAGTACTTGTTGTTGCTCGACCAGGCGCTCACGAAGATGAACAGCGGCGCGAACGAGAAGATCGTCAGCGCGAGGAGGAGCGTCAGGGGCAGCGCGCCCGCGTTCCAGCCGCTCGAGATCGGGAGGACCCCGAAGATCACGATCGACGTGACGACGTACGCGGTCGGGCCGAAGTAGAACCCGAGCCCGTCCGCCTCGCGCGGCCGCACCGTGTTCTTGCGGAACAGCTTGAGGCCGTCCGCGAAGTTCTGCAGCAGCCCCGCGTAGCCGACGTGCATCGCGCCGCGCCGGTCCATGAACCGGCCGAGGAGCTTGCGCTCGTACCAGATCAGGACGATCGTGTTGAGCAGGCTCGCGATCAGGAGGATCCCGGCGAAGACGAGGAGCGCGAGCCCCGTGATGAGGCCGGAGTTCCGCAGCGCGGCCCCGACCGGCCCGCCGACCGCCCGGCCGAGGGCGAACAGCACGTCGTGGACGAGGGCGAAGCTGACCGAATACAGCGTGGCGCTCGACATGGTGGGGCCGGCCTACCGATCGACCTCCCCCACGCAGACGTCGACGCTGCCCATGATCGGGGGGATGTCGGCGACGTGGTAGCCGACGAGGTACGTCCGCGCGGCGCTCAGGTTCGCGAACACCGGCGAGCGGAACTTGACGCGGTACGGATGCTCGCCCCCCTCGTTCACCACGTAGGCGAGCGCCTCTCCGTGCGGTTCCTCGACCGCGGCGAACCCCACCCCCTTCGGGTACTGGCGCTTGAGGAGGTACCCCTCCGCGCCGACCGGGGCGTACGGCGCCCCGAGCCACCGGGGGAGCCGGTCCGCGACGACCGGGCCGGGGTGGCCGTCGAGCCAGTCGAGGACCTGCCGGAGGAGCCGGACCGACTGCCGCATCTCCTCCATCCGCACGAGATAGCGGGCGGTCACGTCCGCCCCGTCCGCGAGCGCGACGTCGAACTCCAGCCGGTCGTACGCCGCGTACGGCCGGTCCTTACGCAGGTCGCGCTTGACGCCGGCGGCCCGGAGCATCGGGCCGGTGACGCCGTTCCGTACCGCGTCCGGCCCCTTGAGGACGCCGAGGCCGTCGCACCGCTTGCGGAAGATCGTCGACCCGAGGCAGAGCTGGTCGTACTCCCGGAACCGGTCGGTCAGCCAGTCGAGGACCTTGCGGGCCTGCTGCGTGAAGCCGGGCGGCAGGTCGTTGCGGACGCCGCCGACCCGCATGTACTCGTAGGTCATCCGGGCGCCCGTGTAGCTCTGGAAGAGGTCGAGGACCAGGTCCCGGTCCCGCATCCCGTACAGGAACGGGCTCATCAGGCCGAGGTCCTGGACGAACGCGGCGTACCACATGAGGTGCGAACCGAGCCGTTGGAACTCGTCGCACAGGACACGGAGGTACTCCGCGCGCTCGGGCGGGGTGACGTGGAGCGCCCGCTCCGCCCCGAGGATGTACAGGTGCTCCCACGCCATCCCGGCGACGTAGCAGCAGCGGTCCATCAGCGTGATCACCTCGTTGTAGTGGCGGTCCTCGCTGATCTTCTCGATCCCGCGGTGCAGGTAGCCCATCTCGGGGTCGACGTCGAGGATCAGTTCTCCGTCCAGGCGGACCCGGAGGTTCCAGAGGCCGTGGGTCATGGGGTGCTGCGGCCCCATGTTGATCCACATCTCAGACATGGCGCACCTTCACCTCGAGCGACTCCGGCTCGTGGAGCTTGAACGACCGCAGGAGCGGGTGGAACGCGTAGCCGTCCGGCATCAGCAGGTGGCGCAGGTCCGGGTGGTGGTCGAACGTGATGTCGACCATCTCCCAGGCCTCCCGCTCGTGCCAGTTCGCGGACGGCCACACGCCCGACGCCGACTCGACCTTCGGGTCGTCGGCGGGGAGGAACGTCGACAGGAGAACGTACTGGAGCGCGCGGTCGGACCACAGGACGTAGACCACCTCGCGGCGATCCACCCAGTCGATCCCGGCGACGGTCGAGAGATGACCGAAGCCGAGCTCCTCCCGCATCGCGCGGAACAGCTCCAGCGCGACCGAGCGGTCGAACCGGATCCTCCCGGCGGTCCCGTCGAACGCGTCGACCCCGAGCAGCCCGGCGCCGAGGCGGCTCGCGAGCCCCCGCTGGAGATCCTCCGGTCCCATCGCTCCCCCCCGCGCCGGCCGGCCCCCGCGGCCGTCACTCCTTGCGGTCGCGGATCAGCCGCTCGAGCTGGAGGATGCCGTCCAGCATCGCCTCGGGGCGAGGCGGGCAGCCGGCGATGTAGATGTCGACCGGCACCAGCTTGTCGACGCCCGGCACGACCGAGTACGCCGTCCGGAACGGGCCGCCCCCGGTCGCGCAGTTCCCCATCGCGATCACCCACTTCGGCTCGGGCATCTGCTCGTAGAGCGTGATCAGCTTGTGCGCCACCTTCCAGGTGACCGTTCCGTTGACGATCATCAGGTCGCACTGGCGCGGGGAGGAGCGCGGGACGACCCCGAACCGCTCGGCGTCCCAGCGGGCGCCGAACGCCGCGGCGAACTCGATCGCGCAGCAGGCGAGTCCCCAGTGCAGCGGGAACAGCGAGTTGCGGCCGGCCCAGTTGAAGACCGGGCGGATCAGCTTGTCCTGCCCCTGCTCGGCGACGAGCGCCGTCAGCGCTTCCTTCGCGGCCGGCACGAACTCCTTCGCGCGCACCGCCTCGATCTCGACGAACGGAACCGCCGGCACCGTCGGGCCCGCGCCGGCCCGGGCCGGCAGGACGATCGGCTCCGGGGCGCTCAGACGACCCACCTCTTCTCGCCGCTGAGCGCGTAGTAGATCCCCGTGATGGCGAGCGCGGTGAACGCCGCGGCGACCAAGATCGGGACCAGGGCGGAGTTCACCGTCCGGAACGTGAGCCCCCACAGGGCGAGCAGGAAGCCGAGCACGTCGACCGCGACGAAGACGATCGCGAACGTGTAGTGCTGCGTAGGGAAGTCGATCTGCGCCTCCCCCTCGGCCTCCTCGCCGCACTCGTAGGTCGTCCGTTGCAGGTACGACCGCCGTCCCTTCGCCCCGAGGAGCCGGTTGAGCACGAGCGAGACGACGCCGAACACGCCGGCAACCGTCGCGAAGACGATGAACGTGACGACGCCGGTCTCCACGATGGTGCCTCCGCTGGCCCGGAACGTACGAAGGACCTCCCGTCGTTATTTAACGGCACCTCGGAGTGCGCGTCGCCCGAGGGCCCCGGGCTCCTTTTCCGCTCGCGGGTCGCGTCGGCGGATATGAGGTCCCCGCGGCTGCGCCGCCCGTGCGGCCCGAGAGCTTCCGGCCTCCGCTGACCTTGCGCGGACGCGACGTCGAGCTCGTTCCCCTCGAGGTCGCGCACGCCGCCGCGCTCTGGGAGGCCGGCCGCGATCCCGAGGTGAGCCGCTACCTCGTGCAGGCGGTCGGGCCGGCGCTCGAGGACGTCCGGGCGCTGATCGAGGACCTCCTCGCCCGCCAGGCCGCGGGGACCGACCTCCCGTTCTCGATCCGGCCGCGGGCCGGCGGCGCCCCGATCGGCGCGACGCGCTTCCTCCGCATCGACCGGGAGAACGACGCGGTCGAGATCGGCGGCACCTTCCTCGCGCGCTCCCGCTGGCGTACTCCGGCGAACACGGACGCCAAGCTGACGCTCCTGCGGCACGCCTTCGAGGTCGAGGGGGCGCACCGCGTCACGCTCCAGACCGACCTGAGGAACGAACGGTCGCAGCGGGCGATCGCCCGCCTCGGGGCGACGCGGGAAGCGGTCCACCGCGAGGACCGGCATCTCGCCTCCGGCTACTACCGGAGCAGCGTCGTCTACGCGATCGTCGCCGACGAGTGGCCGCGGGTCCGGGCCCGGCTCGAGGGCCTCCTCGAACGCCGGTGGCCGCCGGCGTAGCGTCGAGCGAGCGCTACCCGCCCTCGGCGGCGCGCCCGGAGCGGACCGGGCCCGGGAAGTTCGGCCGCCGTTTCTCGCGGAAGGCGCGGATCCCCTCCGGCAGCTCGGCCGACTCCGCCGCCCGTACCGCGCTCCGACGCTCGAGCAGCATCTGCTCGGCGAGGCTCTCGTGAAAGGCGCTCTGCAACAGATGCTTGGTCCAGCCGTAGGCGAGCGTGGGCCCGGCGGCAAGCTCGGCGGCTCGCGACCGCGCCCGTTCGGCCAGGTCGGAGGGCGGCACCACCTCGTGGAGCAGCCCCAGCTCGCGGCCTCGCGGCGCCGGGATCCGGGCGCTCGAGAACAGCAGCTCCTGCGCGAGCCCGAGGCCGAGGTAGTGGGGGAGGAAGTACGTCAGCCCGCCGTCCGGCACGGCGCCGAGCGACGGGAAGGCGGGTACGAGCGTCGCGTCCTCGGAAGCGATCCTCCAGTCCGCCGACAGGGCGAGGGCGAGGCCGCCGCCGGCCGCGACCCCGGGGAGCGCCGCGACGACCGGCTTCGGCATGCCGACGATCTCGCGGACCGCCAGCTCCTGCTCGCCGGTGAGCTCGTGGAACAGCTCGGCCAGCGTGCCCCGCCGGCGATGCTCGTCCATCGCCGCGACGTCGCCGCCGGCACAGAACGCCCGGCCGGCGCCGGTGAGCACCACCGCCCGGACCTCAGGGTCCCCCCCTGCGGCCCGGAGGGCGCTCCTCAGTTCGCGCATCGACGGGACGTCGAGGGCGTTCAGCCGGTCGGGCCGGTCGATCGTCACCGTCGCCACCGAGCCGTCCCGCTCCGTTCGGGTCGCAGGCATGGGCGGGCGAGAGGCCCGACCCTTCAAAAGTCGAAGGGCCCGAGGGTCCGCGGGGCCGTCGTCGGCCCGGCCGGGGCCCCGACCGGTGGGTCTACGCCGCCTCGTCCGGCTCGGGCGGGGTCGGCCGTCGCGCCGGGCGGGCGGGGACGGGGTCCTCGTCGAACGACGGAGAGGCCCCGTGCGGGGTCGGCGGCCGGTGCACCGGCGGCGCGACCGAGAATCCCCGGGTCTGACCCGCGGCCTCGGGGGGAGGCGGAGCGATCTGGTCCGGCGGAGGGAGCAACGGCGACGGGGGGCCGGCCTTGCCGGCCCGGGGGCCCGGGATCGCCGGCTCGCTGCCGGACTCCGCCTTGAGCTCCTCCTCGATCGACTTGATGTCGGTCATCAGGTCCTCCTGTTTCGGGATCGGACCGAGAATGTCGTCGAGCGTGCCGATCCGCTTCTCGAGATCGTCCAGCGTGTTGAGGGCCCGGTCCGGCACCTCGCGCCCGGTCCCGAGGTACTCGCTGGCCCCCTCGACCAGGCGAGAGAACTCGAACGGGAAGAGGATCTTCGTGGCCTGGCCGTCGCCGACCTTCGCGACGGTGTCCAAGGAGAGGACCGTGAGCGCCTTGGCGTCCAGGACGCCCGCCCCCAGCGAGAGGATCCGCAGCCGCTGGCTCTCGCCCTGCGCGGCCAGGATCGTCGCGACCCGGGCCCCTTCGGCCTCGAGGATCTGGGACTGCCGGACCCCTTCGGCCTGCAGGATCCGGGCGCGCTTCTGACCTTCGGCCACGAGGATCGCGCTCCGCTTCTCCCCGTCCGACCGCAGGACCGCCGCGCGCCGCTGCCGCTCGGCGGCCGTCTGCTCCTCCATCGCGGCCTTGACCGGGCCGACCGGGTCGACCTCCTTGATCTCCACCGCATCCACTCGCACCCCCCACTTGTCGGTCGCCTCGTCGAGGATGTCGCGCAGGCGGGTGTTGATCCGCTCGCGGTTGAACAGGATCTCGTCCAGCTCCATGTCGCCGATGATCGACCGCAGGGTGGTCTGGGCCAGCGCGACGGTCGCGACGTGGTAGTCTTGGACCTGGAAGATCGCCTTGGGCGGATCGACGACCTTGGTGTAGATGATCGCGTCGACGTTCGTCGGGGAGTTGTCCTTCGTGATGACCTCCTGGCGCGGGACCTCGAGGACCTGCGTCCGCAGGTCGATGCTCAGGACGCTCGCGAACGGGACGACCCAGTTGAACCCGGGGTTCAGGATCCGCTTGTACGCGCCGAAGAGGATGACGATCCCCTGCTGGTACGGCTGGACGAAGTGGATGCCGCGAACGATCAGGAAGATCACGATGAGCGTGATGAACCCGCCGATGACGTAGAACAGCGTGAAGTCGGCCATCGCCCCGTCGCCGGGCCCGAAGACCCGGACAGGCAGATAACGTGCGTCCCCGACCCGGGTTACGCGACGGGCGGAGGGCCCGGCGGGACCGGCTCGACGGTCACCGAGACCCCTTCGCCCGCCACGACGCGCACCTTCGTGCCGGCGGGGATCGGATGGCTCGCCCGAGCCGACCAGACCTCGGACCGCACCCGGACCTTGCCGCGCAGCGTGTTCGGGACGACATCGACGATCACGACGGCCTCCTCCCCGACCAGGCCCCCCGAGGTTGTGCTGAGCGGGCGGTGCGTGCCGGCGAGCCAGCGGTAGTAGAGGACGGTCGCGAACGTCGCCACGACCGCGGCGACGAGGATGGCGACCGGGCCCCACACGCTCCGCAACAGGACGTTCGGGATGAGCAGGTAAAGGATCCCCCCGACGATCATGATCGTCGCCGGGATCAGGAGGAGGGCCCCCGGATGGAACAGCTCGATCGTGAACAGCGCCGCGCCGATGAACAGGATCGCGACGCCGACCCCGACGTCCACCGCCGCCATCGCCGGCGAGACGTGCGGCCGGGAGATAAAGCCGAGGCCCGGCGGCCCGTCAGCGGATGTACGTCTGCGAGCTCGCGAGGTCGAAGCCGCGCACGACCTTGAAGCGCTGCCCGTCGCCGGCGGGCGCCTCGGCGAGGAACGGGTACATCTGCCAGAGGTTCCCCTCCGCCATCCTGGTGACCAGGTGGTTCGGGCCGAAGGAGCCCCGGGCGACCGTCGCCGTCACCCGGCGGACCGCGGGCTCGTCCAGATAGCCCAAGGAGTGCAGGTACTCGTGGGCGAGCACGACGAAGACGAAGCCGTTGACCTCGAGGGCCGAGCGGGCATGCGCTCGCATCGTCTCCACGAGCCCCTCGTTGACGACGATCAGGTTACCCGTGACCTGCCAGTACGCCCCGAGCTGCGGCGGCAGGTTCGACAGCGCGAGGCCCAGCCCCGGCCGCTCGGTCCCGAGCACCGACCGCACGGCGGAGCGGACGACCGAGAACACGCCCGCGTAGTCCAGCGGCCGGTCCAGCCGGTCGGCGAACCCAGGGGGAGCCGGGCCGACGGTCGGGGACCGGCGGTCCGGGCCCCGACCTCGCGGCCCGGAGAGGAGGCCCAACAGCGCCATCGGTCGTACCAGGCGCGGTGGCCCGTTTAAGGTGCGAGTTACACGCGCGCCACGTGGCGGCGCCGGCGAGGGTGCGCCGCCCGTCCGGCCGCGAGAGTCTATGAGCGCCGGACGGGTGAACCCGCCGTGCCGCGCTCGGTCGACCTGGTGTTCCCTCGCCGCGAGCGGGTGGAGGACCGACGGAAGGAGCTCTCGCAGCGCAAGCTGCTGGACGAGTACTTCGACCACGGCACCCTGCTGGCGGTCTCGCGGTTGGTCTCCCAGGGGATGTTCGACGTCGTGGACCATCCGATCGCCGCGGGAAAGGAGGGGGGCGTCTTCCGGGCGTCCCGAGGCTCCGAGCTTCGGGCCCTGAAGATCTACCGGATCTCCAACACGACGTTCCGCCACCTCCCGCCGTACGCCGTGGAGGAGCTCCGGCGGGAGGCGAGCGCGCGGAACTTCGGGGGACTGATCTTCGCGTGGACCCGGCGGGAGCACACGATCCTGGGCCGGCTCGCCGACGCCGGGGTCCGGGTGCCCCGGCCGTACGGCCATTTCCGCAACGTGCTCGTCATGGAGTTCGTCGGCGACGCGCACGGGGCCGCCCCCCGGCTGAAGGACACGCCGGTCGACGACCCCGCCGACCTCTACGAACAGCTCGTCCGAGAGTTCGGCCGGATGGTGCGCACCGCGAAGCTGGTCCACGCCGACCTCTCGCCGTACAACACGCTCTACCACGACGGCCAGGTGGTGATCATCGACGTGGCGCAGGCGATCCCGGCGGACCACCCGAACGCCCGCCGGCTTCTCGAGCGCGATCTAGGGAACTTCGCCCGGTTCCTGGGTCGGCTCGGCCACGAGGTCACCGTAGAGGAGTTCCTCGCGGCGGTCGGCGGCGAGACCGTCGGGTCTCCCGCCCCGGAGGGCTAGCGGTGCCGGTCCTGTACGCTCGGATCCCCGAGGACCGCCTCGGCGTCCTCATCGGGCCGGAGGGTCGGACCAAGCGCTGGATCTCGGAGGCGACGGGCACGACGATCGAGATCGACCCCGAGGACAGCGGGGTCCGCCTGGCCGGGCCGGAGTCCGATCCCGCCTCGGTGATGAAGGCGCGGGACCTCGTGCTCGCGATCGGCCGCGGGTTCTCCCCCGAGCGGGCGCGCCGGCTCCTGCGCGAGGACACGTTCCTCGGCATCCTCGACATCAAGCTCGCGACCGGCCACCGCGAGAAGGCGGCGCTGCGTCGGATCCGGGCCCGGGTGATCGGGGCCGGGGGCCGGGCGCGCGAACGGATCGAGGAGCTCTCCGGCTGCTCGATGAGCGTGTACGGCTCTACGGTGGCGCTCATCGGCACCGGCGAGCAGCTCGAGCGGGCGACCCGGGCCGTCGAGCTCCTGCTCCGGGGGAGCGAGCACGCGACGGTGTTCCACCTGCTCGCGCGGCTCCGGCGCGAGGCGGCCGCCGACCAGGCGATGTCCGCCGACGACGGGACCGGGGCCGACGACGGGGGCGACTGAGCGGTGGCCAAGACCGTCCCCCTGGACGCCCCGGCCCTGGCCTGGGCGCGCTCCGAGTTCGCGACGTACTACGCGGCCGCCTCGGTGCCGGTCCCGGAGCGGCTCGCGCGGCGGGAGCTCGCCGCGTTCCCGTTCGCCGAGGCGAGCCTGATGCGCCGGCACACCACCGTGCCGGACGGCGCGACGCTCGTCCGGTACCTGCGCGAGACGGTGCCGCGCCACGTCTACTACTCGTCGGCGTACTACCGCCGACCCGGCGAGCCGACGATGGCCGCGAAGGAGTGGCTGGGCGCCGATCTCATCTTCGACCTGGACGCCGATCACCTGCGGGGAGCGGAGGGGCTCGACTACCCCGGGCAGTTGGCGCTCGTGAAGCGCCGCCTGCTCTACCTGGTCGACGACTTCCTCGAGCGGGACTTCGGGATCCCGGCGGCGTCGGCGGCGCTCGTGTTCTCCGGCGGCCGCGGCTACCACGTTCACGTCGCGGACGAGCGGTTCCTCCCGCTCACCAGCCCGGAGCGCCGCGAGCTGGTCGACTACGTCCTAGGCACCGGCGTCGAGCCCGCGTCGGCGGTCGAGCAGGTCCGCGCGGACGTCCGCGCGGGGCGGACGGCCGGTGCCGCGGAGGAGGAGGAGAGCCCGAGCCCGCGGGGCAAGGTTGCGCAGGCGCGCCAGCTGGCCGACCCGGCGAGCCCTGGCTGGAGGGGCCGCACCACCCGCGGGGTGCTCCTGCTGCTCGGCCGCTGGCAGGCCGAGGGGCTCAAGGCCGCGGAGGAGGAGATGGTCGCCTGGGGGATGGGTCGCCCGAAGGCCCGGCGACGCGCCCGCCTCCTGCTCGAGGAGGGCGGGGCGGAGCGCATCCGGACGACGCGGGCGCTCGCCGTCTTCCGGAAGGACTCGGAGTCGGAGCTCGAGGAGTTCCTGGACGCCGCGCTCCGCCAGGTCGCGGTCGGCTTGCAGGGGGAGACCGACGCGCCGGTGACGACCGACATCCACCGGCTCATCCGGCTGCCGGGCTCGCTCCACGGCGGCACCGGCTTTCGCGTCGTGCCCCTCGATCGCGACGGGATCGCCGCGTTCGATCCGTTCCGCGACGCGCTGGCGGAAGCTCCGGACGGCCGGACCGCCGCGGTCACCTTCCTCCAGGAGGTCCGCTACCCGTTCCCGGGCGGCCTGCACCGGGCGGCCGGGGCGACCGACGAGCTCCCTACGCCGCTGGCGCTGTTCCTGGTGCTGCGGGGAGAGGCGGTGCTTCGGCCTTCACCGGGATGAGGAGCCGGCCGATCCGCTCGATCGAACCTTCGATCTGGTCGCCGGCCTTCAGCCGTCGGCTCTCGTTGCCGAACTCGAAGCCGGGCAGCCCCCCGAGGCTCCCCAGCGAGAGCACGTCGCCGGGTTCGAGGGTGATCCCGCGGGACAGATGGGCGACGATCTCCGGGATCCGGAAGAGGTAGTCGGAGGTGTCCCCCTGCTGGCGGGCGACCCCGCCGACCTTCAGCTCCATCGCGAGCGGGTACGGGTCACCGACCTCCTCCTTCGGGACGATCCACGGCCCGACCGCCATCGTGGCGTCGAACCCCTTGCCCATCACCCAGTCG
>JASHRJ010000045.1 GCA_030037395.1 Thermoplasmata archaeon
GGGGCGGGCGTCGAGCGCCCGGCCCCCCAGCGCGGCCGCCGCGGAGGCGATCTCCTCGCGGGCGAGCGGCTCCGACTCGCCCGAGGGCTGGACGAAGGCGTGGATCACGGCGGCCCCCTCGCCTCCCAGGCGGCGATCGTCTCCCGGATCCTCGCGGTGTGGGACCCGTCCCAGTACAGCTTGCCGCACGTTTCGCACCGATAGAGGGGCTCCCCGCCCGCCCGGACCCGCTCGGGGACTCCGGACGCCTCCGCCTCCGGCGGCGCGGCCGCCGGGCGCGAGAGCACGCCGTTGCACACCGAGCAGCGCCGGAACGCCACGTCGGTGGGCACCGACGGCCAGGTGCGGCGGACCGCCCGCCACTGCGCCCCGAGCTCGGCGCTCTCGAGCAGGAGCGAGCCGGGGAGGCGGGCCGCAAGGGCCCGGTCGCGGGTGACGAGCACGCGACGGGCGTCGCGCGCCTGGCGCACGAGCGCGGCGTCGTCCTCCCCCCGGGCGTAGACGACGTCGCACCCCACGAACCGCAGGTACCGCGCGAGGCGCCCGAGCATCTCGTCGACCAGGAAGGCCGGGGCGGACACGCGGGGCGAGCGGCGCGGCCGGAGAAAACCCTTCGGGGGCCTGCCGGGCCCGCGGGAGCCCGCCGCCCTCTCACGCGTCTTATACGGAGGGCTCCCTGCGCCGCCGAGCGCGTGACCCGTCTGTTCGGCACGAACGGCATCCGCGAGGTCGTGGGGGGCGCGTTCACCGCGCCGTTCGTGACCCGGGTGGCGGCCGCGATCGCCTCCGTCGCGCCGACCGACCGACCGGTCGCCGTCGGGTGGGACGGCCGGACCTCCAGCCTCGAGTTCGCGCGGCTGGTCGGAGCGGTGCTGGCGGTGGCCGGCCATCGGGTGCTCGAGCTCGGGCTGCTCCCGACCCCGGCGATCCAGTACAGCGTGCCCCGGGTCGGGGCGGGGTTCGCGGTCATCGTGACCGCCTCGCACAACCCTCCCGAGTTCAACGGGCTCAAGTGCATCGCCTCGGACGGCCTCGAAGCGCCCCGCGACCTGGAGGAGCGGATCGAGGCGGCCTACGACGCGGCGACGACCCCGGCGGCACCGTTCGATCGGATGGGGGAGGTCTCCGCCGACCCGCACGGGGCCGAGCGGTACGTCCAGGGGATCCTCGGATGCGTGGACCGCGACCGGATCGAGGCCCGCCGGTTCCACGTCGCGCTCGACTGCGGCAACGGCGCCTCGGTCCCGACGAGCCCGAGGCTCCTGCGGCGCCTCGGCTGCCGCACCGTTACGCTCAACGGCCACGTCGACGGGACCTTCCCCGGGCGCCGTTCCGAGCCGGTCGAGGCGAACGTCGGCGACCTCAAGCGGCTGGTCCCGTCGGTCGGCGCGGACCTCGGGGTCGCGCACGACGGGGACGCCGACCGCGCGGTGTTCGTCGCCGCGGACGGCACGTACGTCCCCGGCGAAACGATGCTCGCCGCGCTGGCCCGCGACGCGGTGGAGCGGGCCGGCGGCGGGGTCGTGGTCGTGCCGGTGTCGACCTCCCGCGCCGTCGAAGAGGCGATCGCTCCGTTCGGCGGCCGCGTCGTCTACACCCGCGTCGGCTCCCCCGCGGTGGTCCGCGCGATGCGCGAGCAGCGGGCGGTCTTCGGCGGAGAGGACAACGGAGGGCTCGTGTTCCCGGCGCTGCAGCTCGCGCGCGACGGGGCGATGGCCGTCGCGACGACCTTGGACGTGCTGGCCCGCCGGCAGCTCTCCCTCGCGGACTGGGTGCGCGACGTGCCCCGCTACGCCCTGGTGAAGGAGGCGGTGGAGTGCCCGGTGGCGCTGCGGGAGACGGTGCTCGCCCGCGTCGCGGAGACCCTCGGCCGGGGCGGGGCGCGGATCGACCGCCTGGACGGCGTCAAGGTGTACTCCTCCCGGGGCTGGATGCTGCTCCGGCCGTCCGGCACCGAGCCGATCTTTCGGGTCGTCGCCGAGGCCCCGGCGCCGCACGAGGCTCGGGCCCTGGCGGACGAGGGCCTCCGGGCCGTGCGCGACGCGGTCGCCGCGCTCTCGGGCGACCGCTGAGCGGGCCCCGCTCAGCGGACGAGCGGTCCCAGGACCAGGACGCCGAACAGCAGCAGCCCGAGCACGACCGCGGTGAGCGCGCCGAGGCGGCGCTCGCCCAGCCGCAGGTAGTAGTACGTCCCCGTCGCGACGCGAAGGATCGGCGTGGCGACCAGCGCGAGCACCCCGAGCTCGAGGTACGCCTCCGCGTCGCCGGACGCCAGGCCGCGGCCGAACGCCGCCAGGCCCAGCAGGCGGGAGACCGGGTTCGCGCCGGCCAACGCCCCGCTGGCCTCGCCGGGAGCGCGGCCCACGATCACCGCGAGGGCGGCGCCCATCAGCACGATCGCCACCCCGAGACCCACGCGCAGGACCGCCGTCATCCGCGCGTAGACGGCCGTCGGCAGCCCCGGATCGCGGCCGTCGGCCGGCGGAGCCGGCCCCCCCGACGGCGTCACGGCAGCCCCAGCCCCCGCAGGATCACTTCCAGCGCGAGCACCACCACCACGGGAAGGAAGATCCACCGCACCGTCCGGTTCCGCAGCGACGGAAGGAGGCGGCTGCCGACGAACGCCCCGGCGGCCGTGCCGAGCGCTACGGGAGCCCCGATCACCGGGTTGACGTAGCCGGCGGCGAGCAGGACCCCCGCCCCGGCGGCGGCGGAGACCCCGATCATGAAGTTGCTGGTCGCCGTCGCGACCTTCATCGGCAGGCGGAGGTACCGCTCGAGGGCGGTGACCTTGAACACCCCCCCGCCGATGCCGAACATGCCGGCGGCGACCCCGGCCCCGAACATCACCGCCAGCGCCGGCGGCGTGTCCGCCGCGCCGTAGACCACGCGGCCGCGACGCGGATCCTCGTAGGAGCCCCGGAGCCCGAACGCGCGCCCGAGGCGATCCGGCGGGGCGGTGTCCGTCGGAGGCAGACGGGCGCGCGCCAGGGTGCCGGGGACGAGGGCGAGGAGCACCGCGCCGAGCGCGATCAGCAGCGCGTTGTCGAGGTCGGCGTGCACGAGGAACACCGTGGCGGTCGCGCCGAGCAGCGCTCCGGGGACCGTGGCGATCTCGAGGAACATGCCGATGCGAAGGTCGCTCAGGCGGTCCCGGACGTACGCCGCCCCGCTGCTGGAGGAGGTCGCCAGGATCGCGAGGAACCCGGCGCCGGCCGCGTAGGGGAACGGCACCGCGAACCCGACGACCAGGACCGGGAGGACGACCACCGCGCCCCCGAGCCCGCTGAGCGAGCCGACGAAGCCGGCGGCGACGCCGGTGAGGACGAGGAGGAGCACGAAGACGAGCAGCTCCACGCGCGGCGGTAGGCCGGCCGCGAGAAAAGGCCGGCTGCGCCGGGGGCGGGACCCCTACTCGACCTTCAGGTACCGGCTCGCGAGCGCGGTGCCGGCGAGGATCATCACCAGCGCGAAGAGGCCGAGGTAGCCGAGGTAGGTGAGGTCGGTCCCGGTGAACTGCCCGTACGTCAGCACGCTCCGGGAGAGCTGCGCCGAGAAGCCGACCGGGTTCACGTCGGCGATCGCCCGCATCCACGGCGGGTAGATCGACGCGGGGAACATCGCCCCGCTCGCGAACATCAGCGGCATCGTGATGAAGTTCGAGATCACCCCCGGCGTCTGCCAGTCGGTGCTGGACGAGGTGATCGCGAGGAACAGCGCCGAGAAGCCGAGCCCCAGCAGGACCAGCCCGAGGATCCACGCCGCCCACGCGAGCGGGCTGCCGTGCAGGGTCACCCCGAACGCCGTCGCCGCGGCGATCATCACCGGGATCTGGACGAGCCCCCGCGTCGCCGAGCCGAGCGCCTTCGTGAGGTAGACCGTCGCCTTGCTCGTCGGCGTGATCAGGATCCGCTTCATGAAGCCGAACCGCTTGTCCTGGATCGTGCTCATCGCGCCGAACATCCCGATCGACATCATCCCGGTCGACAGCACCCCGGGGAGCAGGAACGACAGGTAGCTCGTCCCGGCCGGCGCGTGGAGCAGGAACTCGTCCAGCTGGGCGCTCGAGACCTGCGAGAGCATGCCGCCGAAGAAGGCGAGCCACATGAACGGCTGGACGAGGGTGATGACGATCACCCACGGGTTGCGGAACGTCTTCAGCAGCTCCCGGGCGTACAGGCCGGAGAACTGCGAGAACTGGCCGACCCGCCCGTCGGCCCGGACGGGAACGGTCGCGCGGAGCGTGACCGTGGGGTTCGCCGTCGTCATCGCCGCGCCCTCCGCACGTTCAGGTAGAACTTGCGGTAGTCCTGGACGTCCGAGCCCGCCTGCTCGATCCGCTTGCCCGTGATGTCGATGAACACCGACTCGAGGCTCGGCTTCTCGACGTTGATACGGCGGATGCGGTCGGTCTGGAGCGCGTGGAACAGCCGCGGGAGGGCCTCTTCCGCGGAGCCGACGCGCAGGATCCAGGCGTTCCCCTGGCTGCGGACGTCGGTGACGCCGGCGATCGCGCGGAGCCGGGCCGGGTCCAGCGCTTCGCTGGTCTCGATCTCGACGAAGTCGGCCTTGACCCGCCCCTTCAGCTCGCTCGGCGTGCCGGTGGCGACGAAGCGCCCGTGGTCGATGATCGCGACCCGGTCGCAGAGGACGTCCGCCTCCTCGATGTAGTGCGAGGTGAGCAGGACGGTGACGCCGAACTGCTTGTTCACGCCGGTGATCAGCTCCCAGAGCATCCGCCGGACGTTGGCGTCCAGGCCGATCGTCGGCTCGTCCATGAAGATCACCTCGGGCTGGTGGAGGAGGGCGAGGGCGATCTCCATCTTCTTGCGCATCCCGGTGGAGTAGGTGCCGACCTTGTCCTTCCGCCGGTCCGTCAGCTCGAAGTAGGCGAGGAGCTGCTCCGCGCGGCCCTTCCAGTCGCTCAGGCGCTCGAGCTTCGCCTGGAGCCAGAGGTTCTCCCAGCCGGACAGATCGTCGTCGAGGATCACCTCCGCCGCGACCCAGCCCACCCGTTGCTTGACGTGCATCGGGTCGCGCCGCACGTCGTACCCCGCGACGTGCGCGGTCCCTTCGGTGATGTCGCTGAGCCCGGTGAGGACCTTGATGATCGTCGTCTTGCCGGCCCCGTTCGGGCCGAGCAGGCCGAACACCGAGCCGGCGGGGACCTCGAGATCGACATGGTCGACGGCGACCAGCGAGCCGTAGCGCTTCGTAAGGCCCTGCGCGTGGATCGCCCAGCCGTTCGCGCTCATCGGCCGCCCCGGCGGCCCGCCGCCGGGAGGCGCCCCCGCCCCCGGCGCTTCGGCCGCGAGAGCCGGGCGAGCCGCTCGGTGAGCTCGCCGACGACGGCGGCTCGGAGCTCTCCCCGCGCTGCGGCGGCGGCCCGGGCCGGGCCCTTCTCCACGGCTGCCTCGAGCGCGTCGAGGGTGCGGCGGAGCCGACGCACCAGGAACGCGCCCACGTCGTCGACCCCGGCCACCTCCGCCCACAGGACCGAGAGGTCGGGGGCCCCCCGCCCCCGGACCCCGTGCCGCGCCCGGATCCGGGCCAGCAGGCGCCGTCCTCGGGGCGTGATCGCGAAGACCCGACGGCGTCCCTCGGCCTTGCTCCGGGCAAGCCCTCGGGACGCCAGACGGGCCAGCGCCGGGTAGATCGCCCCGGGGCCGGGGCGCCACGCCCCGTCGGTCCGCTCGGCGATCCGCTCCGAGATCAGGTAGCCGTGCACCGGGCCGACCCGGGCCATCTGCGCGAGCGCGTACAGCCCGAGGAGGCCGCCGCGGCGGCCGTACGGGCCCGACGGGAGCCGAGGCATCCTCCGGGCGACCCCGGTTGCATAGATATCGATGCCCTAGCGGAGTCCGCCCTGCCGCGGGGACGCCCGGGCACGGGAAGGGGCCCTACAGGAAGTTCGGTGCCAGGCCCGGGCCGCCCTTCTTGCGGCCGATGCGGTGACCGACCAAGACGCCGACCGCAGCCCCGGCCCCCACGAGGCCGCCCACCACCACGTACCCCCAGATGCCCGGCAGCCCCAGGAACGTCGGCCCGGAGGAGCTCGCGGAGAGCGCCGTGATGTTCTTCACCCCGGGGTTGTGGCCGCTGACGCTGATGTTGCCGTACGGCGGGGAGGGGGTGTAGACGCCGTAGAAGGTGACGAGGAACAGGTAGCTCCCGTTCGGCTCGGTGAAGCTGACGCTCGCGTTCGTGGTCGTGACGGTCTTGCCGGCGAGGTCGACCGACCACTCGGCGCCGGCCGGCAGGTTGAGGGCATCGAACTGGACCGTGTAGGTCTGCAGCGTGTAGCTCACGACGATCGGGGCAGGGCTCGCCCCGCTGACGGCGAACGTGCCGGAGAAGCCGGAGATGTGGTACCCCGGCACCCGGGAGATGGTGTAGGAGTACGAGCCGTTGGGGAGCGGGAGGTTGAGGGTCGTCCCGCTGACCGGGTAGACGCTGGCCCCGACCGTCACGCTCCAGGTGGGGACCGCCAGCCCCGTCTCCTGGAACGTCACGGCGTACATCGTTCGGGCGAACGTGACGGCGATCGGCATCGGGCCGCCGTCGATCACCAGGAAGAGCCCCGAGTTCGGCGTGGCGGTCCAGTTCGCGACCCCGTTGATGGTGTAGGTGTACGAGCCGTTCGGGAGCTCCAGCGTGATCGAGCTCGTCGTCGACGTGCTGAGCTCGCCGTTCACCAGGACCGACCAGGCGGTGCCGCTCGGAAGGCCGGTCTCGGTGAACTGGACCGGGTAGACCACGGGGGAGAAGGTGATCACGACCGGCGCGGGGTTGGCTCCGTCCACGGTCACCTGGCCGGACGCCGGCGTCGCGAGGAACCCCGAGATCGTCGGGACGGTGAAGTTGAAGGTGCCGTTCGCCTCCGTGAAGAGGATCGGCCCGCCGTCCGGGCCCTGCTCGGAGGTCGCCCCGACCGTCACGCCCCACGTCAGGCTCCCGAGCCCGCTCTGCTCGAACGTCACGGTGTAGAGGACCGACGAGAAGGTCGCCAGGACCGTCACCGGCGTTCCGGCGACGTGGACGATCCCGGCCGCGGGGGTCGGGGTGAACCCGGCCGGCGCGGCGATCGAGAACGCGAAGCTGCCGTTCGGCTCGGTGACCGTCAGGCTCGTACCGTTGGTATGGGTCACCTGCTCGTCGATCAGGACGCCCCACGTGCTGTTCAGGGGAAGCCCGGTCTCCTCGAACGTCACGCCGAACTCCACCGCCGTGAACGTGATCGCCACCACGACGGTCGTGCCGTTGACCCGGAGCAGGCCCGCCGCCGGGGTCGCGTTCCACCCGGCGACCGCCTCGACCGAGAAGTTGTACGAGCCGTTCGGCTCGGCGAAGACGAGCGAGCCGTTGGACGTCGTGCCGACGGTCGCGCCGAGGCGGACCGTCCAGTTCGTCCGGGAAAGCCCCGTCTCTTCGAACGTGACCGCGTACAGCGTCGCCGGGAAGCTCACGGGGACCGTCACCGCGGCCCCGTCCACCTGCACGACCCCCGAGGAGGGGGTCGCCGAGTAGCCGGCGATCGGGCTGACGACGAACGAGTAGTTCCCGTTGGTCTCGTTGAAGACGTGCGCCCCCGAGGCCGTGACGGCGGCCCCGTTCAGGGTCACCGTCCAGTCCGTCCCGGAGGGGAGCCCGGTCTCCGTGAACGTGACCGCATACGTCGCGAGGAACAGGATCGCGACGGCGGCAGGGCTGGAGCCGTTGACGTAGACGCTCCCAGAGGCCGGGCTCCCGACGAAGCCGGCCGGGGCGCTCACGGAGTACGCGTACGTCCCGTTCATCTCGTGGAACGTCAGCGAGCTGGCGGTGGTCCCCTCCCGCGAGCCGTTGACCGTCACGCTCCAGTTCTGGCCGCTGAGGCCGCTCGCGTCGAAGACGACCGCATAGGTGACCGGCGTGAACGTCAGCGTGGTCGCGTGCGGGTTCCCCCCGGAGACCGTCACGGTCCCGTGGGTCGGCGCGACCCGGTAGTTCGCCGGCGGGATGACGGTGAAATTGTACGTCCCGTTCGGCTCCTCGAAGGTGATCGTCGCATTCGTGGAGTTGAGCGTGACCCCGAGGATGGTGACGCTCCACCGAGGCCCGGAGAGTCCGACCGCGGTGAACGTCACGGTGTACTTCGAGATGGAGAAGGTGATCGCGACCGGGGCCGGGTTCGACCCGTTGACCGTGACCGTGCCGGCCGCGGGCGTGACGTGGTAGCCGGCCGGGATCCCCACCGAGTAGGCATACGTCCCGTTAGGCCGGGCGAACGAGATCGAGGTCCCGTTCGAGCTGAGGGTCTGCGAGCCGAGCGTCACGTTCCAGAGCTGGCCGTGCGGTAGCCCGCTCTCGGTGAACGTCACGCTGTACGCCAGCGGGACGAGCGAGGAGACGGTCCCGGTGCTGTTCATCACGAGCAGCTGGCCGTTCGCGAGGACCATCCCGTCCACGGCGGCCGAGCCCAGCCCGAGCGACCAGAGCTTGGCGCCGCTCGTCGCGTTCAGCGCCAGCACCGTCCCGTTCGCCGTCGCCGCGTACACCAGCCCGTTCGACGCCACCACCGGCGACGCCGTCACCGCCGATCCCGCCGCATACGACCACACCAGCGCCCCCGTCGTCGCGTTCAGCGCCACCACCCGACCGTCCGAACCCCCCACGAACACCTTCCCCAGCCCTACCGCCGG
>JASHRJ010000046.1 GCA_030037395.1 Thermoplasmata archaeon
CTGCCAGCGGGGCCGGGCGAGGCTGCCGACCTCCTGGCACGGGAACAGCGAAGCGGTCATCCGCCCTCGCCCGCGGCGAGCCGCGCCGTCGCCCGGGCCAGCGCCTCGAGCTTGCGCTCCGCGGCCTCCGCCGGCAGCAGGTCGAGCGGCGCGCCCGGGCCGAGCCAAACGGAGCGAGCCCGCCGACGGCTCACGACGGCGCGCACGACCCGGGCGACCTCCTCCGGCTCCTCGACCAGCGTCGTGCGGGGGTCCAGCACGCCCAGGCCGACATCGCGCGGCCCGGTGGGCTCCGGCAGGCGATCCACATCGGTCTCCGTGAGGTCGAAGCCGACCGCGGTGACGGGCAGTCGATCGAGCACCGGGAACGCCCCGCGCGGGTCGGCGCCGTACGTCCAGACGAGGGAGACGGCGTCGCCGGCCGCCGCGCCGATCGACCGGTACGCCTCCTCGAACGACGCCGCGGTAGGGCCGGCCGGCGGCCGTACCACCGCGAGCGGCTCGGCGAGGACGAACGTGCGGTACCCGAGGCCCCGGAGCTCGCGGAGCTCGTCGGCGAGAAGCCGTCCCAGGCGGTGCACGAGCGCCGGTCCGGTCTCCCCGGACCGGTTGTCGAGCGTCTCGGCGAACGTGTACGGCCCGGGGAGCAGGAGGCGGGCCTCCGACGGCGCGGCGCGGAGGACGGGAGAGAGCGTCGCGGCGTACGCCCCGGCCCGGCGCCGGGGAGGGTGGAGGAGGATCGGCTGCCGGAAGAACGTGTTCGACTCGAGCCACCGCGTGAGGGGACCCACCGTGAACCCTTCCCACCCCTCGGCAAAGATCCGGAACAGGTCGACCGTCCGCAGGTAGCCGCCGGTGACCCCGGCGAAGCCGAGCCGCCGCTCCGTCGCCCGCACCGTCTGCTCGGCGTTGGAGAACGCCGCCTCAACGGCGGCCGGGTCGGTCCGCCCCCGGTCGAGGTCGCGGGTCGCCCGCACGAGCGCCTCCGAGCGGGGGAACGGGCTCGTGAGCCCCGCGTGGAATGCCATGGGAGGCCCCCCACCGTCCGGGGCGGATAACGGTCCGCCCCGCGCGGCGAAGGCAACGGTGTTGCGCGGCGGACAAGCGGCGGCCGGGCCCCCGACGGCGCCGGAGCGGCCCCCGGGGGACGCCCGACGCTCGGGGCGGCTCGCAAAGGATAATGAAGCGGCGTCGCGGTCGCACCCTCTCCGATGGCCGAGACCGCGCCGGTCCCGACGGCGGCGCCGCGCGCCGCGCGGAAGCGTCCCCGCGCTGCCGAGGACGCCGAGGTCGATCGGCAACGCGAGGGGCAGACGGAGCTCCTCGGTCGCCGTGCGATCGAGCTCTCGCGGTTCTACGGGGGGAAGATCGAAACGGTGCCCAAGGTGCCGGTCCGATCGCTCCACGACTTCTCCTTGTGGTACACGCCGGGGGTGGCGGCGGTCTCTCGGGCGATCCAGGAGCGCCCGGAGCTCGCCTTCGAGCTCACCGGCCGATGGAACACCGTCGCGATCGTGACCGACGGCTCTCGGGTCCTCGGCCTCGGCGATATCGGACCGCGGGCGGCGCTCCCGGTGATGGAGGGGAAGGCGCTCCTGTTCAAGTTCCTCGGCGGGGTGGACGCGGTGCCGATCCCGATCCAGGTGGGGAGCCCGGACGCCTTCCTGTCGACCGTCGAGGCGCTGGCGCCCGCGTTCGGCGGGATCAACCTCGAGGACATCGCGTCGCCGAAGTGCTTCGGGATCCTGGAGGAGCTGGCCCAGCGGCTGGAGATCCCGGTGTGGCACGACGACCAGCTCGGGACCGCCGCGGCCACCGTCGCCGGCGTCCTGAACGCGCTCGCGACGACCGGCCGATCGGTGCGGGAGATCCGGACCGTGCTGCTCGGCGCCGGCGCCGCGAACCTCGTGACCGCCCGCCTCCTGCTCGCCCTCGGCCACCCGGCCGGCCAGCTCGCGCTGGTCGACCACCGAGGGGTCCTGCACGCCGAGCGGGAGGACGTGGACGAGCTGATGGTCCGCAACCCGTGGAAGTACCGCCTGGCGTTGCGGACGAACGGCGGCGGCCGGACGGGTTCGCTCGAGTCGGCGATCGCCGGCGCGGACGTGGTCGTCGCCGCCTCGACCCCGGTGCCCGGTACCCTCCGGCCCGAGCACGTCCGGGCGATGGCGCCGCACCCGATCGTCTTCGCGCTCGCGAACCCCGTCCCGGAGATCTGGCCGGACGTGGCCCGGGCGGCCGGGGCCGCGGTGGTCGCGACCGGCCGCAGCGACTTCCCGAACCAGGTGAACAACTCGCTCGTCTTCCCCGCGGTGTTCCGGGGCGTGCTCGACGCCCGGGCGCGCTCGATCCCGGACGAGATCGTGCTCGCCGCGGCGCGCGAACTGGCCCGGGGGGCCGAACGCAAAGGCCTCAATGCGCATCACATCCTCCCGACGATGGAGGAGACCGAGGTGTTCCCGAACGTCGCGGCCGCGGTCGGGGACGCGGCGGTCTCGCTCGGGGTCGCCCGCCACCGGCTGTCGCACGAGGAGTTCCTCGACCGCGCCCGGACCCTCATGGGCCGCCCGGCGCGGCTCGTACGGACCCTGGCGCGGGCCCATCTCACGGCCCCGGTGCCGCGCGGGCCGATCGGGCGGCGGAGGTCGGTCTGATGGCCGACGAGGGGAAGGGCCACCCGGCGGACGCGGTCGCCCCGCCGATCCACCTCCGGCCCGCGCGCGAGGCGGACCTCGGGGCGATCGTGCCGCTGCTCCTCCGCCTGAAGCGGTTGAACGAGGAGTTCGACCCGCTGCTCAAGGTCCGCGAGGACGCCGAGCGGCAGGCGCGCGACATCGTTCGCAGCCACCTCGCCGACCCGAAGGCGGTTGTCCTCGTCGCCGAAGGGCTTGGCGCCGACCGCGACAAGGTCGTGGGCTTCGTGCGCGCGGTCGTGCGGGAGCGTCCGTTCTACGTCCCCGAGTTCGAGGGGGTGATCGTCGACATCTACCTCCTGCCGCTGTACCGGCGCAAGGGCGTCGGCGAGTACCTCCTGCGCGAGGTCTCGGCGGCGCTCAAGGCGAAGGGCGCCGGGGTCGTCACCGCAGAGTTCCCGGCCCAGAACGAGATCGCGGTGCGCTTCTACGCGAAGCGGGGGTTCCGCCCCATCACCTCGATCCACGCCCGCTCGTTGTAGCCGCCCGCCGCGGGCGCGAACGTTAAGCCCGCGCATTCTCCACGGTCGCCGTGAGCAAGCCGAGCGCTCCGGCGTCGGCCGCGGCGGCAAAATTCCTCCGCCGCGGGAAGGTCAAGGAGGTCTACGAGGTCTCGCCGACCGAGCTCGAGTTCCGCTTCACGAACGACATTTCGGTCTTCGACAAGCACGTCCCGAGCGAGATCCCGTACAAGGGCGAGAGCCTGGCGCGCACGGCAGCCCACTGGTTCGCTCGGTGCGACCGGCTCGGCGTCCGCCACCACTTCGTCCGGCTGGCCGGCCCGACCGCGATGCGAGTGCGCCGGGTGCAGGTCGTGCCCCAGCCGAGATCCCTCGGCCCGTCGCCGAGGGGCTACCTTGTCCCGCTCGAGCTGATCGTGCGCTACTACCTCGCCGGCTCCCTCTGGGACCGCGTGCGGGCCGGCAAGGTCGGCGCCCGGGACCTCGGCTTCCCGGGGGACCGGACGCTCGCCTACGGCCAAGAGCTCCCCGGCCCGCACTTCGAGGTCACCACCAAGCTCGAGCCGGTCGACCGCCTCCTCACCGTCCCGGAGGCGCTCGAGCTCTCCGCGCTCGACCGTCGGCAGCTCGACGAGCTCCGCGAGACGATCCTGAAGATCGACCGCGCGATGCAGGAGGAGATCGGGCCTCGGGGGCTCCTGCACGTCGACGGCAAGAAGGAGTTCGGCGTCGCCGACGACGGCGGTCTGATGGTCGTCGACACGTTCGGCACCGCCGACGAGGACCGGTTCTGGGACAAGGACGCCTACGCGCGCGGCCGCCAGATCGACTTCTCGAAGGAGTTCGTCCGACAGCACTACCGTCAGACCGGCTACCACGAACGCCTTCTGCACGCCCGCGAGGCCGGGACCGAGGAGCCGCCGATCCCGGCGCTCCCGCCGCTCCTGGTGGACGAGGTGAGCCGGCTGTACACGACGGTCTTCCAGCGCCTCACCGGCGAGCCGTTCGCCCCGCTGGCCGAGAGCGCGTAGGGCATCGAGGAGCCCCCGCCCCGGCCCCACCGGCCACCGTTTCACCGCCTCTCCCCGCACCCTTATCTCCCCCGGCGTCGCTCGAGCGTCCGTGCCGCCGTCGAAGGGCTCGCCCCGCGTCGCCGGGGGCCCTGGCCCCCCGGAGCCGCGCGAGCAGGTCGCGCTGGAGGACCTGGCGGGGGTCGGGGCGACGACCGCCGACAAGCTGCGGGAGAGCGGCTACACCGACCTCATGGAGCTCGCCGTCGCCTCCCCCGGGGACGTGGCCGAAGCGGCGGAGATCGGCGTCGCGATCGCGCAGAAGATCATCGGCGAGGCCCGGCGGCGGGCCGACGTCGGCGGGTTCGAGAGCGGGGCCGCGGTCCTCGAGCGCCGCAAGCACCTCGGACGGATTACCACGAACGCGAAGTCGCTCGACGAGCTGCTCGGCGGCGGCGTCGAGACCCAGGCGATCACCGAGTTCAGCGGCGAGTTCGGGACCGGGAAGACCCAGCTCGGCCACCAGATCGCGGTCGACGTCCAGCTCCCCGTCGCCCAGGGCGGGCTCGGCGGGGAGGTCGTCTACATCGACACCGAGTCGACGTTCCGTCCGGAGCGGATCGTCGACATGGCCCGGGGCCTCGGGATCGAGCCGGAGGCGACGCTGGAGAAGATCCACGTGGCGCGGGCGTTCAACTCGAACCACCAGATGCTCCTCGTGCAGAAGGCGCAGGAGCTCGCTCGCGAGCGGCCGGTCCGCCTGCTCGTCGTCGACTCGCTGACGTCGCACTTCCGCTCCGAGTACGTCGGCCGGGCGGAGCTCGCGCCGCGCCAGCAGCTCCTGAACCGGCACCTGCACGAGCTGCTGCGGTTCGCCGACACCTACAACGCCTCGATCGTCGTGACGAACCAGGTCTCGGCGCGGCCGGACATCCTGTTCGGCGACCCGACGCGACCGATCGGGGGGAACATCGTCGCCCACGCGGCGACGTACCGGGTCTACCTGCGGAAGTCGAAGCCTCCGAAGCGGATCGCTCGTCTCATCGACTCGCCGAACCTGCCCGAGGGGGAGGCGGTGTTCTCGCTCACCCCCGAAGGGATCCGCGAGTGACCCGCCGGACGGCGACCGCCTTCGCGTAGAGGACGGCGCGGGCGCCCGGGGCGAGACCGAGCCGGCCGATCGAGCCGACCGTCAGCGCGACGCGGACCGGCCGGCCCGCCCAGCGGGCGATCAGCTCGGCGGTCCCGTCCGCCCGGGGGCGGACGGCCAGCACGGTCGCCCGAAGGGCGTTGCGCGCCGACAGGGCGGCCGGTCGGCGGGCGACGACGAACGCCTCCGGCTCCACCTCCACCGTGACCGACGCGCCCTCGCGGGCCCGGAAGGAGACCTCGAGGCGGGCTCCCGGCCCGAGCCGGACCGCCGGGCTCGGCCGCCCGGTGTAGGTGCCCGTCCAGCGGTTGCCGGGGGGCCGATCGGGCCGGCCCGCGGCGACCAGCCGCCGGCCCAGGGAGGTCAGGGAGGTCCCGCCCGGGGACGGGCCGCCGCGCTGGCCCTCCGCGACCGGGGTGCCGAACAGCCGCGCGAGCCGAGCGAGGCGGTAGACCGCCCGGTCCCGTCCAATCCGCAGCCGGCGCGCGGCCCGGACGACGTTCGGCTCGGCCGCGAGGATCTCGAGCAGGCGCCGGTCGAGCGGGGTGACCCACCGGTCGACCGTGCCGCGCCTCACGGACCCCCTCCGGTGGTGGCCGAGCCGAGCGGACGGCACGCGGCGGGGTCGACCGCGAGCGCGACCCGATCCCCGACGCGCACGCCGGGTGGCTCCGCGACCGCCCGGGCCCGGAAGACAAGGCGCCCGTCGCGGACGGCGACGACCCACCCGGCGGCCGTCCAACGGACCGATGCCACGGAGGCGGTGCGCCCCGGGTCCGCGCTCCAGCGGACCGCCTCGGCGGGCACCACCAGCCCCTCGGCCCCGGCCGCCCCTCGGAGCCCCTGCGCGAGGACCGGATCGGCCGCCCCGTCCAGCTCGCTCGCAGCGAACAGGTTCTCGTAGCCGAGGAACCTCGCCGTGAACCGGTCGAGCGGGCCCGTGGCGAGCCGGTCGGGCGGGCCGTCGAACCGGACCCGCCCCGCCTCCAGCACCACGACGTGCGACGCGACGGCGAACGTCACCGTAGGATCGTGCGTGACCAGGAGCAGCGGCAGCCCCTCGGCCTCCACCAGCTCCCGGACGAGGCGCAGCAGTACGTCGCGGCTCTCGACGTCGAGCGCGGAGAACGGCTCGTCCCAGAGCAGCAGCCGGGGACCGGCCGCGAGCGCCCGGGCCATCGCGACGCGCTGCCGCTCCCCCGAGCTCAGCTCAGCCGGGTACCGCTCGGCGAGATGCGAGAGGCCGAACCGCGCGAGCCACCGGTCGGTCTCGGCCGCCGCCTCGGGCGCGCCGGCCAGCTCGAGCGGGTAGCCGACGTTGCGTCGGACCCGTCGGTGGCCGAACAGCCCGAGGTCGGGCGGGACGAAGCCGAGGCCCCGGCGGTGCGGCGGGAGCCGATCGATCCGGGCCCCGTCCAAGAGGACGCTGCCCTGCCGGAGCGGAAGGAAACCGGCCACGGCCCGGAGGAGCGTCGTCTTGCCGGCCCCGGAGGGTCCGAGCAGGACCGTGGCTTCGCCCGGCGCGGCGGCGAGCCGGATCGGACCGAGCCGGAACCCTCCGACGTCCGCCCCCAGATCGACCAGTTCGAGGCGGCTCACGAGAACCACCCCCCCCTCGCCCAGGCGAACCCGGTCCGGTCGAGCAGGCGCACCGTCACGAAGATCGCGAGCGCGACCAGCACGAGGAGCGCCGCCGCGCTGGTCGCCCCCGGCAGCCCTTCGATCCCGTAGAGGTTGTAGACGTAGACGCTCGCGGTGCTGGTCACCGGCCCCCCCCACGGCGGGCTGGGGGTGACCGCGTAGGCGAGGATCAGGAAGCCGCCGACCTCGCTGATCCCCCGAGCCCACATCAGGAGCGCGCCGGTGACGATCCCTCGAGCGGCGCTCGGCAGCGTCACCGTGACGAACGCCTCGGTCGGCGAGGCCCCCAGCGAGCGCGCCGCGTCGAGCGCTCCGGGCGAGGCGGAACGGAACGCCAGCTCCGACGTCAGGACGACGTAGGAGGCGCCGACGTACACCATGACGAGGACCACGCCCGCGATCGAGTCGAAGATCGGGATCCCGAGGGCCGCGGTCAGCCGGCCCAAGGGGGCGGACGGGGCGAACAACAGGAGGAGCGCGATCCCGACCACCAGGTGCGGGATCGCCACCGGCATGAGCACGACCGACTCGACGACCGTCCGGCCCGGGAATCGATGCCGCGCCAGCAGGTAGCCGAGCGGCACCCCGGTGAGGAGGCCCAGGCCGACGGCGAGACCCGAGGCGAGCAGCGTGAACTCGATCGAGATGCGGAAGCCGGCGTCGCGCGCGGCCGCGACGATCCCTCCTCCGCCGGCGTAGACGAAGAGGGCGACGACGGGCAGTACGAAGAGGCCCAGCAGCGAGGCGGCGAGCACGCCGCTCAGCGCGCGACGCACTACCGGCACCGGCCCGTCGACCATCGGCGGTCGCCCGGGACCGGAGCGGGCCTACCCTATCAGCGCTTGGAGGTACGACGGCAAGCTCGCCACGCCCTGCGGAGACGAGCCGCCCAGGGCGGCCGGCAGGTGCGACGGTTCGTCGGTCCAGAGCGGCGCCAGCGGCGTGAACCCGTCGTGCGCCCAGACCGTCGCGGTCGTGTTCGAGAGGAGGAACGCGGCGAACAGGAGCCCGAGCGACGCGTCCGGCGCGGTCGACGGGACCGTCAGCGCGAAGAGGATCGGCGCCCCGACGACGGTCTTCGTCCCACCGGTCGACGTGAGGGTCTTGGTCGAAGCGTTTCCGTACGCCGCGACGTCCGCGGAGGAGGTCCCGCCGAGGTTCACGGCGGGCGAGAGCTTGGCGTACGTCAGGCCGTCGGCGATCGCGTAGGACTGGTAGATGAGGTAGGCGTCGACCTCTCCTTCCTCGAGGGCGGTGCCGGCGGTGTTCTCGGTGACGATCTTCACCGCGCTCGTCGGGGTCGCGAGCGCTCCTTCCCCGCCAGAGAAGAAGTGCCCGTAGAGCCCGCCGTGGAGACCCTCGAGGGAGTCCTCGAGCTCGAGCGCGATGATCGCGTTCACCCCGAGCGGATCGGCGCTTGCGTTCGGGGTCCCGAGGACCACGCCGGTCTGGTTGACCTTCTCGTACCAGTTCGTGGAGGTCGTGCCGGCCATCGACGATCCCGAGCTGTTGTTGAAGGCGAGGACGAGCGGGTCGGAGGCGAAGACGACCTCCCAGCTGGCCACCGGCGAGGTACCCGACTCGAGCGATTCGGGGATCACGCGGAAGTCGGCGGAAACGAACGCGTCGTACGGCTGTCCGCCGCCGGCAAGGGCGGTGGCGGCCGCGGAGCTCCCCTCGTACAGCTGCGCGGCGGTCGGGGCGCTGACGCCGGGGGTTGCGTTCGCGAAGCTCGAGATCAGCGAGGGGAGGAGCGGCGTCGGCGCGAGGCTCCCCGCGGCGATCACCGCGAGCGTGGCCGGCCCGCCGGAGCTCGAGGAGGAGCTGGTGTGCGCGAACCAGCCTCCGGCGAACCCTGCGACGATTCCGGCGGCGCCGACGACCACGACGAGCAGCGTGCGAAGGACGGGCCTCATCGATGTGGCAATATGCCACATCACTTAAGGGGGAGCCTGGCGATCGGACCCCGGCGGGCCTCGGGAGCGTACCGGAACCAGACGACGCCGACGATCTCCCCCGGGGGCCGGGGGCCGAAGTGGCGGCTGTCGTGGCTGCGCTCGCCGTTGTCCCCTCGAACCACGACCGCGGCTGGCCCGGGACCGGAGGCAAGCTCGACCACGCGCTTCAGGAGCCACGCCCCCCGGCGCTCCGGGTCCCGGAGCACGACGACGTCCCCGAGCGCGACCCCCGCGCGCGGGCGGGGGTCGACGTAGAGGCGGTCCCCCGGCACGAACGCCGGGCGCATCGAGTCGTCGCGCACGACGTAGCGCCGGCTGCGCAGGCGCTGCGCGAGGCGGGCGACCGGGCCCGTCCGCTTCGGCGCCTCCGGCAACGTTATCCTCCGCCCGCGATTTCCGCTGGCATGTCGGTCGGTTCTCGGTTCCGCAGCGGGCTGATCGGTCTTCGCGACGCGATCGTTCCCCCGCGCCCGGTCGAGGCGCATTGCGACATCCCGTGCGGTATTTACGACCCCCACGAGGCGCAGATCGCGGCCCTGACCGTGCTGCGGATGGACCAGCTGATCGCCGAAGCGGTGATGCCGCCGATGGACGCGAAGCCCGAAGACCGGAGCGGCTACGTCTCCCGGCTCGCGCGCTACACCGCCGTCAAGGAGCAGCACGCCGAGCGGGTCAAGCACGAGATCCGGGTGATCTGGGGCGACTACGTCACCCCCGATCATGCCAAGCAACACCCCCAGCTCGCCGACCTGACCTGGAAGATCCTGAAGCAGGCCTCCAAGGCCCGGCAGTCGACCGCGCTCGCCGACGCCCAGGAGCTCGTGAAGCTCGTGCAGGAGTTCGCCGAGATCTTCTGGCTGACCAAGGGCGCCAAGACCCGACGCCAGCCGTCGCTGCAGAAGTCCGGCGGCGAGATCGTCGTGCCCCTTTCGGCGTAACGGTCCTCTCCTCCGGAAGACCGCCGGGGACGGGATGGCCGGGGCGGTCGCGCTCGACGGCCGCTCCCTCACCCGCGAGCGGCTCGTCGCCATCGCCCGAGGGCCGGCCTCGGTCGCGCTCGCGCCGTCCGCGCGCGAGGCGATGCGCGCGAGCCGTCGCGCCGTGGAGACGGCGGTCGCTTCGGGCCGCCCGGTGTACGGGGTCACGACAGGCTTCGGGGCGCTGTCGGCCGAGACGATCCCGACGGCGCAGGTGCTCGAGCTCCAGGCCGGGCTAGCCCGCAGCCACGCGAGCGGGGTCGGGCCGCCCCTGCCGGCCGACATCGTTCGCGGCATGATCGCCCTTCGCGCGAACTCGCTGGCTCGGGGGCTATCGGGGGTCCGTCCTGAGGTCGTGGACTGCCTGCTTGAGGTGCTGAACCGAGGCCTGGTGCCTTGGATACCGGAGCAGGGGTCGGTAGGTGCCTCCGGGGACCTCGCGCCGCTCGCCCACCTCGTGCTCGCGGTCACCGGAGAGGGGGGGTTCCGCGTCGGGCCGGCGACGGCCGCGACGCCGGCTCGCGAGGTGCTGGCCCGCGAGGGCCTGGCCCCGCTCGCGCTGGAGGCGAAGGAGGGGGTGGCGCTGTTGAACGGGACGGCGTTGATGGCATCGTACCTCGGGCTGTCGACCGAGGACGCCCGGGGCCTGCTCGACGCGGCCGTCGTTGCCGGAGCGATGTCGGTCGACGCGCTGCTCGGCTCGCCGGAGCCGTTCGACGACCGCCTGGGCGAGGCGCGCAACGCCCCGGACGAGCGCGCGGTGGCCGCAGCGCTACGGAGCCTGCTGGCCGGCAGCTCGCTCGCGACGGCCCGTGCCGGGTGGCGGGGCCAGGAGCCGTACACGCTCCGGTGCCTGCCGCAGGTGCTGGGAGCGGTGCGGTTCGCGCTGGCGGTCGCGGAGGCTGCCGCCGACCGCGAGATGAACGCGGTCACGGACAACCCGCTCGTCGTCGGGGAGTCGGAGTTCCTCAGCGGGGGGAACTTCCACGGCCAGACCCTCGCGTTCGCCCTGGACGCCCTCGCCCTAGCGGTCCAGTACGTCGCCGGATTCTCCGAGCGACGTACCGCGCGGCTCGTCCACCCCGCGCTGAACCGTGGGCTGCCCGCGTTCCTCGCGCCCCAGCCCGGCGTCTCGAGCGGGCTCATGATCCCGCAGTACGTCGCGGCCTCGCTCGTGAGCGAGAACGCGACGCTCGTCCATCCGGCCAGCGCGACCAGCCTCCCCACCTCCGCCGACCAAGAGGATTACGTGAGCATGGGTGCCTGGGCGGGGGCGAAGCTCCGTCGGGTGCTCGCGAACGCGCAGCGGGTGGTGGCGATCGAGTGGCTCGTCGCCGGCGCGGCGCTCGAGCGGCGCCGTCCCGGCGTCGGGGGGGCCGGGAGCGAGGCCGCCGTCCGCGCGCTCCGGCGCCGGGTCCCCCCGTGGGGAGAGGACCGGTCTCCGGCCGCCGAGA
>JASHRJ010000047.1 GCA_030037395.1 Thermoplasmata archaeon
GGGGGTGGAGCGGCCTACTTGGTCGGGGGGCTCCCCGGCCCGTCCGGAGGGGTCGTTCCCCCCTCGGCGGCGGAACCCTGCGAGGTGCTGCCCTGCGTCCACGTCTCCGGCGGCGACGCCGGGGGCCGGCGCCCGCGCGCCGCGAGCGCGAAGCCGATGATGACCAGGACCGCGAGGACCCCGATCACCGCGTAGGCGAGCGAGCTGAGGTAGGTGTCCGACGGCTTGGAGGAGGTCGACGGACTGCTCGTGGGCGCGAACACGAAGTTCAGCGTCTGCGCCGCCCCGACGACCGCGACGGTCCCGCCCGCGGACCCGCTCGACAGCGTGTAGCCGCTCGCGGCGAGCGCGTAGGTCCAGCTCCCGTTCGCGACGGTGAACGTCAGCGAGGACGGACCGGTGCCGGTCTTCTCCTGGCCGGCGAACCAGACCGTCCAGCTCGCGGTTGCCCCGAGCCCGGTCGAGGTGAACGTCACCTGGAAGGTGGCCGGGATCGGCGAGAAGATCACCACCTCCGTCAGCGCGGCCGCGTTCACCACGAACGAGCCGGTTGGCGGCGTCGCCGCGTAGCCGGCGATCGAGCTCACGCTCCAGTTGAACGAGCCGTTCGACAGGTTCGCCACCAGATAGTACGTCGTGGAGGTGAACGTCTCGGTTCCGGTCGCGTTGGTCACCTTCACGGTCCAGGAGGTCGACGCCGGGAGACCGCCCTCGTAGAACGTCACGGCGTAGGTGAACTGAGCGAACGTCACGCCCACCCCGACCGCGCTCCCGTTCACGGTGACCTGGCCGCTCGAGTTCGTGATCACCCAGCCGGGGATCGCCTCGATCGACCAGTTGTAGGTCCCGTTCGGGAGCTCGAAGACGCTGGTCGTGCCGGTCGTGTTGAGGGTCAGTCCCAGGATCGAGACCTGCCAGGCCTTCCCCGTCGCGAGCCCGCTCGCGGTGAACGTCACCGCGAACGCCCCGGCCGTCGGGGCGCACAGGACGCTGACGCCCAGGGGCTGTCCGCTCACCACAGCCCACCCGGTCGTCGTCGTGACGTAGCCGGCCGGCAGGGTGTACTGCACGGGGTAGGACCCGTTGGTCTCCCAGAACGTGATCGTCGAGGTGGTGGAGTTCAGCGTGTACGCCGAGCCCGCCGGCCCCAGCGTCACCGACCAGTTCGACCCTAGCGGCAGTCCCGACTCCGTGAACGTGATCGGGTACGTCGTCACCGGCGTCCCGACGTACGGGACCGGTACGGAGACGGAGGCGTTCCCGACCGCGATCGCGCCCGGCGCCGGCGTGGCGTAGCCGATGACCGGCTGCGCCGCGTAGTCGTACGTGGCGTTCGGCGGGACGGCAAACGACATGCCCGGCGCGTTCGTCAACTGCGCGCCGTACCCCGGCACGAGCAGCGACCAGCTCGTGTTGGAAACGAGCCCGGTCTCGTTGAACGCGAGGTTCACCGTCGGGCCCACGACCGCGGCGTAGGTCACGTTCTCGGTGACGTTCGTCCCGCTGATCGTGAACGAGCCGTTGGACGGGGTCACCGTGTAGCCCGGCTGGTAGCCGATGCTGAAGTTGTACGTCCCGTTCGGCAGCTGCGGGAAGTCGATCGTGCCGTTGGTGCTCGAGAGGGTCGTGCCCCCCACCGTCGCGGTGAAGTTCGTCCCGGTCGGAAGACCGGCCTCGTTCACCGTCACCGAGTAGGCCGCCTTGGTGTACTGGACCTGGTAGAACAGCCCGATCCCGCCCGCGCCGATCGTCGGGTTCTGGTTGATCGACGCCGGGTCGATCCACGGCGCGTAGCCGACGATCGCGTTCGACTGGCCCTGCCACAGGTCGATCGACAGCCCGTTCAGCACCTGCTGCGCCAGGACCATGTACAGCTGCCGGGTCGGGTTCTGCGCGAGCGCGTCCGCGATGATGATGTAGTTCGCCGCGACCGAGTAGGCTACCGTCTGGCACGCGTCGGTGATCGTGCCGGACGAGGGGTTCTGCGCGGCGTTCGCCCAGTACGAGAGGTCGCCGAGCGTCACCGCGCTGTGACCGCAGGTCGTGTTGTTCGCTCCGTTGGGCTCGCCGAAGTTCAGCTGCTCGCCGAGCGCCTGCGCGGCGGTGTAGCCGCCGTCGGACAGGCTGATCGGGACGAACCAGTCGGACGGATCCGGGTAGTCCATGATCCAGCCGAAACCGGTCGCGCCGATCAGCGGGTTCGAGTACGGCGCGCCGAGGGTCGCCAGGTACTGGGTGAACGAGATCGGCGTCGGGACGATCTCGATCGCCCCGTTGCTGATGTCGAACACCTGGGCGGCCCAGTCGTCGACCTCCGTGTTGAGGATCGAGTTGCCGTTGAACCAGCCGATCGGGAACGTGCACGGGTCCCCGTGGACGCACTTCGTGGCGATCGTCGCGTTGTAGTACAGGCCCGACGGGCTGGACAGCTCGTGCCACCACCATCCCGCGTTCCCGACCACGGACGAATCGTTGCTCGGCACCCCCACGTTCGTGTCGTTACAGACCGACGACCCGCACTCTTGGAACGGGAACGTGGCGTTCCACGCGTAGTCGCCGCTCACGTTGTACGGGATCGGCCCCCCGAAGCTTCCGTTCGTGAACTGCAGCCCGTCGACCGTGTTGATCGTGTTGTCCACGGTCTGGTACGGGTAGGCGTGCACCAGGAAGTTCCGAAGCGCCACGTCCGTCGTGAAGTTCTGCGGGATCGGGTTCGGGTACGACCACGGCGAGAACGTACTGTTGTAGACGCCCCAGTTCACCGACAGCGCGAGCGGGATGAACGCGTCGGCCGTCGTCGGGAAGTCGAGGTAGTTCCAGATCCCCTCCGCCACGAGGCTCTTCAGCGTCGTGGTGTGCGCGGGCTCGATCGCGGCGAAGTCCGCCGTGCCGGCGGTGATGGCGTCAATGCCCAGGCTGTCGCCCTCTTCGGCGGTCTCCCAGGTCACCTTCACGTTCGGGATGAACCCCCCCGGCGCGGGGTTGCAGTAGGCGTCCGTGTACTTCGCGATCCCGTTCGCGCCCGAGCAGCCCGAGGGCTGCGCGTACGCCGGGTCCGCGGCCAGCGCGTAGCTGATCCCGGGGGTGATCTTCGCGTAGTACGGGCCGGTCCCGACCATGTTCCAGCGGACGTTCGGGAACGTGTTCGGCCAGTTCACGTTGCTCAGCTCGATCGCGTCCCACTTGTACGGATAGCTGCCCACCAGGGTGCTGTTCAGGAAGGCGTTCCATGCGCTGTTGTTCGTCGCGGTGCCGCCGTCCGGCAGCTTGCACGAACCGTCGCCGTGCGCGGCGGCCGTCCCAGCCCAGCCGGGAATGCCGGCGCCCTCCGCGGTGAAGTACCCGCACGAGACGATCGCCGAGCCCGCGGGGTCCGTCACGAACTCCATGAACTCGGGCCAGAGCTGGCCCTGCCCGTCCGCGTTGAACGTGATGCAGCCGTGCCCCTTCGCGCCCATCGCGCTCGCCGGGCAGAAGGCGCTGTCGTTCACGTACATGGAACTGTAGACGTCGAACGGCGTATTGTTCCAGGCCGGGTGCGTCCCGTTGTCCCACGACCCGTTGGGGGTCGTGTACGGCAGCAGCCCCTGCGTGTCGATCCAGCCCGCCGTCTTCGCGATGCTCGGCTGCTCGGAGAACATCATCGTCCGAGCGAACGAGAACATCACGTCGGAGGGGTAGACGCCCCAGGACGCGTGCGTCGTCGGGTCGTAGAACTTCGCCGCCGGGTCGATGACGAACGTGTAGTACTGGACCGGGTCCGTCGCGGGGGACGAGTCGTTGTGCCCCGCCGCGTCGTACTCGCCCGTGAAGCCCGCGCCGTAGTTGGCGGCGCACTGGGCCGTCCCGGGGACGCAGGTGGCGAGGTCCGGGACCCACGAGCTCGTCGAGGTCCCGTTGTACTCCACCAACGTTCCGTACACGTTAAGGATCGGCTCGTAGCTCGAAGTGTCGTAGGCCATCGCGGGGTCCTCCGTGGTCGCTCCCCCCGGCACCGTCTCGTAGACGTCGAGCGTGCCCGGGTGAGGACCGACACCGGAGGGGGTCACGGTGGAAGCGGCTCCTGCGACCGACAGGCTCGAGGTCGCGGTCCCGGCGACCGCGGCCGAAACGGCGGCCGCGCCGGCGGCGGCCGCCGCCACGCTGGCCCCGGAGGCGGAGGCGACGGCCCCGGCGGCCGCGACGCCGGTCTGCACCGCGCCGAGGCCCATCAGCCCGACGATTACGATTGCCCAGAGTCTCTTGCTCCAAACTGTCCGAATGGCCTTCATCCCAACCCCGATTGCTGAGCGGCCGCCGGAACGCCCGGCGGTCTCTACCGAATATAGGGCCCGCTAGGGGCTATATGCCTTCTCTTGCAACCGAGGGCCGGCGCACGTCCTCCCGGACGCCGAGGACGGCGCCAGGTAACCACCTACCTTCTACGGAATTGTGCAAAACGGTCCGGCGAGCGACCGGATCGCCGCAGCGTGCCTCGCTTGCGCGGTGCGCTCCGGCACACGCCGCTTTCTGCCTTCGCGGACGGTTGGGAGGCGGGAGCGCGGCCGACGCGCAGGACCGGACCGGGTGACGCCCGCCTCGGGGACCGTCGGCCCCTCGCCGGCGGACCCCCCGCCGCGGCCTCGGGGCCGTCGGGGTCGGCCGAGCCTACGGTCCCGGCGGGGACGGCCGCCGGCACGGGCGCGACCGCCCCCGGCGAGACCGTGCTGGACGCCGAGGACCTGCGCCTGCTTCTACACGGACGACGGCGTCGTCAGGGCGCTGGACGGGGTTTCGCTCGAGCTCCGTCGGGGCGAAACGCTGGGCCGGGTCGGAGAGACCGGCGGCGGAAAGAGCGTCACCGCGCTCTCGATCCTCCGGCTCATCTCCGATCCGCCCGGTCGCATCGTCGGCGGCAAGATCAACTTCCGAGGCGAGGACCTCCGTCGGGACCTCGGGGCGGAGGCGAAGTTCTACCCCGTGCCGGGGACCCCGAGGGTTCGGGTCGTCCGCCGCTACCGCCGTCTCCGTCGGTCCCAGGAGCGCAGGGCGGCGGTCCGGGGCCGGGGCATCGCGATAACCTTCCAGAAGCCCCCAGGGATGAACCCGATCTTCTCGATCGCCGACCAGCTCGGCGAGGGGATCCTCCTGCACCACGGCCTGAAGGTCGTGGACGGGCTGCTGCGCGCGGACCGGCTCGCGCCCCATCCGACCCGGTTCCCCCACGGCCCCGCCGGTCGTTCCGCCCGGGCCGCTTCCCTCGGGGCGGACGCGGCGGTGGAACGGCTCCTTCGGCCGCAGATGGGCGGCCGCGCCGACGAGGAGCGCGCGGCCGCACGCGAGATCGCCGGGACCGTCGGGCTCGCGAACCTCGAGACCGAGGTGTACGAGACCGGCCATCCCGAGGCGCCCGGGGTCGCCGTGCCCCGCTACCGCCTCCGGCGCCCCCTGCCTCGCGTGCGGCTCACCTGGCCTCAACGGAGCTACCTGCGCCGCCTGCGTCGCCTGCAGCGGCTGAAGGGGCGGATGCGCGAGCTGTTCCCTCGCGAGATGGAGGAGGGCCGTCTCCTCCGGGAGGCTCGGGCCCGCGTGGGCGCACGGCTCCGTCCCGAACGGGGGTCGCACTTCTACTTCGGGGGGGGTTCGCAGGAGGGCCCGGCGGCCCCTGCACAACGAACTGTTCTGGCGGGCGGTCGGGCTGCTGGAGGGCGTGAACATCGCCAACCCGTCGCAGGTCGCCCGCGGGTACCCTCACGAGCTGTCGGGCGCCATGCTGCCGCGGACGATGATCGCCATGGCGCTCTCGACCGAGCCCGACATCCTGCTCGCCGGCGAGCCGACGGCCGCGCTCGACGTCACCATCCAGGCACAGGTCCTGAAGCCGATGCGCCACCCCCGAGAGAGGGTCGGCACCGCGAACCTCCTACTCGCGCACGACCTCGCGGGGATTGTGGAGGTCGCCGGCCGGGTGTGCGGGATGTACGCCGGCCAGATCGTCGAGCAGGCCCCGGTCCGGGACCTGTTCCGCCGGCCGCGGCACCCGTGCACCCAGGGGCTGCTCGGCTCCCTCCCGCGGGTGGACGAGCCGGGCCGCCAGCTGCGGTCGATCACCGGCTCGGTCCCGGACCTGATCCATCCCCCGACCGGGGGCCGGTTCCATCCGCGCGGCCCCCACGCAATGCGGGCCTGCAAGGGCGAGCGCCCGCCGATGACAGACGAGGGAGCAGCTCACACCGTCGCCTGCTATTTATATCACGGACCTCGGGTAGGAGGGTAGGCGGGGTACCCTCCGGGATGGCGACCTCCGACGCTCCCATCGTACTGGCGGCCCGCAACGTCCGCAAGTACTTCCCGATCCGAGGCGGCCTGCTCTCCAGCCACGTCGGCGACGTCCGGGCGGTCGACGGGATCAGCTTCGACGTCCGGGAGGGAGAAACCGTCGGGCTGGTCGGCGAG
>JASHRJ010000048.1 GCA_030037395.1 Thermoplasmata archaeon
GCCCAGGACCTGGTATCGCTCCAACATCTCGCACCGGAGCCACTCCGGCGGCAGAGGGGGCGTCGGGAGGAGCGGGATCCGGCCGATCAGTTCGCGGAACGCGGGTTCTGCGGTCCGGAGCTGGGCCTTGTAGCGCTCCATCGGCTCGAGGGTCCCACGGAGCCCGCGCTTGTGGGGTTGTCGGCTTACGTTCCGGATCGTGGGTCAGCCCGAGCGGTGGACCGGGGTAGACGCCGAGGGAGGCGGGCGGGTCTCCCGATCGGAGCCGGATACCCCGGGAGTCCGGGTATTCCCCACCCGTAGCCGAGACCGGCCTCGACACGTAGCCGAACGTCGGAACGACCGTCGACATCGTTCCGGCCGCCGCCCCGGCGGCACCCGCCCCCTCGAGGTCGTGGGCTTACCGGCAGTCCCCCGCTCGGACGGAGGGGTTCTCCGTCAGCTTCGGAGGCCGGGCAACCGCTTTCTGTGTCGTGGTTTAGCCTCGGCCCGTGACCGCCGCACGCCCCCGCGGGTATGGAACGATGTGTCCGACGCTCCTGGCAGGTCTGCTCGTTGCCTCGGCCGTTCTCGGGGCGACGATGGTGCCCGCGGGCGGGAGGGTACCGGCCCCCGGAGCGACCCCTGCTCCCGGTCCCGCTCCCGCGGCCGCATCGGCGGCAACGCCCGCGCGGGCCGCGTTCCCGAGCTCCGGGGCGTTCCCGGCCCCTCCCACCGGACCCCTCGTCGGCTTCCGGGCGCTGGCGCCGGTGGCCCCGGGGTCAGCCCCGGCGTCCGGAGGAGATCCCGTGGCCTCCTCGGTCGCAGCGTCCCGAGCGGTCGCGGCGGCGGCCGGGTACGATGGGACCGACTGGTCGATCCTGACCGCCGAGGGTCTAGCGATCGCCTCGTCGGAGTCGGTCCCCCTCGCGTCGTTCGACGCGAACTGCTTCCTTACCAACCTGCTGGCAGGTCCGAGCGTCTACGTACCGTCGACCCCGACCTCCGCGCCGGACGGCGCCTCGAACTTCTACCTCATCGACCTGTACTCCTCCGCCGAGCCTCGCCTCCAGCTCGTCGTGCTGGTGCAGAACGGCACGGCCTCCCTCGGGTTCGCGTACGTACCGAGCGTGTACTGCAGCCTCGTCGGCGAGGTCAGCGCCTCTTCGGTGCTCCCGATGCCCGCCAACTTCCTGGACTCCCCTCAGGCGGTGGCGCTGACGAACGCCGCCGGGGGAAGCGCCTTCCTGAACGCTACCCCGGAGGCGGAGCGCCTCTGGATTGCGATAGCCCCCGAAGTGAGCCTGGGGGCCGTGCAGCCGCCCTACTGGTTCGTGGAATACGACAACTCCTGTGGCTCGGAGTTCGACGGGGACATCTGGGGGGTCTCCTCCGACGCCTTCTACTACACCGCCCTCGTGGGCTGCTCGTACAACGTCACGTTCACGGAATCCGGCCTCGCGAGCGGGACGAACTGGTCCGTCGACGCCTCGGGTCCCAGCGGGAACTACTCCTCCTCCTCCACGAACGCGACGCTGCAGCTCGAGCTCCCCAACGGCTCGTACACCTACTCCGTGCCGGGGGTGCTCGGATACACCGCGCCGGTGCCCGGCTCGTTCTCCGTGGACGGCGCCCCGGTCGGGGAGCCGGTCACCTTCGTCCCCCTCGCGGGGCTCGAGCCCCTGACGTTCGCGGAGACCGGGCTCGGATCGGATCTCGTCTGGGCGGTCGATCTCAACGGTTCGATCCTGACCTCGGCGACCTCCGGCGTCGCGCTGTCGGTGCCGGAGGCGACCTACCCCTTCTCGGTCCTCCCCTCACCGGGGTACGCCGTCTCGGCGGTGCCGAGCGGCACCGTGACCGTCGGGAGCTCCGGCGCCACGGTCGCCGTCACCTTTGACCCACTCCCCACCTTTGAGGTCAACTTCACGGAGTCCGGGCTCCCGGCGGGAGCAGGGTGGGGGGTCCTGGTGAACAACACAACCTACTCGACCACGACCGCCGAGATCCAGGTGGACCTCCCGAACGGGGTGTACCCCTACGTGGCCAGCGCCGCGAACAACTACACCGGGCCCAACCTCACCGGGTTCCTCTCCGTGGCGGGGGCCAACCTGACCGTGCCGTTGGTCTTCTCCCTCCCGGCCGACGAGTCCCTCGTGACCCTGACGGAGTCCGGCCTGCCGAGCGGCGCGATCTGGTTCGCCGAGATCGACGCGGCGAGCGTGGGGAGCTCGGGGACGTCGCTGTCGGTGGTGGCCCCCGACGGGTTCCTCGCGGTCAACGTGGATCTGCTCGTCGGCTACGCCTCGAACTGGACGACGCTCTTCACGAACCTCAGCGGGGCCTCGCTGTCCCTCACGGTCTCGTTCACCGCCGCGGCTCCGTTCCTCGTGACGTTCGCCGAGACGGGCCTGCCGGCGGGGACGTTCTGGTCGGCCACGCTCGGCACTTCGGGGAGCGAGAGCTCCACCAGCACCCTCCCCTTCCTCGTCTCGAACGGCACCTTCTACTTCACGGTCCCTCTGGTGCTCGACGCGTTCGTGGCGACGCCGTCGAGCGGCACGCTCCTGGTCAGCGGCGGGGGCCACCAGGCGATCGTATTCTCCTCGGTCACGACCTACTTCGTGCCGTTCGAGGAGACCGGGCTCCCCGGCGGGTCGTACTGGCAGGTCGACCTTGCCGGGATGATCAACGGCTCGGTCGGCCGCCAGCTCGCGTTCGAGGAGCCGAACGGGACGTACGACTTCACGGTCCTGACGGTCCCCGGGTACCGCGCCACTCCCGCGGTCGGGACGGTTACCGTGAACGGGAGCAACCTCGCGAACATCAGCATCGCGTTCGCGCTGGTCCCGACCTACCCGGTGTCGTTCAACGAGACCGGGCTGCCCGGCGGGACCGCCTGGAACGTGAGCCTCGACGGGAGCTTGGGCAGCTCGACGACCGCCTCGATCGTGCTCCGGGTCCCGAACGGAACGTACGGTTTCGTCGTAGGACCGCAGGACGACTACGGGCCGTCGCCCGGCAACGGCACGGTCGTGGTGAACGGGACCGCCCTGAACATCTCGGTCGCCTTCGCGCCGCTCCCGGAGTACGCGGTCAACGTCACCGAGACCGGCCTGCCGGTCGCCGCCCTGTGGGAGGTCGTCGTCGCCGGTACCGGGGGAGGCGAGCCGGTCAACGTCACCAACTCGAGCGCCGGCGCGTACGTCACGTTCTCGCTCGTCAACGGCTCGTACAGCTTCACCGTCCTCTCCGAGGCCGGTGGGTACGGCGCGACCCCGGGGTCCGGGGAGTTCTCCGTCCAGGGCCACCCGGTCCAGATCCCCGTCACGTTCGTCGCGGTGTTCGAGGTGACGCTGCTCGCGGTCGGGCTCCCCGCGGGCACCAGCTGGAGCGCCGACGTCGCCGGCCACGCCCAGACGTCGACGCTCACGCGCCAGGACTGGTTCGTGCCGAACGGGACGACGAGCTTCTCTGCCTCCTCGTCCGGGTACACGGCGGCCCCCGCCAGCGGCACCGTCGCGGTCTCCGGGGCGCCGGTCGTCCAGCCGATCTCCTTTGCCTCGACGTCGAGCACGCCGTACGTCGTGACCGTCACCGAGGCCGGCTTGCCGGCCGGGGGAGGCTGGTACGCGACGCTCGGCGCCGACAACCTGAGCGGGACCGTCGCGGCGCTCGAGTTCCTTGAGCCGGCCGGCCAGTACTACGTGGACGTGGGGACGGCGCTCGACTGGGCGCCGACGCCGGCCTCGGCCGCGGTAACGGTGGTGGCGGCCCCCGTGAGCGTCTCCGTCACCTTCGCGGCCATCCCGGTCGGAGAGTTTCTGGTCACCTTCGTCGCCAGCGGCCTCCCGTTCGCGGACGCCTGGTCGGTGAACCTTTCCGGCACGGTGGTGACCTCGACCGGCACCCTCCTCACCGCGCTCTCGGCGAACGGCTCCGCGGTGCCGTTCGCGGTCACCGCGCCGCCCGGCTATCGGGCGACGCCGCCGAACGGAACGGTCGACGTCGACGGAGCACCCGTCCGGCAGCCGGTCTCGTTCGCCGTCGTCGTGCCGACGTACCCCGTGGTCTTCACGGAGAGCGGGCTGCCGAACGGGACCGGCTGGTCGGTCACCTTCGGAGGCACGCTCGCCACCTCGACCGGCACGACGATCACGTTCGAGGCCGTCAACGGCTCCTACCGCTTCACGGTCGGATCCGTCTCGGGCTTCTCGGCTTCTCCGGCGAGCGGCCCCGCGAA
>JASHRJ010000049.1 GCA_030037395.1 Thermoplasmata archaeon
CATCGGCTCGTCGTCTCGGGTCGCCTGGCGCTGGGGGACCTCGTGAGCCACCGCCTTCCTCTCGCCGACATCGCCGGGGCGTTCGCGCTGGCCGCGCGGCCGGACGAGGCGGTGAAGGTCGTCGTCACCGGCGCTGCGTTCGGCGCGTGACCGCCCCGGCCGAGTTGGGTCGGAGGGGGGCGCGGCGGTAGCGGGCGGCGGCTCAGCTCCGGGCACCCGGCGTGCCGGTCTCCGTGGCGTGCGGGTCGGCCGCCGGAGGACCCGCGCGCGGCTCGGCGCCCGGTAGCGCTTCGACCCTCCCAACGCACCCCGGGCTGTTCGAACCTAGCCCGCGGGTCCCCGGGGCCTCTCGCGGCTCTCCACCAACCACGGGCTGCCCGTGGGGTTCCTCCGGGCCACGGAGCTGCGCCAGCTCCGGTGCGGTCGGCCCCAGCGGTGCCTCTACGACCTCGTCGTCGCCCCGGCCGCCCGGCGCCGTGGCGCCAGGGCCCGCCGGATCCGGGAGCCGTTGCGGCGCAGCCGCGCGCGCGGAGGCGGGGAGGCGGTCGCGCTCGAGGAACGGTCGAACGAGGCGGCGGTCCGGCGGCCTCGCTTCCGCGGCGGCACCCCGGAGACGGCAGGCGACCGATCGGTCGTATGCCGGAGGGACGGGCGCGGGCCGTCCTCCCGCGTCCGCCCCGTCGGCTCCCTCGGGCAGGAACGGATTGATAGGAGATCTCGCCGTGGCGGGTGGTCGCCATGTACGGGAAGTGGGACCACGGGACGTTCTCGATCGTCGCCTGCGACCCGGAGCTCCGCTCCTGGGGCGTAGCGGTCTCCACCAAGCCGCCCAGCGTCGGCGCCGTGGTACCGTGGGCGGCGTGGCGGGTCGGCGCCGTGGCCACCCAGGCGAACGCGAACTACCACTACGGGCCTCGCGGGCTCGAGCTGCTTCGCCAGGGGCGTTCCGCGGAGGAGGTCGTCCGCCGACTCACCCGGGCCGACCCGCGCCGGGAGCACCGCCAACTGGGGGTGGTCGACCGAAGGGGCCGGACCGCCACATGGACCGGGGCAAAGTGCCTCGAGCACGCTCTCCACCAGGCCGGGGACGGCTACTCCTGCCAGGGGAACATGCTGGCGTCCCCCACGGTCGTTCCCGCGATGGCGCGCGCCTTCGAGCGGGCCCGCGGATCCCTTGCCCGGCGCCTATTGGAGGCGCTCCGGGCCGGGGCCAAGCAGGGGGGCGACCGGCGCGGGATCGAGTCCGCCGCCCTGCTCGTCGTGCACCGGGAGCCGTGGTTCGACGCCGCGTGGTCGGATCGGTGGGTCGACCTGAGGGTCGACCGCCACCCCCGGCCGCTGGTGGAGCTCGCGCGCCTGGTCGCCGCCGACGAGCGCGATAGCCGACGCTTCCTCGCCCGACGGGCGGCGGCCGCCCGGCGCCGGAAGGTGCGAAAGTAGCCTCGGCTTAGACGAGGCTCGCCCGGCGGGCGGCCGCGATCGTGCGGTAGATCCAGCCTCCCGCGAGGAGGAAGATCCCGATCCCCGCGAGGACGAAGAAGCTCCCGAGCCAGGCGCGGTACGCGGACGCCGATCCGCCCGGCGCGAGCTGGCCGACCGACGCGGCGCCGCACAGGAATCCGATCAGGGTCAGCAGCGCCCCTATCCCGACGACAATAAGGCCGAGGTCGAGGCCGCGGGGGAGCGCCGGCAGCTGGATCGTGGTCCGCTGCGGGCTCCAGCCGGTTCCGAGGCCGGACGGGGCGGAGTAGACCGGCGACGGCGGCGGGGCGGGCGCGTTCCCGGCTCCAGGTCCTGTCGCGGGCGCGGGCGGGGTACTCATGGTGGTTTCGGGGCCTCCGAACCAAGGTAGCGGCTGCTACTATTGGAACCTACGCGCGCCGGACCGTCGGCAGGGGGGTGGCCCGACCTTCACGTCGCGCCGCGCCGATCGTGGGGGCCCCCCAAGGATCCGCCCACCCGGCCACGAGCTCGTGAGGGCACGGCGGACGGAGGGTCCGGTGAAGCCGGGTAGCGTGCGGTGGCCGGCGGGGCGTTGGGGCCGGGGAATTCTCGGGGGGGTGAGCTACCCGCACGGCTGCGGCGAGCCTGGAGCCAGCCGCTCTCGCGGCCCGCCGAGCCGCCGTCCGACGGCCCCGAACCGTTAACCCCTCGCGGCGGGATGCGCCGCTCGTGAGCGAGATCGTCGCGGGTCTCCACGCGGTCACCCTGCACATCCGCGACCCCGCCGTCGCGCGGACGTTCTACCGGGACGTCCTGGGCCTGAAGGAGCTGATCTTTGACGAGCGGGCGCAGCGCCTGGTGTTCGCGCTCCCCGGGACCTCGACGCTGCTCACCATGCACGTCCAGGGTCCGTCGGAAGGCGGACGGGAACCCGGGACCGTCTCCGGGATCGTCTTCCAGCACCCGGACCCGGAGGCCGCGTGCCGGGAGGTGCGTCGTCGGGGCGGGGCCGTCACGCTCGAGCCCACGCCGTTCGAGACCGCCGTCGGGCGGTTCGTCCGCGCCGCGATCGCGGACCCGGACGGTAATGAGTTCCTGATCTCCAACCGGACGGACTAAGGAGGGAACGGCACGACCGCGGGAACCCCGGCGCCGTCGCCCCCGCCCGCGTCGCCGGCCGGCCGGGACCGGCGGCTGCGCTGGGTCGGCGGCATTGCCCTGGTGGGCCTCGTGATCGAGGCCTGGCTCGGCAGCGTCCTCGCGGGCGAGAGCGGCCCGTACTCCCGCGGGTACCTCGGCGCGCACATCGGTCTCGCGATCGCCCTGGTCCTGCTGACGGGCTGGGGGCTGGGGGTCGCCTCGCGCGGCCGCCGCGCGCCGGTCCGCGGGAGCGCCGCCCTCACCCACCTCGCGACGCTCGGCGCGACGGTGAGCGGGCTCGTCTTCCTGTTCGCGGGGCAGGCCTCTGCGGCGCTCGACGGGATGGAGGGTCTCGCGGGGCTCGCGATCGTCGGCGCGATCCTCCTCCTCGTGGTCGGCTCCGTCGAGCGCCCGACGGGCGCGACCTCGGCGGCGTAGGCCCCCCGGCCCGACCGGACGGCCTCTTCTCGCCGGAGCGGGGGCGACCCGTCGGCGGCGCCGGTCCCGGCGAGTGCGCCAACGGCAGGCCGTAGGCGCGCAGCAGGCGCACGAACCGAGGGTCACCGCGGAGCGGGTCGAAGTACACCCCGTGGTGGAACAGCCAGAGGATCCCGTCCCCCTCGCGGAAATCCTTCTCGAGGAGTTCGAGCGCCCGGTCGCGCTCCCCCAGCGCCGAGTACAGCATCGCGAGATAGGCGTCCGACAGGTACGCCCCGGCCTTGCCGCGCGACGCCTCGGCCGCAACCGCCCGCGCCTCCTCCGGACGGCCGACCAGGGCGGCGAGGAGGGCATGGTCGAACCGCTCGTCGTACGAGGCCCCCCGGAGAGGGAACTCCGCCTCGCGGCGCGCCTCGTCCCGCCGCCCGACCGCGGCGTAGACCAGGCCCAGCGTCACGTGGGCCTCGATCGAGCGG
>JASHRJ010000007.1 GCA_030037395.1 Thermoplasmata archaeon
CCGGCGGGGCTGCTCCTCGACGGCCCGGCGGGCCCAGGCGATCCAGCGCCGCGGCATCTCGCGGAGGTTCGACAGCAGCGAGAGGACGAGGAGCAGGCCGAACAGCGCCGTGGCGATCGCCAGGTGGCCGAGCACGAGCACGGCGCGCAGGCCGCTCTCCACCACGAGGCCGCCGAGCAGCGCCTCGACCACCACCAGACCGAGGGCGAGAGAGGCCAGCCCGAGCAGGATCGGCCGCTGGCGCTCGTAGGCGAGGCCGAGGAACGTCAGGGTGACGATCGCGCAGGAGAGGACGAACGCCGAGACGCGGTGGCTCCACTCGACCGCCGCGGGGCCGACGACGTGAGGGATCAGGTCGTTGCCGGGGTAGCAGGTCGGCCAGTGAGGGCATCCCAGGCCGTCGCCGCTCGCCATCACGGTCCCGCCGAGGAGGATCGTCGAGTAGCAGAGGAGCGTCGCCACCAGGCAGACGGATCGGAAGAGGTCGTGCCCGCGCATCGTCGCGTTCCTACGGCGCCTCCGCGGGGGCGGCGGTCGGCACGGGGCCGGGAGCCGGGGCGCGGGACGGCAGCGGCGTCGGGACCGGACCGGTCATCGTCGAGGGCAGCGGCTCGCCCCACGGGTCCGCGGTCGTCACCGGCGCGCCGGCATAGTACGAGTAGACCATGTTGAACAGGAAGACGAGCTGGCCGATGCCGAAGATGTAGGCGCCGAGCGTGGCGAGGAAGTTGAGCGCCTGGAAGTTCCCGGTCCATAGGTAGGTGTAGACCCGGCGCGGCATCCCCTCCGCCCCGAGGATGAACATCGGGAACAGCAGCAGGTTCACGCCGACGTACGTGAGCAGGAAGTGCAGCTGGCCGAGCCGCTGGTCGTACCAACGGCGGGTGAGGATCGGGAAGTAGAAGTAGATCCCGGCGAAGATCGCCATCAGCGTACCGCCCAGCAGGATGTAGTGGAAGTGCGCCACGACGAAGTACGTCCCGTGGTACAGGTAGTCGACCGGGATCGACGCGAGCATCAGGCCGGAGAGGCCGCCGATGACGAAGCCGGTGATGAACGCGACGCTGAACCACATCGGGACGGCCATCCAGATGCGGCCCCCCCAGAGCGTCGCGATCCAGTTGAACGTCTTCACCGCGCTCGGGACGGCGATCGCCATCGTCGTCAGCATGAAGACGAACCGGATGTTGGTCGCGATCCCTGTGACGAACATGTGGTGCTCCCAGACCGCGAACGAGAGCACCGCAAAGACGCCGAGCGAGATCGCCATCGCGCCGTAGCCGTAGATGTCCTTGCGCGCCAGCTTCGGAATGACCGTCGAGATGATCCCGAACGCCGGCAGGACCATCACGTAGACCTCGGGGTGCGCGAAGAACCAGAAGATGTTCTGGTAGAGCAGCGCCCCTCCGAGGGGCGTGCCGTTCGCCGCGGCGAGGATGTGCGTGCCGAACAGGCGGTCGGAGAGGATCATCGTGAGCCCCACCGACAGCGACGGAAGCGCGAAGATCAGGAGGACCGAGTTGATGAGGGTCGCCCAGACGAACAGCGGCATGTTCCAATACTCCACGCCGGGCGCTCGATGCTTGACGATCGTGACCAGGAAATTTACCGAGCCGAGCATCGAGGAGATCGTCAGGATGTGCAGGCCGAGGATCCACAGGTCGATCCCGTTCCCCGGCAGATCGACCGACAGCGGCACGTAGCCGGTCCAGCCGGCGTTCGCGTTCGAGAGGATCAGGATGATCCCGGCGGGCGGGATCAGCCAGAACGCGATCGCGTTGATCCTCGGCATCGCCATCTCGCGCGCGCCGATCATCGACGGCACGAGCAGGTTGCCGAAGCCGGCGAGCGTCGGCATGATGAACATGAAGATCATCAGAACCCCGTGCATCGTGAACAGCGTCGAGTAGACGTCCGGTGAGATGCCGAGCGTCGTCTGCGGATCGAGCCCGAGCCCCTGCACGAACCCGAGGTCGGTCCGGATCAGGATCGCATAGATCCCGCCGATGAAGAAGAACAGGATGCCGGTGGCGATGTACATCAGGCCGATGCGGCGGTGGTCGGTCGTGAACAGCCACTTGGCGATCGCCCCGACGAGCCAGGGACCCCGGACCGACAGCACCGCGAGCACGAACGCGGCGAGGCCCGCGATCAGCCCCACCTCGACCTCCACGGTCAGCAGCGCGGTCACGGGCGGCCTCCCGGGCTCATGCGATGAGCCCCCCGACGAGGTACGCGATCCCGGCGGCCGCCAAGACCACGACGAGCACCTTCAGGAAGCGGACCCAGCCGGCCCGGGTGATCTGGGCGGGGCGGGTCGGCGGGAATCGGCGGCCGAGAGGCCAGACGCGGTAGGTCCGGTCTGCGACGTGGAACACCAGGGCGCCCATCAGCGCCATCAGCGAAATGCCGAAGCCGAACGAGCGCTCGGCCCCGGGGCTGGTGAGCGGGCCGAGCCGGATGACGTAGAAGATCAGCACCCCGATCCCCAGGAGCATCAGCAGCGTAATCGCGGCGTACAGGTCGAGCGTCCGGCGCCGGTAGGCGACCAGCTCGGCGTCCCCGGCGCTACTCAAAGAGCTCCACCCTCCGGTGGGCGACCCCACGGTAGCGGTCGACGCGGTACAGGATGCCCACCATGAGCAGCAGGGCGACGACGGCGACGACCGCCCCAAAGGCGACGACGGCCGTGTAGAGCAGGTCGCCCGAGGCGAGCCCGAGGAGGCCGTAGACGAACGTCGCCGAGCCGAGCGCTCCGAACAGCAGCAGGAGCGCGAGGACCCCCCAGAGCCAGCCGGTCCTCCAGACCGGCCGCTCGGGCGCCGGACTACTCATGCGGCGCCGCCTCCCGCGCGCTCATGGGGGTCCCGGCGGCCGGCGGGGCCGCCGCGTAGACGCCGGGCAGCGGCGGACCGCTTCGGGCGGCGAGCCGCCGGCGGTAGCTGCGCGCGTACCGCCAATGGAACAGTAGCACCGCGATGCCCGGGACGACGAACACCGGCCCGAGCGTTTCTGCCACCTGCATCGGCGGGATCTGGACCCCCGGGGTCTCCCCGCCCCAGACGGTCATCACGACGAAGAACGCGAGGAGCGACGTGCCGAGCCAAACGAACACGGGGCGGTCGCGGGGGTGCGTGCGCTTCGAGCGGTCGAGGAACGGCACGAACAGGACGAACAGCATGATCACGGTGGTCGCTGCGACCGCGATCACCGGGGTGACCCCGGCAAAGTCGACGAGCTTGAACACCCAGAGGAAGTACCAATCGGGCTCGGTGACCCCGGGCGTGACGGCGAGGTTGCCGACGTACGTCGGCAGGCTCCAGGGCCAGAGGGCCGCCATGCCGAACAGCAGCCCCACGTAGAGGAGCGTCCACTTGCCGATGTAGAACAGGATGTGCGGCATGAACGGCACTTGGTTCTTCCCCTCCCGATCGGTGAAGCGACGCCGCTGGAGCGGGTCCGAGGACGCCGGCGGCGCGATCCCGTGGGACTCGAACAGCGCGATGTGCGCATACAGCAGCGCGGCGAGCGCGAGCGGGATCAGGAGGACGTGGGCGTCGAACATCCGCGACAGAAGCCCTTGCGGCGTGCCGTCGGCGAGGATGAACGGGCCGAGGAGGGGGCCGAGCGTCGGCAGCCGGAGGGCGAGGACGATCCCGACGTTGGTCGCGTTGTAGGAGAGCTGGGTGTACGGGAGCAGGTAGCCGGTGAACCCCATCCCGAGGGTCAGGAGGAGGAGGAGGGTCCCGGCCATCCAGGAGAACTCGCGGGGCGCCTTGTAGACTCCGAGGTAGTAGCCCCGGTAGAAGTGGACGAAGGCTAGGAAGATCATCGCGTAGGCGCCGTAGAGGTGCGTGGTGAGGAGGAGCGAGCCCATCGGTACCGAATGGATGATGTAGTACGTCGAGCACCAGGCGGCCGGCGCCGGGGAGAGCGTCCCGACGGCTTGGCCGCAGGCGGTGTAGGTCGCGTTGGTCGCCGTGCTGGGCTGATAGTACAGCAGCAGCAGCGCCCCGGAGACGACCTGGTAGAGGAAAGCGTTCGCAACGAACGCGCCGGTCCAGTACGACGGCTTGAACGAGAACTCGGGCTGCGGTCGGAGCGCCCACCGGCGCATCGCCGTCCGGTCCTCGACGAACCCCCAGATACGGTTCAGGGTGCGGTTGTACCATCGCCCGAGTCCCACCGTTCGGTCCCCCCTAGGATGGGAAGTTGCAGAGGATCACCGGCGTCTCCTTCGCCAGCTGGCTGGACGTTCCCACGCTGTAGTCGCCCTGCAGGGTGTTCAGGTGGCCGTTCACCGGCGGCCCGTTCTCGCCGACGGCGTACAGGAGGTCGGTCGCCTGGTCCCAGTCCAGGACGACCTGCGGCAGGGGGAGCACCGCGGGTCCGGTCAGGTTCGCCGCGGAGTTCGTGACGTCGTAGGTGGACCCGTGGCAGGAGCAGTGGATGTAGAACGTCCTGCCGCCGATTGCCTGGCAGGTGTTCGGCGGGTAGTAGGCGATCGCCGGTGCCGGGCACCCGAGGTGCTGGCAGATCGCGCTGAAGGCGACGATCGAGTTGTGGTGCCCCACGCCGCCCGGCACGCCCGACGCGCCCGGGTAGAGGTTCAGCAGGAAGTTCGGCTCGTTGCGGAGCGGGTAGTTGAACAGGTACAGGTCGGAGGTCTTGTAGTTGTACTCGGACTCCACCTTCGTCGCGGTGAGCGGAGCGCCGTCGACATCGAACAGCTGGGTCTTCGGATAGGAGGATATCCCCACGGCGGGCGGCTGCAGGTACTGGATCGCCCCCCCCACCACGCCGCCGCCGCCCACGCCGAGCACGCCCGCGACGACCGCGAGCTTCAGCAGGTTGCGCTTCGTCTCGTCCACCTCTCCGCCGACGGAGGCGACCCGGCGGACCTGGCCGACCGGCCAGGCGAGCCGGTCGTCGGCGGCGTTCGCGCGCACGACCGGACAGCTGCTCGGGCACGCCGGAAAGGCGGTCACGAGAGCGTCCTCCCTCCGGTCTCGGGCACGGCGTCGTCCACCTCCCCGGAGGGGGGGACCGTCGCGTCCCCCGGGAGCTCGGCTCGGTCGCTGCCGTGGTAGACGGCCCAGACGATCGCGACCCCCAGGATGATCGCGAGGACCTCCGAGAGGGTGACGATCTGGTCCGGGGAGAGCACGCTCATCGGACCTCCCGGGACCCGGCCAGGTCGAGCGCCGAGGTCGACGACCAACTCGTCACCGGCTCCCCGCCGGTCCACGGCAGCGGGCTCGCCGGCTCCGGTCTCGGCGGCGCCAGCGGCGGGGTGCGGACCGCGGCCGGGACGCCGGGGCGCGAGAGCTCCCCGGCGTCCAGGCCGAGCAGCGCCGCGCGCAGCGAGCCGGTCGATCCGCCCGCGGGCATCGGAAGGTCCGCGGCCCGGGCCAGCTCGCCGAGCAGCTCTTGCTTGAGCCGCACGGCCCGGCCATACCATCGGCCCAGGGTGCGCCCGACCTGGCCGCTGTCGCGCCCGAAGAGGAGGAACGCGCCCACCGCGAGCACGATCATCCAGTCGATGTCCGAGAACAGCGCCACTAGCTCAGCCCCCCGCGATCGCCCCCGGCGGCAGGCGGTCCCGCCCCTGCCGGACCTCCCAGCGCGCGGCGAAGTAGGCCCCGCCGAGGTACAACCCGATCATCGGCGTGGCGATCAGCAGCATCGTGATGCCCGAGTTGTCGGGGGTCACGATCATGCCGAAGACGAGCGAGCCGAGCACGGCCGCGCGCCAGTGCTTCCGCCAGGCGCCGGCGCGCACCACGCCGAGGCGGGTGAGCGCGTACAGGAACACGGGCAGCTCGAAGACGACCCCGAACGCGAGCGAGTAGAGCAGCGTGAAGGTGATGAACGCCTGGACGCCCAGCACCGGCGCGAGCCCCATCGCCGCGACGTATTCGAACAGGAGCCGGTAGGTGAACGGGGTGAGCACGAGCAGGCCCGCGGCCAGGCCCACGGCGAACAGGCCGGTGGCGGGGATCCCGATCTCCCGTAGGAGCGCCCGCTCGTTCGTCCGCAGCGCCGGCACCAGGAACGCCCCGGCCTCGTGGACAATCCACGGCATCCCGACGATGAGCGTCAGGAGGAGCCCGATCTCCATCTGGGCGACGATCGAGTCGCCGACCCCGACGTTGAGGAGCGTGACCCCGGGCGGCAGCATGAACCGGACCATCAGTCGGAACACCTGGGCGGTGACGTTGTAGAACGGGTTCGGGAACGGGTACGCCAACTCGAGCGGCAGCCCGAACGCCGTGAACCGGAACGGCACGAGCTTGAACAGGAGCAGGAAGCCGAAGATCCCGGCGAGCACGATCGCGACGCGGACCAGGCGGCGTCGGGCCTCCGAGATGATGGCGAGGAGCCGCTCGAGGTTCCCCATCGGTCACTCGGTTCCCTCCGGCCGATCGCGCTGCCGCCCCGGGCCGGCGGTCCGGTCCGCGCTCGTCGTGCTCGATCGCATCGCCCCGGGCCCATCCCGTGCCGCTAGTGGCCGGGTCCGGGGGGCGCGGAGGCCGCCGCGGCGGCCTGCTCAGCCTTCAGCTCCCGCTCGACCTCGAGCCGCCCCCGCTTGAACTCCCCGACCGAACGACCGAGGCTGCGGGCCAGCTGGGGGATCTTGCTGGAACCGTAGAACAGGATCCCGGCCACCACCGCGATAATCAGCCAGTCGTCCAACGAGTCGAACATCCCCGACCTATCGGCGACCACCCGAGGTCGGCCGATATGGCGTTCGTACCGGGGGACAGGACCTGTCCGAACGGTCCGGACCGCGCGGGGATAAACCGCCCGAACCGCGGGCGGCCCCGCGGCCCGGGGTTGTCCGTCCGGAGGGTCGGGGCGGCCGCCGCGGGGCGGCTACGCGGCTTCGACCAGGATCGTCTCGTTTCCCGCGGCGACCGCACGATCGATGGCGAGCTCCGCGAGAAGGTCCAGGCCCACCCCGGACCGCTCCAACAGGTGGAGAGCATGCCGCGCGGAGGCGGAGCTGCGCGGCCGGACCATGCCGCGGCGCCCCTCCCCGACCGCGCGATCGCCGCCGCCGTTCCCCTGGTAGACCTCGCACGCACGGTCGAGCGAGCGGTGCATGAGGGCCTCGACAACGTCCTTGAGCCGGCCCTTCAGCTCGGGCAGGCGAGCCGAGAGCGAGCTCGAGCCCTCCGCTCCCAGCCGGTCGACCTCGTCGTTCAGGAGGGCGAGCGTCTCGCCGAACGAGGCGGCGAGCTCCTCGAGCGCGTGCACCACGACCCGCCACTCGAGCAGCTGACGGGGGTCGGGGCTCCCGATGCGCCGAGCGAGCGACCAGTCGCGGCTCGCCAGGAACAGCTGGCGGACGAGGAGCGAGAGGACCTTCTTCGCCTCCTCCTCCAGGGTCCCGCGCCGGCGGCTCCGCGCGCCCCGCCGGACCACCTCCTCCATCTCCTCGAGGAAGGCGACCAGGATCATTTTCATCCGCTGCACCAGCTGCGGCAGCCCATACTTCGACGGGTCGATGAAGTTCTGCAGCACGACCCGGTTCGGTTCCTGGGCGACGACCGAGACGCCCAGAAGTCCTCGGGCGGCCTCGACCACCTCCTCGACCCGCTCGGGGCCGAGCGCCACGTCGGTCCGGATCTCGATGGCGTCATGCCCCGCGCGGTACGCGCCGACGATCAGCCGCTCGAGGACCCCGGAGGTGCCGAAGGCATGCGCCTGAACGAGGTACGGCGCGACCCCGGGCGAGGCGCCGGGAGTCGGCGCCGGTTTGAGGTAGAGCGTGCCGTCGTCGTTCTGGTCGAAGACGACGAGGTCCCCCGGCCGGAGGTTCATCGCCTCGGCCCACGGTTTGGGCAACGTCACCGCGATCGAGGAGTGGCCGGCCTTCAGCACGCGGCGCTCACGGTTTGGACTCCCCCACGCCATCTCGGGTCCCCGAACCTACTACGAGGTTCGTAGGTTATGCGACGGGAAGCTCTTGAGCCTTGCGCCGCGCCCCGACGGGGCTACGGAGCCTTCGGCGGCACCTGCGGCGGCTCCGCGGGCACCTGCGGCTCGGGGTATCCGAGTCGCTCCGGGGGCATCTCGAACTCGGCGCCGCGTCGGCGCCCCACGACGAAGCCGAGGACGATCGCGAGGACGGTCAGGCTCACGATCGTGCCGACGATGATGAACACCGCGAGCCCGGGGCCCGGCGTCGAGCTGCCCAGGTCGAAGAACGAGGGGTCGATGTACTCGCCGAAAACGATGAACCCGAACATCCCGTCCGCGAAGTGGCCCGGGATCACGCAGAAGAACTCGTAGTAGCCCGCCGCCGCCGGGGCGGCGAACGTCGCGACCTTCGTGTTCCCCTCCGCCGCTGTGGAAACGTTCGCCAGCGTTCCGTTCGTGGTGTTGTTGGCCGCCGCCTTGATCAGCGAGAAGAGCGTGGACGTGGGCGAGCCGGTAGGGACCTGATAGTTCGCCCGGTCCAGGATGGTGAACGTGTGCGTCGCGCCGGTCGTGTCCCCGTTGAAGAAGTTGATCGTGATGTTGGTTCCCGTCGAGACGTTCTCGTAGACTCGGGTCACAAAGGTGAACGGCGACACGACCGTCTCGTTGATCACGCTGCCGGAGTTGTCGTGGACCACGCCGGCCACCGCCACCCGACCGGTCGCGACGGACACGGCGCCGCCGGCCACGACGGCGAGCGCGAGCGCGATCGCGAGCGCCCCTCGGCCGCGGTGCCGGACCCTCATCGTTGCTAAGGAACGCTCCCCGAGGCGACGCAACCCTCGGTGTTCTTCAAAGCCCCTCCGTACGTACGGTCGGCCGCGGCGCGGACCGCGACGCCGTCGGTCCGATACGAACGCCGGCGATAAGAACGCGGGCCCCACGTCCTCCCGTGGAACGGCTCCGGCGCCGGTGGCGTGCCGCGCGGTCCGCGCTGCCCGCCGTTCTCGCCGCCGCGGTCCCCGGGACGGAGAGCAATCTCCAGCTCACCGAGCCGTTGCTCTGGGTACTGATCGCGATCAGCGCGGCCGGGGCGACGGTGACCTTCGCCTTCCTGGTCTACGCCGTGGTTCGGTTTCGGGATCCCGCCGCCCGGAGGCGACGCTATGGTTGAACGGCTCGAAATTGCCTGGACGCTGGCTGTGGTCGGCCTGATCGCCGGCGTCGCGGTCTACTCCACGATCCTCCTCTACCACATCGACGCCCTCACCCCGGACCCGAACGAGTACGTCGACGTAACCGGCCATCAGTGGTACTGGGAGTTCTACTACCCCGCCAACAACACCTACGTCAACTCGACGTACAACGCGGCGAACAACACCGTCTCCGGTGGGGCTTTGTGGGCCGAGCCGGGCTGGGTGGTCCAGCTGAACATCACCTCGGCCGACGTCGTCCACTCGTTCAACATCCCGCAGCTCGGCATCCGACTGGACGCGATCCCCGGGCGGATCAACTCGATCGACGTGAACATCCCCTCGAGCGCGACGATCGGTACCATGTACCTGATCCAGTGCACCGAGTTCTGCGGGACCTACCACGGGACGATGCGCTCGTTCCTCGAGATCGTTTGATCGTGCTGGCGGAGAGAAGTTAACCTGAAGCCGGAGGATCCGGCTTCTGCTCGTGGGTCGCACTTGCGACAGCCGGTCCGCCTCGGCCAAGGTCAAGCTGGCCGCCATCCGCCTTCTTCGCCGGAAGGTACCGGTCACCGCGGTGACTCGGGCGGTCGGCCGTAGCCGGGTGGCGGTCTGGAAGGGGAGTGCCGCCTTCCGAAGGGCCGGAGAGAGGGGGCTTGTCGCTCGTCAGACCCCCGGACTTCCCCGACGGCTCACCGACCTCAACTCGTGCGCCTGGTCCTTCCCCTCGCGCAGGGCCCCTCCGCCTACGGGTTCCATGGCGAGGTGTGGACGCTCCCTCGGGTCGCCCGGGAGGTCGAGCAGGCGTCCGCGGTTCGGTACGACCCTTCCCACGTGCGCCGTCCCCCGCTCCGTCCCGGCGCCCCCGCCCGTGACCAGCGCCGGGGCGGCCCGAGGGGACCCAGAACTCCACGGGACCCCAGCTGAGGCGGCTCTCGCGTCACGTGAACGCGAGCTTGGCCCCCGCGGCGGCCGCTCCGGCGGAGGCACCGCGGTCGCTCCGCGGGGCACGAGCCGATCCAGCGGAGGCGTGCCCCCATGGGCGAAGGGGCCAACCGGGGCCCCTCCCAATCCACAGTTCTCCGCTCGGTCACTGAGGGTCCGGCTACTTTCCCGCCGGGCGCCCGGCGGGCGTCGCGTACCAAGGCGTAAGGACGTCGCCGAGAGAGTCGTCCGCCGCCGCGATCGCCTCCCCCGAGCTCCCGGACACTCCGGGTTCGGTGGGAGGAGGGGCGGGAGGGCTCCTTCCCCGTCGCGCCAGCAAGACCCCCACCGCGGCGGCGACAGTCACGGCCACCGCGCCCCCGAGGAGATAGTACCCCAGATCGCCGGTCAGCCCGAGAAAGGTCGGGCTTGAGGCCGGGGCGCCGGGACCCACCGCGGGCGAGAGCGCCCAAAGCAGCGCTGGGTCGCCCGAGAGCCCGAGGACGGAGAGCGTGACGACGTAGCTCGAGTTGAGGGTGATTGTGAAGTCCGGGTAGGCCGTCCCGTCGACGTACACCCGGCTCGCGAGGAACTCGCCGATGGTCACGTTCTGAACCGCCAGGTACGGTACCGCGACCAGCAGGCGGCCCGCCGAGTCCGCGGTGAACTCCACCGAGATGCTGCCGGCCGCCGACGCCAGGCCCGTGATGGTGACGTTGTAGCCCGTCGCGGTGATGGTACCCTCGGTGCGGGTGGAGGTGGCGGCGGCCTCGGCGACCAGCGCGAAGTGCACCTCCGTGTTGGCCAGGATCGGGAGGTCCTCGCCGAAGGGAAAGTAGCCGTAGGCCGACACCGAGACCGCGTACGTCCCCGGCACGACCGACACGAGGAAGGCTCCCGAGGCGTTCACGTACGCCACCACCCCGTTGAGCACGAGGGAGGCGTTCGATGGGGAGAGGGAGCCGGACAAGGTGACGAAGCCGGAGGCGCTTGGAGCCGCGATCCCCGCGAACGTGACGCCCACGTCGTTCAGCCCCATGCCGTCTCCGGCGGGATAGTTCGACTGCAGGCCGACCGAGCTGTTCGAGCCGTACCCCTCGCTCACGCCGGCGTAGTACGGGACCAAGGTCGCGTAGTTCGCGGCCGTCGGATACCCCCCGCCCAACAACGACCCGTTGCCCGTGATCGGCTCGTCCACCGCCGCCCCGGC
>JASHRJ010000050.1 GCA_030037395.1 Thermoplasmata archaeon
CACGCGAGCGGCTCCTCGGCCGCGACCGTGACGGTGAGCGGCGCCACCGTCTCTCGCGGCACGCCGCGGAGCCGGCGGCCGACCCGCCGCAGCAGCCACGAGGCGTCGGCCGACAGCGCGAGCGGGGCCCCGGCCGCCGCCGCCCCGGACGGAGGGAGCTCCACGAACATCTCGCCGAGCGCGAACGGCGTCGGGACGACGTTCTCCGGGAGCAGCTCGACGACCGCGACCATCTCCGGGGTGATGCGGTGCGGCTGGCCCTGGACGAACACCGACAGGTCCCGGGCGCCCGCCGGGTCCCCCGGCCGCCGGGCGGGGAGGCGCCGGACGAGGTGGACGATCTGGGAGGCGAGCGCGGGGTAGGCCCGCTGGATCTCCCGCTCGACGGGCACCAGCTGGCGCCGGCGCCCCTCCCACGGGCTCTTCGGGCTCCCGATGTCGAGACGGCGGAGGTCCCCCAGCCGCTCGAGCAGCGCGCGGTCGGCCCGGAGCCGATCGCCGACCGCCTCGTCCGGCACGACGACGGCGGCGGAGGCGAGCACGGTGCCGGCGGGCAGGTGCCGGTCGGCGCGGAACCGCTCGGCCGCGCGCACGACCGCGAGCCAGGTGTCCCACGCCGTGGCGAGCCCTTCGTCCGGGGGGGGCCGCTCGGCGGCGTACGGTTCCCCCTCGAAGAGGCTGTGCGCTTCGCCCCGCAGCGCCCGGGCGATCGCCTCGGCGGCGAACGGGGCGACCGGGGCGAACGCCTCGCCGACCGCCGCGACCACGGTCCCCAGGGTCCGCTGGGCCGCGCGGCGGGTGCCGATCGGCGCGGACGGAGCGAGCCGGGCATCGACCAGCTCCCGGTAGCGGGCCAGGTCCTGCTCGACGAACCGCACGATGCGGCGGTGCGCCTCGGCGGCCCGGTGCTCGTCGTACGCGGCGAGCACCCGCACCTCGGTCCGGGCCCACCGCGCCAGGAGCGCGCGGTCCTCCGCCTGAAGCTCCCGGTCGCCCGACGTCGCCCCCGAGCCGAGCGTCGCCCCGCCGGCGCGGTCGGCGGCGGCGCTGAGGGTCATGGCGAGCTCGACCAGACGCGCCAGTCGGCGGGACTCCTGCCGGCACCGCTCGACGAACCCTCCGGTCGGCCCGTCGCGAGCGCCGGTGCGGACGAACGCGGCCCGCACCGCGTCCGCGCCGTGCTCGGCGACGAGCCCGGGGACGTCGAGGTCGCTCACCGTGGGGACGATCGTGAGACGGACCGTCGCGGCGCCGGCGTCGATCCCGCTGAGGGCGGCCAGGTGGTGCACGAGCGTCGGCGCCCGACGCCGCTCCCCGACGTACAGGTGCAGCTCGTCCGCCGCCGGGACCGGCTCGTTGCGCGCCCACGCGGCGAACGCACCGGCGATCGAGGGGACGAGCCGGCGGGCGACCGGCCGCCGGCTCCCGCCGCACGGGCACCGGAGCGGCGCCGTGGGAACGTCCAGGGTCGGGCACCGATCGCACTCGAGGAGCACCACCGCGTCCGGCGCGTCGGTCGGCGCGGTCTCGCTCACCGGCCAGGGGGTCACCTCGATCTGGCCGATCGGCCGGTCGTGGGGGAGGAGCTGGCCGTACCGGACGATCTGCCCCGGCGGCAGGTGGCTCGGCTCGAGGCACCACGCCCGCCCCGGGAACCAGACCAGCGTCCGGCCGCACACCCCGCAGTACGGCACCCCGCGGAGCACGCGCAGCCGGGCGAGCACGCTGCCCGCCTCCGTCAGGTCCCGCGCGACGAACTCGTTCGCCGTCTCGAGGTCGAGCCCGGCGTACTTGTGCATGAGCGTGAGGTCGAAGGTGCCGTGCGCGGTGAGCAGCGGCCAGCCCCGGATGCCGAGCCGCTCGGCGAGCTGCGCGTCGGTCCCGCCGTGCCCCGGCACCAGCGGTACGATGCCGGTGCCGCTGTCGCCGACCTCGGGGACCGCCTGGACCGTGCCGGAGGGGGCGGCGAGGGAGCCGCCGTCCGGGAACTCGTGCCGGAGCGGGTAGGCGTAGCGGCGTCCGACCAGCTCCCGGCCGGGCTGCTCGCCGACGACCGTCAGCTCGACCCCGGGGAGCCAAGCCTTGAGCCGCTCGAGCGACGACCGACAGGTGAGGAGCCGCGCGGTGACGTCGTTCCGCCGGTACTCGACGGTCGCGTAGGCGAGGTCCGGGTTCACGAGGAGGGCGCTGGCGCCGAGGAGCCGCCACGGTGCGTCGACCCAGGCGAGCGCGTCGACCGGCGGGCCGTCCCCCTCGAGGGGGAACCTCACGAGGAACGTGTCGCCGACCTCCTCGTGGTAGATCGTGCGCTCCGGGCTCCGGGGCGCCGCGCACGCCGGGCAGAGGCGCACGGGGCCCTCGCGGACCGCGAGGATCCCGGCCTGCGCGAGGCGCCCGGCGATCGCCTGGACCCCCGCCGTGCGGTCGACCGCGTCGTACGGGAGGCCCTGGGCGCCGCCGACCCACACCCCGAGGGCGTGCAGCAACGGGGCGACGACGGGGTCGGCCGTCTCCGGAGGGGCCCCCTCGCGACGCAGCGTCCCGAACGCGCGGTCGCCGGCGAGGACGGCGGCCCGCGCGTCGACGTCCGCGAGGACCGCGCGGTGCGCGACCAGGACCGGGGCGTCCCCCGGGGTGTACGTCCCGAGGAGCTGGCGGACGACCGGACCGGAGCCCCGGCCGACGATCCCGGAGGGCGGAGGGAGCCCGCGGCTCGTCCAGAGCCGGCGGACCTCGGCCTCGATCGCGGCCGGGGTGCGGACCGCGCCCTGGTCGCTCATCTCGCGGACCGTCGTCCCCCGTGCGAGAGAGGCGGGGCTCCGAGAATAAACTCTCGGGCGGGCGGGCAGCCGGCGGCCGCGGGGCCGGTCACCGGGAGCGTCGGCGTCGGCCCGC
>JASHRJ010000051.1 GCA_030037395.1 Thermoplasmata archaeon
GGCCGGGGCGGGAGCGCCGCCCTCGAGCGCGGAGAGGCGGGCCTGCAGCCGCTCGACCTCCTCGGTCTGCGCCCGGGCCGCCTCTTCTCGCTCCTTCGCCTCCCGGGAGCGGACGTACTTGATCACCGCGATCGAGCCGCGCTTCACGTGCTCGACCTGGTCCTCCAGCTGCTTGCGCCGTGCGCGCTCGTCGTACAGCTGCCGCTGGAGCTCCTGGACCTCTTGGATCATCGACGCCGGGTCGAACTGCTCGCTCTTCACCCGGTCGAGGAGCCCGGTGAGCCACCGGACGACGGTCTCCTCGCGATCGCTCACCGTCGAGGGCGGGCCCGGCGCGCCGGGCCGGGAGACCGTCGGCGCCTCGCCGAAGGTCGCCGCGCTCCCCGAGCCTCCCGCGAGGGGCGGCGGGGGGTCCGAAGCGCGGATCCACTCCTCCATCGCCCGGTCGTCCCCGTCGACCCAGCGGCGGAGGAGGTCCGCCGAGGCGCGCCCGGTCACCGGAGCCTTCGGCCTTCGAGGCCGTTCTCCCTTCCCCACCGAGCCGACCCACCGGTCGACGATCTGCTGGGGATCGACCGAGGGGCCGCGCGCGATCGCCTCGCGATCGGCCGAGGAGAGTCCAAGTTGCGCGAGCTCGGCGGGCGCCACGGCGCGGGCCGCCTCCGGGGTGTCGTGCCCCCCGTCGAGCAGTCGGCGAGCCCCGTCCAAGCTGACGCCGAGCGCGCGGGCAAGCTCGCGCGCACGCGAGGCCGCCGGCTCGGCGGTCGGCGCCGCGCCGTCGGCGGTACCGTCCATAGGCCCGGGAACGTCAGTAGCGCGGCGGGGGCTCATAATAGGTCCCCCGGACCGCCGAGACTCCGGGGGCCCGACGGCCGGCCGCCGTCACCGACTTTATACCGACGCTCCTCCGCCCGTCGTGGACCTCGAGGCGCGGTGGGAGCGGATCGCGCGGCACGCCGCCGAGCTGCTCACGGCCGAGGAGATCCGAGCCCTGCTCGGACGCACGACGCGGCCGCGCGCGTACATCGGCTTCGAGCCGTCGGGCGAGCTGACCGTCGCCCACCTCATCACCGCGCGGAAGATCCTCGACCTCGCGGACGCGGGCTGCGACGTCACGGTATTCCTGGCGGACTGGCACGCGTGGATCAACGAGAAGCTCGGCGGGGACCTCGCCCGCATCCAGGAGGCGGGCCGCGCGATGCGGGTCGCCTTCGAGGCGCTCGGGGCGGGCCAGGTCCGCTACCGGTGGGCGAGCGAGCTGGTCGCGGCCCCGGAGTACTGGGCCCGGGTCGTCCGCGTCGGCAAGGCGACCTCCCTCGCCCGGGCCCGACGCGCGATGTCGATCATGGGCCGCTCGGAGGAGGAACCGAGCCTCGACGTCGCGAAGCTGTTCTACCCGGCGATGCAGGCGGCCGACATCTTCGAGCTTCCCGTCGAGCTGGCCTACGGCGGGCTCGACCAGCGGCGCGCGCACGTGCTCGCCCGGGAGGTGGCCCACCACTACGGCTGGCCGGTACCTTGCGCCCTGCACACCCCGATTCTCTCCTCGCTGCGCGGGGGCACGCGGATGGACCCGACCGGGGAGACCGGAGAGGGGAAGATGTCGAAGTCGGACCCGGGGGGATCGATCCGCCTCGCCGCCCCCCCCGAGGAGATCGCCGCGCGGATCGACGGCGCCTTCTGTCCGGCGAAGGTCGTCGACGGCAACCCGGTGGTCGAACTGGTGCGGTACGTCGTCTTCCCGTGGGAGCGCCGGTTCGCGATCGAGCGCGCCGAGAAGCACGGCGGCCGGATCGCCTTCGACCGGGAGGAGGAGTTCGTCGCGGCGTGGTCGGCCGGTACGATCCATCCCCAGGACGCCAAGGCCGCGGTCGCCGCGGCCCTCGCGCGGATCGCGGCGCCCGCGCGCGCCGCGCGCACCGTTAAATAGCGCGGCCCGTACGGGGGCCTCACCCGTGAGCCGAGGACCCCTCGGGGTTCCGCTGACGCGAGGAACGATGGCGCGACCGATCTACGTGCGGTTCGAGACCCCGGGCGACCTCGCCGAGAAGGCGCTCCAGCTGGTGCAGGTCGCCCGCGAAACCGGCAAGGTCCGGGTCGGGACGAACGAGGTGACCAAGTCGAGCGAGCGGGCGGAGGCGAAGCTCGTCGTGATGGCAGAGGACGTCGACCCGGTGGAGATCCTAGTTCACGTGCCGATGCTCTGCGAGGAGAAGCGGATCCCGTACGTCTACGTGCCGAAGAAGCAGCGGCTGGGCCAGTCCGCCGGTCTGTCGAAGTCCGCGGCGAGCGTCGCGATCGTCGAGCCGGGCGAAGCGAAGGGGCTCCTCGACGAGCTCGCCGGCGCGTTCCCCACGCTGAAGAAGTAGGGGCCGAAAGGGGCGCCGTCGTCCATGCCCGAGGAGAAAGGCTCGCCCGCGGAGGTGGTCGAGCTGGTCGGCCGGACCGGCATGGCGGGCGAGGCGACCCAGGTGAAGGTCCGGGTCCTCGCCGGACGCGACCGCGGAAAGATCATTACCCGCAACGTCGCGGGCCCGATCCGCCTCGGGGACGTGCTGATCCTGCGGGAGACGGCGCGCGAGGCGCGCAAGCTCTCGGTGCGGTAGCGAGGCCCGATGGTCGTCAAGCGCCAGTGCTCGTTCTGCGCCCAGGAGATCGAGCCCGGGACCGGCACGATCTTCGTGAAGCGCGACGGTACCGTCTTCCAGTTCTGCTCGTCCTCGTGCCGCAAGCAGCAGCTCCGCCTCGGCCGCGTCGGCCACCGGTTCAAGTGGACCCGGGCCTACGCGCTGAAGCGGTCGGCCGAGCGGTCTACCGCCGCCAAGGGCGCCGCCCCCCCGGAGGCCCCGCCGCC
>JASHRJ010000052.1 GCA_030037395.1 Thermoplasmata archaeon
GGCGGCCGGGTGCAGCTTGGTCCAGCGCCGGGTGAGCGCGCGCTCGTACAGGAGCTTCATGTACATCGCGTCGTGCTCGAGCAGCGGGGAGCTCGAGATCACGGTCACATCGTAGTCCCGTTCGGCGAGCAGCTCCGCGAGCGGGTCAAACCGTACCAGGCCACGCTTGATCGGGGTCAGGCGGAACTCGCCGGGCCCGTAGAACTCGACCCCCGAGAAGTTGAGGTAGAGCGGGCCGTCGGTCGCCCGAGCGAACTCGCGAACGATCGGCTCGAGCTCCTCCGGCTCCTCGAAGCTCTTGCGCTCGCGGGCAGCGAGGTGCGGGAGGTTCAGCACCGGGACGGTCCCCTTCGCCCGCCGCACCAGCTCGAGGACCTCCTCGCGCGTGCCGAAGACGTCCGGGTGCCCGCTCGGTTCGATCGCGAGGCGGACCTTGCCCTTCGAGAAGCGGCCGAGCCAGCCGGCGAGGTCGGTCGCGATCTCGGTGAGGGCCTGGACCGAGTCCGCCCGCTCTCCCGGTCCGTAGAAGCCGAGGTGGGTGACGGCGAGGCGCGCGCCGAGCCCGTTGGCGAGCACGCCGGACCACTGGATCTGGCGCGTGGACTGCTCGCGCGCGTCGTCCGAACCGAAGAAGTCCACGTAGTACGGCGCGTGGAGCGTGAGCTCGACGTCCAGCGCGCGGGCGAGCGCGCGGGTCTGCTCAAGGTCGGCGTAGTCCTTGGCCAGGCTCCAGGTCAGCGCCGTGATCGAGTCCCGCCGACGGAGCGGCTGGGAGAACGCCTCCAGCGTGGGGGGTCCCGCGCCGTGTTCGGGACCGACCCCGACGACCAGCTGCTGCGGCAGCTCGGTGGGAAGCTTGCCGACCTCCTCGTCGAGCGCCCGCCGGCTGAGCGGATTGACCTTGATGAACTGCATCTCCATGGCGGTGAGGCCAAGGTGGTGTACGTCGGAGATCCCATCCCGGAGCGTCCGCCCTTTGCAGGATAGGGGGATCCCCGCGGGTCCATAGCGGATCACGAGTGATCAGGCCCCGCGCGCGGGCTCGGCGGCTATCCTTTCACTGTATATAGCGGAGCCTCGCCCCCGCGGCCCGGGGCGACCGGCGCCCCGCGGCCCGGTACCGGGACGAACCGGCGGGCGACGAGGTAGATCTCGGAGGACCGGTCGCGCGACGCCGGAGGCTTCGTCCGGTCGACGCGCTCGAACCGGGGACCAAGCTCCTGCTCGAGGTCGGCGACCAGCTCCCCGTCGAACACCTTCGCGACGAACGTGCCGCCCGGGGCGAGGCAGCCGAGGGCGAGCTGCCACGCCGCCCGGACGAGCGCCACGGACCGGGCATGGTCGGTCGCGTAGGCGCCGCTGATCCGCGGCGATAGATCGGACAGCACCAGGTCGAACCGCACAGCGCCGAGCCGCTCGGCGAGCGCGGGGTCGCCGACCTCCCCCCGGACGCGCCGCACCCCCTCGATCGGATCGATCGGTCGGCGATCGACCGCGACCACGGCGCCGCTCCGGCCCACGGCACGCGCTGCCACCACGGCCCACCCGCCGGGCGCCGCCCCGAGGTCGAGCACCCGTCGGCCGGGCGCGAGGAGCCGGAAGCGTCGGTCCAGGAAGTCGAGCTTGAACGCCGCCCGCGACCGCAGGCCCTGATCCTGCGCGGCCCGATAGTACGGGTCGCGGCGTCGTTCGGCCACGAACCGTCGGCCCATCGCGGACGGGAGGGCGGCCGGCTAATTGAGCCGGACCCGGACGTGGGGCCGTCCGAATTTGAATCGGAGTCTCTTGCACCCCAAGCAAGAAGGATGGTCCAAGCTACCCCACGGCCCCGTCGTCCGCCGCCCGCGCGCCGACGAGCGACCCCGAGATAACCCTTATCCCGGGCCGCGGGCCGTCAGTGGACGAACCACCAGGTCACGACCCCGACGACCGCGATGATCAGCGTGTTGAGCAGCGCCAGCCAGAAGAACCCCCACAGCTCCGCGCGCCCTTCCTTCGGGTCGACGGAGGCCGCCGGGGTCGAGCTGCCGGGGTACGGGGTGTACGGGGTCCGGTACGGCGGCTCGGACATCGCCGGTCGGGAGCCGCGGCGCGGTTCTTATGGTCCCGGTTCGTAGCGTCCTAGGCGGCGAACCACGGGACGCGCGCGGCCGGTCCGGTCGGCTTGAGCACGATCAGGTGGAGGGAGGAGCCGCTGTCCCCCGGCGCGTAGGCGTCGCGCTGCGCGAGCTGATAGAGGACGTACAGGGCGTCCTCGTCGGTGCGGACGCCGAGGGAGCGGTGGAGGTCGATCCCGAACCGGCCGCGGAGCATCTGCAGCATCTCCCCGAAATCGATCGCGCCGGCCGCCTCGTCGTCGTGCGATCGACGGAACAGGCCGACGACGATGCCGGTCGCCACGCGGAGCAGCTCGGCGGGGCGCACTCGCCGCAGCGCGAAATGCGCCGGCGGCTCGTCGGCCGTGGACGACGGCACGACGAGGATGGAGACCTCGTGCTCGACCGCGGTCGGGTCCGTGCGGGCAAGGCGCTCCCAGGCTTCCTCCGCGGCCGCGTCGCTCGACGCGACGAAGATCGCGCGGCGCTGGTCGGCGGTGGCGCCCCGGCCCCGCGCCAGCCAGCGGTCGATCCCCTCGGCGAGGGTCGCCGGCGAGGTCGGCGGGACGAACACCGGGAACGTCCGGCGGGGTACCCCCGCCTCCTGGACCCAGAAGGTGGCGTCGGGCTCGCGGGCTCTGCGGCCCGGGGCGATGCGGGCGTAGCCGAACTTGCGCAGGACCGTCTCGGCGTGGCGCGACCAATCCGTGCCGACCGGCGTCGAGTCTCCCGGAGACATCGACGTCAACTAGGTCGGCGCCCGAAATAAAGGGTGCCGTCCAGCGCCATCAGAACCCGAGCCCCACCCCCGCGCGCACGAGGGCGACGTTCGCCCCCAGGACGACGACCACTCCCAGAAGGTACGGCCCCGAGAACACGAAGCCCCGCCGGGCCCGTCGTTTCGAGACCTCCCGCCACAGCGGCAGCGTGACGGCGACGAACCCCGCCCCGAGCGCCACGAGCGCGACGCTGGCCGGCCAGGCGGTCGCTCCGGTCGCCCCGACCGCGGCCCCGGCGAGGAGGAGCAGGACGGCGGAGAGGACGACGACCTTGCCAGAGAGGCCGGGATCGCTCATGCGCGGCAGCATCGGCAGGCCAGCCCGCGCGTAGTCGTCGCGCAGCACCAGCGCGAGGCTCCAGAAGTGCGGCGGCGTCCACAGGAACACCAGCACCGCGAAGGCGATCGGACCGAGCGTCCAGCTCCCTACGGCAGCGGCGCTCCCCGCAAGCGCGGGCGCGCTGCCGGCGAAGCCCCCGATCACGATGTTCCAGCTGGAACGGCGCTTCAGCCAGGCCGTGTAGACTACGACGTACGTCACGGCCCCGAGGAGGATCGAGACGCCGGTCAAGGGGTTGAGCCACCGGCTGGCCCCCCCCACGCCGGCCGCGACCAGGGCGAGGCCGACAGCGGCGACCGGACCGCCGGCCCGGATCCTCTCCGCCGGCAGGGGCCGGTCCCGCGTCCGCCGCATCTGCGGGTCGAGGTCCCGGTCCAGGTAGTGGTTCAGCATCGCCGACCCGGCGCTCGCGAGCGCGCCCGTGCCGACGAGGATGCCGAGACGCCCGAGATCGATCGCGCGCGGTGCCGCGAGCAGGAACCCGCCGACCGCGACCAGGCAGATCAGCGCCGTGATCCCGGGCTTGGTGAGCGAGACCCAGTCGGCGAGCCGCCCGTGCCCCGGCGGCGCCGGCGGCCGGCCGTCCCGGCTGAGAGCCTCCACCGCGGGACCCTCCGCCGGCGCCCTCGCCTAC
>JASHRJ010000053.1 GCA_030037395.1 Thermoplasmata archaeon
GCCGCGACCGGTCGATCATGGTCAAGCTGACGGAGGGCCGGGGAAAGGAGCTCTTCCGAAAGTACGGGGTCCCCGTGCCGCCAGGTCGACTCACGCGGTCCGCCGGCGAGGCCGAGCGGCTGACCCGCGAGCAGGAGGTCCCGCTCCCGTGCGTGATCAAGGCGCAGGTCCTCGCCGGGGGCCGCGGCAAGGGCGGCGCCGTCCGCTTCGCCGCCACGCCGGAGGAGGCGAAGGAAGCGGCGGCAGCGATCCTCGGGCAGCAGTTCCAGGGGGAGACGGTCCGGGAGGTGCTGCTCGAGCGCAGGGTGGCGATCGAGCGGGAACTGTACGTCTCCTTCGCGCTCGACCGGAGCCTTCGGCTCCCGATCCTGATCGCGAGCCGCCAGGGCGGCGTCGAGATCGAGTCGGTCGCCGACGCGGCGATCGACCGCCAGGCGGTCGAGCCGCTCCCGGGGCTCGTCGCCTACGAGCGGCGGAGGGCCGCCGGGACGCTGGGGCTCGCCGGGCCGCTCGCCGCCGACCTCGACCGCCTGCTGCAGGGGCTCTACCGTCTGTTCCAGGAGGAGGACGCGGAGCTGGTGGAGATCAACCCGCTCGCGGTGGTGGACGGCCACCTGCTCGCGCTCGACGCGAAGGTGATCATCGAAGACGACGCCGCGTTCCGTCACCCCGAGTACGCGGAGCTCCGGGACGACCGGACGCCGCTCGAGGAGATCGCGCGCGAGAAGGAGATCGCCTTCGTCCAGCTGGACGGCAACATCGGCGTGATCGCGAACGGCGCCGGCCTCACGATGGCGACCCTGGACGTGCTCAAGGAGTTCGGGGGATCGCCCGGGGTCTTCCTCGACCTGGGCGGTACCGACGACCCGAAGAAGGTGACCGAGGCGTTCCTGCTGATGGCCCAGGCGAAGCCGAAGGCGGTGTTCCTGAACATCTTCGGCGGCGTGACGCGCTGCGACACGGTCGCGAACGGCCTCGTCACCGCGCTCGGGTCGGTGCCGCCGCACGAGCGGTTCCCGCTGGTCGCCCGGATCCGCGGCAACAACGAGGCGGAGGGGATCGCGATCCTGCGGGCGGCCGGGGTGACCAGCGTGCCGGACCTCCGGGCGTCGGCGGAGGCGGTCGTCGCGGCCGCCCGGGAGGCTCGATGACGGTCCTGGTCGACGCCGCCACGCGGGTCGTCGTGCAGGGGATCACCGGCCACCAGGGGACCGTGCACGCCCGCGCGATGCGGGAGTTCGGGACCCACGTGGTCGCCGGAGTCACCCCGGGGAAGGGCGGCAGCGAGGTCGAGGGGGTCCCGGTGTTCGACTCCGTGCGCGAGGCGGTCGGGAAGGCCGGCGCCAACGCCTCCTGCCTGTTCGTGCCCGCGCCGTTCGCCAAGGACGCGCTCCTCGAGGCGGTCGACGCCGGGATCCGTCTCTGCGTCCTCGTCACGGAGCACATCCCGTTCCACGACATGCTCGTGATGTACCACTACGCCCGCGCGAAGGGGACCCGGATCATCGGCCCGAACTGCCCGGGGATCGCCGCGCCGGGCGCCTCCAAGGTCGGGATCATCCCGAACGTCGTCTTCCGCCCGGGGCACGTGGGCGTCATCTCGCGCAGCGGGACCCTGACCTACGAGATCGTGAACGGGATCAAGGAGCACGGGCTCGGCCAGTCGACGTGCATCGGGCTGGGCGGCGATCCGATCGTCGGGACGTCGTTCGTCGACGCGCTGCCGCTGTTCGAGCGGGACCCGGAGACCGAGCTGCTCGTGCTCGTCGGCGAGATCGGAGGAACCGCGGAGGAGGAGGCGGCGGAGATGATCGCCGAGCGCTTCTCCAAGCCCGTGGTCGCCTACATCGCCGGCCGCAGCGCCCCGGCGGGGAAGCGCATGGGGCACGCCGGGGCGATCATCTCCCGGGGCCGGGGCACGGCCGCCTCCAAGGTGGCGGCCCTCGAGAAGGCCGGCGCCCGCGTCGCCCGGTTCCCCTACGAGGTCAGCGAGATCGTCGCCGAGATCTCCCGCCAGCGCGCGCGCCGATGAGCCCGGAGGACCAGGGGGTCGCGGACGACCCGTGCATCGTGCCCGGGTGCGGAGCCCCCGCCCTGCGGCACCTCTCCCTCGCCGAGGCCCGGGCGGCGTTCGACGATCTCCCCGAGAAGGGACGGCGGGCGCCGCTCTGCCGCGCCCACTACCGTGCCTGGAAGAAGGCGACCAAGGAGCGACGGACCCTAGACCGGCTCGCCCGCTGACCGCACGGGCTGGGCCAGCCCCGGGGGCAGCCCCCCCTACTGCTTGCGCATCTTCTGGGCCCGCATGCGGCGGCGCATCCGCTTCTTGCGCCACTTCCACCGCATGTGGCCGCGTTTCTTCCAGACCCGGGACGAGCGTTTCATGCCACCTTGGGCCGATGGAGCGGCGCTACGGCCGTCTCTTAATAAGGCTGCCCGGGGGCTGGCGGGCCCCGGCGGGCGATTTATGACGGACCGAGCGCTCGGGACGGCGTGCTCTCGGCCGCAGATCTTGAGGCGAACGTCTTCGAGTTCCGACAGCGTAGCTTCCAGTTCGATCGGCTCGCCGAGCTAGCGGACGGCCCGTGGGCCGTGTTCACGCGGACGGAGACGGAGAGCGAGCGCCAGCTGCGGCCGCGCCTGATCCGGCTGGCCGTCGTGGTGCCGCTGGCCTGGATCGTCTTCGACGAGGGTGCCGATCTCCTCCGGCTCGCGTCCGAGGGGCCGGCGGGCCCCCGTGCGGAGGTCCCGGTCGTGGAGGTCGCGGCCGAGCCCTCGCAGTTCGAGGAAGGAGGACGACGGTGGGCGCGAAGGCCGCTCGACGCCCGGGGCCATGTCTATGCCCCGGCCGACCGGGTGGAGGAGCTTCTCCGACCTCCCACACGTGCGGAGCTCGGACTCGGCTGAGCGCAGCTCGGACCGCTGAGGCCCGCCCCGGGGAGTGTCTGTTCGCGGAGCATTGCCGAGAAGTTAGCGGGACTCACCCCGACCAGAATTCTCGCGCAGGCGGTCGACGGATGCTCGTCGTGAGCGCCCACACCGTCAGTCGATAGGTGAGATGCTGCCCCTTCTTCTCCGAAAACTCCTCGTAGCCCAAGTGGGTGAGCCGGCAGCCCAGCACCGCGTGGCCCCCCTCCCGGAAATCGATCGCCCACCTCATCGGCGTGTAGCGCGGCAACAGCTCCCGCGGGGCGCGTGCCCGCACCAGCTTGCAGAGGCACCGACTGACGACCAACGTGAGGGGCTCAGATTGGCTCAGCGCCCCCACGACGTTCGCCTTCGTCGTTCGGTACGCAGCGAGAGCACACTGGCTCTTCAGTTCCTTGAACGTCCGCTCGATCTCCCACCGCATCCGATAGAGGCTCGCCACCTCCTCGGCCGAGAGGGTCTCCGGGCCGATGTTCGTGAGGTAGGCGTGGTACTCCCGGCGCCCCTCGTCCCACACCGCCACGAGGCGGAACCGAGCGGTGTCTCCGGCCCTGCGACCGTTTTAGACCCGTCGCTTGAAGGAGAGCTCGACCTCGGCGTCGAGGACGCCCCGCTCGAGCCGGGGCAGCACCTCGCTCAGCCGCTTTCCCTCGAGGTCGATGGCACGGCCGCGGTGGACCGTGGAGGAGCGCACGAGCAGCGGGTCGGCGCTCGCCTTGGCCCGACTTACGGACGACCCCCCCGTTCTCCACGATCTTCACGAACAGGCGGTGAGAATAGAACCCGAGGTCGGCGAGGGGGATGCGGTTCCTCACCCACGGACCGACCCGCAACAGCTTCACCTCGGGGGCCCGCTCGCCGACGAGGGAGAGCGTCTTCGGACCGTTCGCCCGCAAGCTCACCAAGGTGTCCCCCTTCACCCCGGCCGCGACCTTCCGAGATCGAGTGGCCGGCCACTTGGTGGCGAGGCTCGCATGAAGGCCAACCAGGGTGGAATCCTTGGGGAAGACATCCTCGAAGGCGGCGAGCTTGGGGGCGAGCTCGCGCCCGGGCTCGCGAGCAAGCTCCCCCAACGCGTGCTCGAGGCACCGCTTGAGGAACCTCGAGGGCTCGGGAGTGAACCGAAGATGCTAGCCCGGGTAGGTGATCGTAGCGAGGCCCGCGCGCGCGTCGTGGCCTTTCTTCAGCTCGGCTAGTCGTCGAGTAAGCCGAGTGCCGAAGTGAATGACCAAGACCCAGAGGAAGGCGACCGGCTGGACCTTGCGCTCACGCTGGACGAACCCCGTCTCCCGGGCGAACTGCTCGATCGTCTCGGAGGAGAGGAGGCGAGCGAGCGCCTCCTCGACCTGGCCTCGCTCGAACGGAACAGGTTGCACCGAGCTCGAGGGACGCCGCGGCATCCCATAGAGGTCGACGGGGCCCGAAAAAGGTCGAAGTGGAAACCTCAGCCAGAGGGCGGCGGGCGGGCCCTTAACTTATCGGCAATGCGTCTCACTTTGACCTCATCGGGGAAAAGCGGACGACTCGAGAGGGTAACCACCTAGTCGGTCCAGTCCCGGTCAGGCGCTCTGTAACGCTCAGTCCCTGGCTAGAGCCGACGCGAACGATTGCGTCGAACGCCATCCTAGACAGGCACGTCACGGGTCGGTTCCAGCGACGTAACGACCAGTCACCTGCAGCGTGGGGCCTGCCGATGTCGGTCGTGCTGAAGTCCTCAAGCATGAAACCTCGGCTGACTCGGCCCCATGCCAGGAGTTCTGTTCTACCGGAGGGCCACTCGAACTCGAGCCCTACGGCGCCGACCTTGAGCCCGACCGCGCCCGGTCGCGTCTTCCATACCACCAAGAGGAAGAGGCCAATCAGGAATGATAGGCACGAGATCACGACCGTGAGGACCACCCACTGGAACCCAGCCACTCCCTCCGTGAGGGCTATCCCGACGAACCATCCCATGAAAATGGATGAGAGGACGGCAAGAAGCACCACCACCTGGCGAAGCGTCTTCGCTCGCCTCGCCAGACCTGCTGACTCAGCGTGAAGATCGAAGATGAGGACTTCGGGGCGTCCTACCATCAGACCGCCTTCACCAGCTTCTGCCAGTTTATCCCAAGGTCGGTTGCGGCGCCGAACGTGGCACAAGCCGAGAGCCCAACGTCGACCCACCCGAGTTGAGTAAGTGTCGGGACATCGAGTCCGGCGACGTTGCTTAGAAAGTGGATCGTAACAGCCGCGAGTGTGATACAAGCTATCAGGAACGCTAGCAGAACGAGAATGGCGTTCGCGCTAGCAATCGCAATCACTCCAATGACGAGAGAAGTGAGGGCCGAGGCCATCGCGTAACCGGCTGACGCCCAAATAGAGTCGGGGGCTGTTGCTTGGAGAGCTTGGCTAAGGACATGCCACGACCATGGGACCTCCCCGCCTTGAACGTACCCCCTCTACTCGCTCCCCTGCTCTCCGTAGTGAAATTCGGCGGCGGCTCGAAGGCAAGCGACACCTCCCGCGAACTCGTCACCACCGCCCGCGAGCAGCTTCTCGCCTACGAGAAGCGGCGTCCGCCCCCGAGAACCTGGTCCGTCCAGGGTCTCCCCCGGACCCGGGGAACTGTCGACACCTTCGATCCGACCCGCCTGCTGGTTGACGGCGTGGACGAGCGGCTCACCTCCGGTTCGACCCATCGATCCCGCGCCCTGGGGCGTTTTCCGACCCCGGCGGCCAGCATCGCGAGGATGCTGCTAACGCAGACGTACTTCGGCGTTCCCGTACGGGTCGTCGAGGGGCCGCTACGGCTGCTCGAGCAAAGCCCGTGGTTTCCCGAGAGTTGTACCACACGAGCATTGAGCGGGGCCGGTCCAAGCTGGCCCGCTGAGAGGTTCGGCGTGAGCACGTCAGTCTACCGTCCGCCCACGACAGCGTGGCACGACTGACGTAGCCACGGTGGATCGCGACTCTCGTCCGACGGATTGGCATCGCCTCGCTCCGAATCCGGCGCAACCACCCGGCACCGATGTCCCAAGGCCGGACGGACCCGGAAACCCTTTGTTCGACTCGCCGTAGAGCGGCCGGGGGAGCCCATGGCCGAGCGGCAGGAAGGGGAAGAGGGCAAGTGCCCGGTGGTGCACGGCGCGACCAGCGCCGGGATGCGATCGAGCGGCGACTGGTGGCCGAGCCGGCTGAACCTACGGATCCTCCGGCAGAACTCGTCGCTCTCCGACCCGATGGGGCCGGGGTTCGACTACGCCACGGAGTTCGAGAAGCTCGACTACCACGCGCTGAAGAGGGACCTTGCCGCGCTTCTGACCGACAGCCAGGACTGGTGGCCCGCCGACTTTGGAAGCTACGGGGGCCTGTTCGTACGGATGGCATGGCACGCCGCGGGCACCTACCGGATCGGCGACGGTCGCGGCGGCGCCGGGACCGGCCAGCAGCGGTTCCCTCCGCTCAGCTCATGGCCGGACAACGTTCTCCTCGACCGGGCCCGCCGACTCCTGTGGCCGGTCAAACAGAGGTACGGTCGCCAGATCTCCTGGGCCGACCTCATGGTGCTCGCCGGCAACGTCGCGCTCGAATCGTTCGGGTTCCGGACGTTCGGCTTCGCCGCGGGCCGACCGGACGTCTGGGAGCCGGACGAGTCCGTGTACTGGGGGAAGGAGGCGACCTGGCTTGGCGACCAGCGCCACAGCGGCGACCGGAAGCTCGAGGACCCTCTGGCCGCGGTCCAGATGGGCCTCATCTACGTGAACCCCGAGGGGCCGAACCGCGAGCCGGATCCGCTCGCGGCGGCCCGGGACATCCGGGAGACGTTCCGGCGCATGGCGATGAACGACGAGGAGACCGTCGCGCTCATCGCCGGCGGCCACTCGTTCGGGAAGACGCACGGCGCGGGGGACCCGAAGCAGGTGGGGCCCGAGCCGGAGGCGGCTCCGATCGAGCAGATGGGGCTGGGCTGGAAGAGCACGTTCGGCAGCGGGAAGGCCGGGGACGCCATCGGGGGCGGCCCGGAGGTCATCTGGACCACGACCCCGACGGAGTGGGGCGGCGGCTTCTTCGAGAGCCTGTTCGGCCACGAGTGGGAGCTCACGAAGAGTCCGGCCGGGGCCTACCAGTTCCAGGCGAAGGACGCCGCGGCGACGGTGCCGGATCCGTTCGACCCGTCCCGTCGACGCCCGGCCACGATGCTGGTCACCGACCTCTCCCTGCGCTACGATCCGATCTACGGGAAGATCTCGCGGCGGTACTACGAGCATCCGGACGAGTTCGCGGACGCGTTCGCCCGGGCGTGGTTCAAGCTCACGCATCGCGACATGGGGCCGAGGGCCCGCTACCTCGGGCCCGAAGTTCCGGCCGAGGAGCTGATCTGGCAGGACCCGGTTCCCCCGGTCGACCACCGGCTGATCGACGCGAACGACGCCGCCGCGCTGAAGGCGAAGCTCCTGGGCTCTGGGCTGTCCGTCTCCCGGCTGGTCTACACCGCTTGGTCGTCGGCCGCCACGTTCCGCGGCTCCGACAAGCGGGGGGGAGCGAACGGCGCCCGCCTGCGGCTCGCGCCGCAGAACGGCTGGGAGGTCAACCAGCCGGCCGAGCTGACCCGGGTGCTGGCGGTCCTGGAGCGCGTCCGCGGAGACTTCAACCGCGGACAGACGGAGGGGAAGAGGGTCTCCCTGGCCGACCTGATCGTGCTCGGGGGCGACGCCGCGGTGGAGAAGGCCGCGAGAGACGGCGGCCACGAGCTGACGCTCCCCTTCGCGCCCGGGCGGACGGACGCCTCCCCGGAGCAGACCGACGTCGAGTCGTTCGGATACCTCGAGCCGGTCGCGGACGGCTTCCGCAACTACCTCCAGGGGCGGTTCTCCGTGCCGGCCGAGGAGCTGCTCGTCGATCGGGCCCAGTTGCTGACGCTGACCGCCCCGGAGATGACGGTCCTGGTTGGCGGCCTGCGGGCCCTGAACGCGAACTTCGGCGGCTCCCCCCACGGGGTCTTCACGAAGCGGCCGGGGACGCTGACGAACGACTTCTTCGTGAACGTGCTGGACATGCGCATCGAGTGGGAGGCCACCGGGGACGAGAACGTGTTCGAGGGACGCGACCGGGCGACCCGCGCGCCGAAGTGGACCGCCAGCCGGGTCGACCTCATCTTCGGGTCGAACTCCGAGCTGCGCGCCCTCGCCGAGGTCTACGGCTCCGCCGACGCGGGCCCGAAGTTCGTAGCCGACTTCGGGGCCGCCTGGGGGAAGGTGATGAACGCCGACCGGTTCGATCTTCGGCGGGCGGGGGCGCGGCCGGCCGCCGGCCGGACCTAGGGGCGTCGGCGCTCCCCAGACCCTCCCGACCCCCGGCCACCGGGACCCGTACCGCGGCGGGGCGCTCGCGGGGCGAGCGGGCCCGCGTTCGCGCAGCTCCGGGGCGCGGCCTCCTTCCCGCTCCCGCACGGGGGGCGGTAGGGCCGCGGCGCCCCGCGCGCCTCCGAGCGCGGAACGTGGCGGGCGGCCGAGCGGGGGCCGGACGGCCCTAGACGGCGTGCGGGCGGAGGTATCGCTCCACCAGCGCCGCAAGGAGGGCGCCCACGATAGGGGCGACCCAGAACAGCCAGTCCTGCTGGATCGCCCAGCGGTCGGCGGGGATGGCGAGCGTGACCAGCGCGGGCGCGAAGCTGCGCGCCGGGTTGACGGAGGTCCCGTCGATCGGCAGGCTGACGAGGTGGATCATCGTGAGCGTGAGGCCGATCCCCACGGGGGCGAGGTTCTTGGCCGAGCTCTCGCTGCGCGTCGCCAGCAGCACGGCCTGAACGAACAGGAACGTCAGGGTGACCTCGAGGAGGAAGACGGAGGCGAGGGCGACGGTGTACGGCGAGCCGTTGCCGCGATAGCCCTGGGCCGCGAGGGCGACGTCCTTGCCGGCGGCGAGCGGCCAGAGGCTCCCGGAACCGTGGGCGACCCCGGCGATGACGGCGACCCCGAGCACGGCGCCGGCGACCTGCGCGAGCACGTACGGCAGGACGTCGCGCGCGGCCAGGCGACCGGAGGCGAACATGCCGATCGTGATCGCGGGGTTGAAGTGGCCGCCCGAGATGTCGCCGAGGGCGTACAGGAGGCCGATCAGCCCGATCCCGATGGACAGCGCGATGATCAGGACCCGGGCCGTAGGGTCGAGCGGGTTGACGTTCAGGCTCAGCGAGGCCGCGCCGGTGACGCAGATCAGCAGGCCGAAGGTGCCGAGGAACTCCGCGACGTACCGCTGCGGGGGGGTCCAGCGCATCGGCCGGCGGGCTCAGCGTCTCGCCCCTTAAACCCTCCGTCGGGGGGGACCCGGCCCGAGGCTCCCCCGCGGCCGCCCCCTACCCGATCCCCATCGCGCCGAGCTTCTCGGGGAGATAGTGGTCGGTGACGTAGTTGAGGCCGTACTTCGCGAGCGACTGCTGCTCCGCCTTCTTGCCGTTCTTGAGCATCAGCTCGATCTCGCTCCGCCACTCGGCGGTGCCGAACCGGGGATCGGTCAGCTCGGCCTGCAGCGCCCGTACGTCCACGTCGGAGAGCTGGTCGGACGGCAGCTCGTAGTTCTCGATGTCGCTCGCCGTGACCCCGAGGAACTCGGCGCTCGGCGTCGCGAGGTAGTTCGACAGGTGCGCCGTCTTGATCGCTCCGTAGGCGACGCTCGCGAAGATGCGGAACGACCACGGGTCGCCGTCGGTGAAGACGACCACCGGCAGCTTGAGCTCCTCCGCGAGCCGCCGAAGGAACCGCCGGGTCGAGCGGGCGGGCTGGCCCTTGAGGTGGAGGAGGATCGCGTCGTGCCGCTCGTCGAAGCCGTTCTCCGCGAGCCGGTCGACCATGCCGCCGCACTCGATCGCGATCACGAACTTCGCGCCGGTCGCGACGAACTCGAGCTTCTCCTTCTCCACGTTGAACGGCAGCGCGTAGCCGCCGTCGCCCACGTCGTCGCGGCAGTTGATCTTCTTCACGACCCCCTTGCGGTTCCGCTCCTTGATCGTGAGATCGCCGATGACCGAGGCGCCGTTCTCCTCCGGGTGCAGGCGGAACTCCTCCCGGAGCCGTGCGCACATCACCTCGAGGTCCTCGATCAGAAGGTTCGACTCCTCCTCGCTGTGGAACTTCCCTTCCTCCCAGCCCTCGCTGATGTAGTACAGCTCCCGCAGCGTCGACGTCTTGCGGTCCCGGGCCATCTCGTTGATGAAGTCGACCAGGTAGAACGTGCGCAGCAGCATCAGCGCCCCGTCGAGCTTCCGGGCGCTCCGGGTGCCGAGCGCCTTGCCGAGCTTCCAGACCCCCTCGCGCGCCTGGAAGGCGATGTTCTGCTTGGTCCGCAGCGGGAGCCGCATCCGCGGGATCTCGCCGTCGGCGAGCTGCCGATAGATCTGCTCGGCGAGCTCGAGGGTCGGGGCCAGCGCGTCGGCCCGGATCTTCGGCGCGTCCGGTTCACTCTTCGTCGGCGGTGGGCGCGCCCGCTTCGGCGGCATCGTAGTCGACCTCCTCCTCGGCGCCGGGCGCCTCGGCTCCCTCGGCGGCCGCCTGCTCGGCGGCCTCCACGATCGTGCGCGGCAGGCGGACGTCCCAGTCCCCCGGCAGCGGGTCCGCCCCGAGCACGTGGGCCTCGTCGATCCCCGCGACGAAGAAGTCGAGGTCGTTCGCCTCGACGTCGGTCTTCGGCGGGAAGGCGAGGGTGAGGCGGGCGCGCCCGTTCGGGGCGAGCTTCGGCAGCGTCCACCACGCCCGGCCGAGCTCCGGGTCGGTGCCGTCGGGGACCGGGTCGAACGACGCCCCGGCGAACGCTTCCGGCGGGATCTCCGCGAACAGCTCGAGGACCCGGGCCCGCGGCGTGTAGTTCGTGACCTCCACGGCGA
>JASHRJ010000054.1 GCA_030037395.1 Thermoplasmata archaeon
GGCGCCGCCAGCAGGACCAGCGCGAGGCGGTGGCGGCGGGCCGCGGCGCGCCACGGGCCGGCCTCCTCGAGGGAGAGATCCGGGACGATCAGCCCGCTCGCGCCGGCCGCCGCGAGGCCGGCGAGGGCGCGGTCGAGCCCGTGCGCCCAGACCGGATTCGCGTACGTCATCACCGCCGTCGGAAGCGTCCGGCTGGCCCCGCGTACCTGGCGAAGGAGATCGCCCCACCGGGTCCCGTGCGCGAGCGCCCGCTCGGAGGCGGCCTCGAGGGTCGGGCCGTCGGCGATCGGGTCGGAGAACGGGAAGCCCAGCTCGACCCCGGCCGCCCCGGCGTCGGCCAGCGCGCGGACGACCGGGCCGAGCCGCGTCCGGCGGCCCCGATCGACCAGGAGGTACGGGACGGCGGACCGCCGGCCCCGGTCGCGCCGGCCGCTAAGCGCGCGGGCGAGAGGCTCCAAGGACCACCTCGAGATCTTTGTCGCCGCGCCCGGAGAGGGTGACGACCACCTTCTGCCGGGCCGGCCGGCGTCGGGCCTCCCCCACCGCGGCGTAGATCGCATGCGCCGGCTCGAGCGCCGGGAGGATCCCCTCGTCCTCGGCAAGCCACCGGAACGCCGCGAGGGCGCCGTCGTCGTGGACCGCGGTGTAGCGGACCCGGCCCGAGTCCTTGAGGAAGGCGTGCTCGGGCCCGACCCCGGCATAGTCCAAGCCGGCCGAGATGCTCTCCGTCTCCTCGACCTGGCCGTCGGCGTCCTGCAGGACGTACGAGTACGCCCCGTGCAGGATCCCCGGACGGCCCCGGCTCAGGGTGGCCGCCCCATGCCCTCCTCCGCGGGGCCCCGCGGCCTCGACCCCGAGCAGCTCGGTCGAGCTCCGCAGCAGCGGACGGAACGTGCCGATCGCGTTCGAGCCGCCCCCGACGCAGGCGACGGCGAGGTCCGGGAGCCGGCCGAACGCGGCCCGGCTCTCGGTGCGGATCTCCCGGCCGATGACGCTCTGGAGCTCGGCGACGATCTCGGGGAACGGGTGCGGGCCGACGGCCGAACCCAGCAGGTAGTGCGTCGTCCGGACGTTGGCGATCCAGTCGCGCAGCGCGGCGTTGATCGCCTCTTTCAGGGTCCTACGGCCGCTCCGCACCGGCACCACGCGGGCGCCGAGCAGGCGCATCCGCTCGACGTTCGGGCGCTGGCGGGCGATGTCCACCTCGCCCATGTACACCTCCACGGAGAGGCCGAGGGCGGCCCCGACGATCGCGGTCGCGACCCCGTGCTGGCCGGCGCCGGTCTCGGCGATCAGGCGGGGCTTGCCCATCCGGGCGGCGAGCAGCCCCTGCCCGAGCGCGTTGTTGAGCTTGTGCGCGCCGCCGTGCACGAGGTCCTCCCGCTTCAGCCAGATCTCGGCTCCGCCGGCGCGCTGCGTCAGACGGCGGGCGAGGTGCAGCGGGGTCGGCCGCCCGGCGAACGTGCGCCGCAGCCGGGCGTGCTCCTTCCGGAACCCGGGGTCGCGTCGGGCCTCGTGCCAGGTCCGCTCGAGCTCGGCGAGCGCCGGCACGAGCGTCTCGGGGACGTACGCCCCGCCGTACGGCCCGTAGCGCCTACCCATGGGCCTTCTCGGCCGCCTCGACCGCGGCGACGAACGCGCGCATCCTCGCGAGCTCCTTGGTCCCGGGGGACCCTTCGATGCCGGAGGAGACGTCCACCCCCCACGGCCGTACCGTCGCGAGCGCGTCGCCGACGTTCTCGGAGGTGAGCCCCCCGGCGAGGAGGAACTTGCGGCCGGGGTTCGCGTCCACCAGCCGCGCGCACACCTCCCAGTCCGGCCGCACCCCGCTCCCCCCCGGGAGCGGCTGGCCGGCGGCGTCGAGATGGACCCGGGGGTACTCCTCCGCGGGCGGGACCTTCGGCTCGCCGGCGTCGCCGCCGGGCGGCGCCACGGGGATCGACGGCACGAGATGGTGCCGCTCGAGGTACTCGAGGCCGTCGGGGATCTCCCCGTAGACCTGGATCCGGTCCACGCCGACCTCGTCGAACAGCCGGCGGACGAGCTCGACGCTCGGTCGGACCACGACGGCCCACGCCTCGGCCTCGGCCGGGAGCTTCTCGATCAGCCGGGCGGCGGCGTCCGGGGCGAGGTTGCGCGGCGAGCCCGGCACCTCGACCACGAACCCGGCCGCGCCCCCGGCCGGCACCTCCGCGACCTCCTCCGGGCGCCGGAGCCCGCACAGCTTGACGAACGTCCTCATGCGGCTCCCGGGGTCGGGCGACGCAGCGACGCGAGGAACGGGCCCGGGGCGGCCGATCGCGCGACGGCGCTGCCGACCAGGATGCCGTCGCAGCCCGCGTCCCAGAACCGCCGGGCGTCCTCCGGACGCTCGACGCCGCTGAGCCCGAGCAGCGGCCGGAGCCCGGCCCCCCGCGCGGCGGCGAGCGTCCGCGCGGCGGTGACGCGGTCGAGGCGGAGCGTCGCGAGGTCCCGCGCGTTCACGCCGTACACGTCCGCCGGCACGCCGTCCGCGCGAGATAATTCTGCCGGGTCGTGGAGCTCGAGGAGGACCTCGAGGCCGGCGTCCCGAGAGAGCCGGGCGAGCTCGCCGAGGGGCCGGGCGAGCAGGCCCGCCGTCTCCAGGCGCGCGATCAGCAGCACCGCTGCCGCGCCCGTGCGGGCGGCGACCTCGATCTGCCGCGGCCCGAGAACGAACTCCTTGAACAGCACCGGACGCGAGGTCCTCGCGGCGAGCTCGGCGACGCGCCCCGGGCTGCCGTCGAACCGGGCGGCCGTGGCGAGACAAGAGTATCCGGCGACGCCGGCCACGTCGGTCGCTCGAGCGAACTCGTCCACGGAGCGCGGCGCCGGCAGCGGCGGGGCGGCTCCGGGCGAGGCGCGCTTGTACTCCACGACGAGCGCGCCGCCCGCGCGCTCCCGCTCGACCGCCCGCCGCAGGCTCGGGCGCCGTGCGGGCGGCCGGGCCGGCACGCCGTCCTCGTACGCCGGGGCGTCGGCGTCG
>JASHRJ010000055.1 GCA_030037395.1 Thermoplasmata archaeon
CCGTCGGAGGTGTCGAGCATCGCGTGGGCGTGCCGCGCGAGGGCCCTCCCCTCGCGGACGCGCGGGGTCACCCTCAGCAGCCGCTGCCCCGCGTGGAGCCGGGCCGGCCCCGTCGCCCGGAGGCCGAGCGCGGCGGCCCCGCCCCTCCCGACCACCCCGGTCGTCACGAGCCGATCACCGGCCCGGGCCCCCGAACGACCCACGGGAGCCCGGGTCCAGCCTAGCGCGACGCTGACGACGGCCGGCCGAGGACCCGACTTCGTGTCTCCGCCGACGACGTGCGCCCCGAAGGCGGACGCGCGCCGCTCCGCCCCTAGGACGAGCCGCTCCGCCCAGCGGGCGGGAGTGCGGGGAGGGAGGATCAGGGCGAGGAGCACCGCGGCGGGGGCCGCCCCCTTGGCGGCCAGGTCCGACAGGCTGACCGCGGTCGCGGCCGCGCCCACCGCCCCCGGCGACGACCCGCGGACGAAGTGGGTCCCCTCGACCAGAGCGTCCGTCGAGACGATCGCCTGCGTTCCCGGCGGTGCTCGGAGCGCCGCGGCATCGTCGCCGAGCGGCAGCGTGCCGACGCGGCCCCAGGGGAGCGCCCGGGCCAGCCAGGCGTGGAACGCCCGCTCGTCCAGCCTCCGTCCGCCCGCCGGCGCCCGCGGCGCGGTCACTTGTACGGCACGAACTCCTTGCCGAGGAGCTCTCGCCCGAGGATGATGCGCATGATGTTCAGGCCCCCCTCGGCGCCGACCAGGTAGCTCATGATGCCGCGCAGCCCGAGCTCGAGTCCGGCGTCCTTGGTGTAGCCGGCCGCGCCGAACCACATCATCACGCGCTTCACGCACTCGAAGGCGACCTGCGGCGCCGTGAGCTTGACCGCCGCGACCGCGAGGTCGACCTCGGAGCGGTGGGAGCCGTCCCCCTTGAGCGGGTACTCGTCCAGGAGCCAGGCGGCGCGGCGGCACTGCCACTTGACCGCCTCGACCTGGCTGTAGAGGTCGGCGAGCTCGAATTGGATCGCCTCGAACTTTCCGAGCGGCTGCCCGAACGCGTGCCGCTCGCGCACGTAGGCGGTGCCTGCCTCGAGCGCCCGCTCCGCGGCGCCGACGCACGCCGCGCTCACGAACGTCCGCGCGACGGTGAACCCCTCCATCGCGTACTCGAACCCCTTGCGTTCCAGCCCGAGAAGGTAGCGGCCGGGGACCTCGACGTCAGCGTACGCAAGCCCGCCGGTCGAGATCCCCATCCGTCCCATGTTCTCGAACCGCTGCGTGGCGATCCCGGGGCTGCCGGTGGGCACGTACAGGAAGTCGAACCCCCCGCCGTCCGCCTTGGCCAGCGTAAGGTGGCCCCCGCCGAGCCGCTTCGCCTCCTCGACCCCCGAGACAAACGCCTTCTCCCCCCGGAGGCGGAAGCCGTCGCCGTTGCGCCGGGCCGTGGTCCGCATGGCCCCCAGGTCGCTCCCGCCGGTCGGCTCGGTCGTCGCGATCCCGAGGAACGCCTTGCCGCCGGTCACCGCGGGGAGGACCTCCCGCTTCGCCTCGTCGGTGCCGTGCCGCGCGAGGACGTGACCCCAGCCGGCCTCGAGCAGGAAGAACACCGCCGTGGCCATCGAGAAGTCGCCGCGGCCGACCTCCTCGGCGGCCAGCTCGGTCAGGACCGCGGAGGCTCCCATCCCGCCGAACTCCTCGGGGACCGGCATCGCGAGGAGGCCGAGGTCGGCCATCGCGGAGAGGACCTCGGACGGAATTCGCCCTTCGGAGTCGATCCTCCGCTCGTTCGGCCGGAGGACCCGGTCGCCGAAGCGGCGGACCGCTTCCTGGAACGCGCGCTCCTCGTCCGAGAGCCGGAACTCCATCCGCCGCGGAGAACGGAACCCCGGGGATTTAGCCTCGCGTGCGGGCCGGGCGGCCCCGCGAATAATGTCATTAGTTCGGCCCGGCTCGTGGCCCCGGACGGTCCCTCGGTGAAGGTCCGGGTCGCAGTCAACGGCTTCGGGACGATCGGCAAGCGCGTCGCCGACGCGATCGTGCGGCAGCCGGACATGGCGCTGGTCGGGGTGGCGAAGACGCGGCCGGACTACGTCGCCCGCCGCGCCGTCGACCGCGGGTATCCGCTCTACGTGGCCGGGCCCGGCGCGCCCGAGAGGTTCGGGGCCGCGGGGGTCCCGGTCGCCGGGCGCCTCGCCGACCTGCTCGGGAAGGTCGATGTCGTAGTCGATGCGAGCCCTGAAGGCGTCGGGCGGGAGAACCGGTCCCTCTACGAGAAGGTCGGGGTCCGGGCGATCTACCAGGGTGGCGAGGAGGCCGCGATCGCGGAGGCGTCGTTCAACGCGCTTGCGAACTTCGAGGCCGGTCGGGGCAAGCGATCCCTCCGGGTCGTGTCGTGCAACACCACCGGGATCGCCCGGGCCGCGGCGGTGGTGGTGCCACGATGGGGGATCGAGCACTGGGACGTCACGCTCGTCCGTCGCGCGGCCGATCCGGCGGAGACGAAGCGCGGACCGATCAACGGCATCGTTCCCGCGCTCGACATGCCCTCCCACCACGGGCCGGACGCCCGCACGGTCGTCCCCGGGCTCGCCATCACCACCGTCGCGGTCGTCGTCCCCACGACGCTCATGCACGTGCACGTCAACCACGTCCGCTTCGCACGCCCACCCAAAGACTCGGCCGAGCTCGTGGCGGCATTCCGCGCGACGCCCCGGTTCCGCGTCTTCACCCCGGAGGATGGGGTCGAGGGCACCCCTCAGGCGATGGAGTTCGCGCGAGACCGCGCCGGCGGCGAGACGGCGGGCGACCTCATGGAGAACGTCCTCTGGGAGCGGGGGGTCCGTGTCGAGGGCAACGACGCCTACTTCTTCCAAGCGATCCACCAGGAGTCGATCGTCGTGCCGGAGAACGTGGATGCGGTCCGGGCGATGTTCGAGCTCGCCGACGGGCCGACCTCCGTCGCGACCACCGACCGGACGCTCGGCCTCGGGGGGCCCCTACGGCCCGGCGGGTCGCCCTCCCCGACGGGCGGGGCGGCCCGACACGACCGCTGAGCGCCTCGGGCGCGGGAAGAGGGTCCGGGTCTCAGTCGGGGGTCGGACCCGCGGTCGCGGCTTTCACCTCGGGCGCCGGGCTGCGGGCCGCGCGGTAGTTGGTCAGCGCGACCCCGATCGCCGCGAGCGCCCCGGCGATCGCCGCCCCCACGCCGAACGCCCACGAGAACGCGGCCGCGCTGGGGACCACCTGCGCAACGTAACCTGACGGCGCGCCCGCGTCGGGGACGAGCGCGACCCGGGTGAACGTCGCGAGCAGGCTGGCAACGAGCACCGGGCCCGCGCTGGCGCCGAGGTCCTGGAACATCTCGGTGAGCCCCATCTGGATGCCTCGTTCCCCGTGCCGGGACGACAGGGCGATGACGTTCGTCACCGCGACGAACACCGCGACCAGGCCGGCGAACGTCGGGATCGCCTCGGTGACCAGATCGAGGTAACTTCCGTGGCGGAACAGCAGGAGGAGGAACCCGGCGGCCGAGAGCGACGCGCCGAGGACCATCATCGGTCGCGGGCCGTAGCGGGCGACCCCTCGTCCCACGAGCGGCGCGGTGACGAACATCGCGAGCGTCGTCGGAATGCTGAGCAGCCCGAACGCCAGGACGCTCTCGCCCAGACCGACGATCGGGAACTCGACGAGCACCGTCAGCACGACGAACGCGACGTACATCGCCAGGCCGACCAGGGCGGCCCCCGCGTAGCCGAGGGCCACGTTCTTCTCCCGGAACCGGGAGAGTTCTAGCAACGGCTCGGCGACGCGACGGCTGCGCAGCAGGAACAAGGCGAGCAGCACGCCGGCCACGACCAGGAGTTCCGGCGTCCCGAAGGCGACCCCGGCCCCGACCGCGCCCGCCCAGCGGTCCCATCCCCAGCTCGGCCCCAGGGTGAGCGCCAGGAGCAGGGAGGCGAGCGCCCCCGAGAGCAGGCCGGCGCCCGCGAGGTCGATGCGCCCGCCGGTGCCTCGGTGGCCTTCCGGTAGCCAACCCCGGACGAGCGCGGGCAAGAGCAGGACGAACGGGAGCACGGCGGCGTAGGCGACCTGCCAGCCGAACGTCTCGATCAGCCACGAGCCCCCGACCAGGCCGAACGCCGAGCCGACCGCGAACATCGACGCGACGATCCCTTGCGCGGGCGCGACGCGCGCGGCGGGCAGGGCGTCCGCGAGCATGGCGAGCGCGAGAGGGAACATCGCCAGCCCGATCCCCTGCATCGCGCGCACCGCGATCAACAGGTAGATCGACGCGCTCCGGCCGAGGCCCAGCGCCGCGCCGACGGCCGGGGTCGCCGGCGCGAGCGCGACGGCGGCGGCGTACACGATCAGGACGATCCCGAGGATCCTACGCTTGCCGTAGAGGTCGCCAAGCTTGGAGAAGATCGGGATCGTCGCCACCCCCGCAAGGAGGTAGGCGGAGAGGATCCACGCGACGGTCGTGTACGGCGCGTTCCCGAAGAACGTCGCGAGCCGGGGGAGCGCCGGGGTCAGCATCGTCTCGATGAAGCTGACCAGGAGGGCGGCCGAGGCGAGGACCACCAGCAGGCGTGCGGAGTGCGCGGGCGTCGGGGGAACGCTCGGGGCGGGAGGGCCGGAGGCGGGCATCGGTCCCGCCACGGCGCGCGACCACCTCAACCCACCGATGCGCCCCGCTCCGGAAACGGAACCGCGGGGCCGGAGGGGTGCCGAAGTCGTCGAGGGAACTCAAGAATCCGGAACGCTAGCGGCGACGTAGATGCCGACCCCCTGGGGCCCGACGCTGCCGCGGGGCGCCGACCTCGACATCGAGATCCTGCGGGAGATGTACCGGGCCGGAGCCGTCTCGATCTTCGGGATCGACCCTCGGCTCAACGCGAGCCGGATCGGCCGTCGCTTGGGGATGAGCCGGGCGCGGGTCGCCTCCCGCCTTCGGGCGTGGGCCGAGACCGGGTTCCTTCCGCGGTACGACGTCTGGCCGAACCCGTTCCTGTTCGGGCTCACCGGGGTCACCTTCGACCTCCGTCTGGGCGACCGCCTCGGCAAGGAGGAGCTGTTCGAGCGGATCGGGCTCCTGCCGGGGGCGGCCGCCGGCCTGGAGTTCCTCGGCGAGTGGATCTCCGCCACCTTCCTGGTTGGCGCCGACGACGACCCGGCGGCGCTCCGCCGGATTCTCGGGGGGTTCGCGGGCGTCGCCGAGGTCGGGGGGCCGATCCCTTGGGCCCCGCCGCCGGCCGGCCGACCGCTGAGCCCGCTGGAGCTCCGGATCGTGCGCGTGCTGCGCCAGTATCCGGCGGAGACCCTCTCCTCCGTCGCCCGGCACGTCGGCGTCTCGACCCGAACGATCACGACCCGGTACGGCCAGCTCTTGGACCGGCAGGCCGTCTGGTTCCTGCCGGTCTTCGATTTCCGGGCGTTGGCGGAGCCGGTCGTGAGCCTGAACGTCCGCTTCCGCGGCCCGACGGACCGGGAGAGCTTCGGCCGGGCGATGCGCCGGTCGTTCCCGCGCTCGCTCGAGATCGACCGCGCCCCGTTCGGACCGGTGGTCCCGGAGAACGTCGGGGTCTACTACCTGCTCGGCCGCTCGGCGGCCCGCCTCGAGGATCTCGAGGGGTGGGTGCGAAGCTCGCCCGGGGTCCTCGAGCACGAGGCGCTGACGATGGTCCGCATTCGTTCGTTCTCTCCCACGCTGGATCGGCTGCTGCGGACCGCCCCCGGCGGGCCGGTCGCGCCGGGGCGCCGCGCGGCACCGGCGGGCGCCCGGGAGCCGCGAGGGCACCCGGCGGGCCGGTCGCGAACCATCAAATAGGGGACCCTTCTCGCGCGGCGCGGATGTATTATCTCGATCATCGGCGCGACGTCGTGCGCATCCCGCCGTCGAGGCTTGGGCCCGAGCTGGCCGGGGTGCTCGTCGAGCTCGCCCAGCAACAGTTCGAAGGGAAGCTGGTCGACGGCCAAAGCCTCGCGGTGACCATCCGGGACGTCCGGCCTATCGGCGAGGGTCACATCATCCACGGGGACGGCGGGGTCTACCAAGAGGTGGAGTACGAGGCCCTCCTGTTCCGGCCCGAGATCCAGGAGGTGGTGGAAGGCTCGGTCGTCGAGATCCGCAAGTTCGGTGCTTTCGTGCGGTTCGGGCCGCTCGATGGCCTCCTGCACGTTTCGCAGATCATGGACGACCGGGTGAACATCGACGAGCACAACCAGCGGCTGGTGGGAGTCGAGACCAAGCGGGACCTGAAGGTGGGCTACAAGGTCCGCGCGCGGGTGGTTTCGCTTTCGCTATCGGAGATCGCCCCGCGCGACAGCCGGATCGGCCTCACGATGCGTCAGCCCGCGCTCGGTCGGTTCGAGTGGATCCAGGAGGCCCACCGGAAGGCCGACGAGCGGGCCGGCAAGAAGCCGGCAGCCGCCGCCCCAACGAAGAAGGCGCCCGCCAAGCCGGCGGCGAAGGGCCCCGCGGTGGCGGGCTGAGGCGGTCGTCCGATGATCAATCTCAAGGCGTGCAAGAACTGCCGCGCCATCACCGACCAGCCGAAGTGTCCCCGGTGCGGGGGCGAGGTCTCGCGGGAATGGCAGGGGTACCTCGTCGTGATCGACCCCGAGCGTTCGGAGATCGCGAAGAAGATGGGGATTCATGACGCGGGCCGGTACGCGCTCCGCGTCAAGTAACGGCCGCGCGTGGGTCGTCCCGGACGCGCTCCGGCCGACGCTCGCGGAGAAGTACGGTCCGGTCTACGCCGGGGAGGAGGCCGATCGACGGATCCGAGCTCTCGGCGTCTTCGGCGCCTGCGGAGACCGGGTCGTTGGCCGGGCGCTCGAGCTCGGCCACCCGCCGCTCGTAGGCATCGTCGACTACCGCAGCCGACGGGAGGAGCCGGTCCCCCGGGGCGTCTACCGCGCCCTGGGCGCCCGGAAGACGGTTCGGGTCACGAACCCGCCCGGCCAGCTTACCGAGCAGCTTCGGGCCGCGGTGCGGGAGCTCGTCGCCTCCGGCGGTGGACTGATCGAGGTCGACGGCGAAGAGGACCTCGGCTCGCTGGCGCTGGTCGAGGCACTCCCGCTCGGAGCGACCGTTATATACGGTATCCCGGGTGAGGGGGCCTCTTTCGTCCTGGTGGACGACGTCTCGAAGGCGCGCGTGCGGGACCTGATCGGACAGATGGAACTTCGGAGGTCCGCCGGTGGAGATTAAGATCCTCGAGGACCGGACGAACCCGCTGCTGCACCGGCACGAGATCCGCTTCGAAGTGGCCCACGCGACCGCCGCGACGCCCACCCGGGAGAACGTGCGGGCCGAGCTCGCCAAGGCCGTGCACGCCGCCAAGGAGCGGGTCGTCATCGAGCGGATGCACGCGCGCTTCGGCATCGCGGTGACGCGGGGGGCGGCGAACGTCTACGAATCCGCCGACGCGGCGTTATCGGTCTCTCGGGAGCATATCCTCGTCCGGAACGGGCTCAAGGAGAAGGCCGCCAAGGGGGCCGTGCCCGCGGCGGATTCGCCCCCGGCGGCGGCTCCCGAGGCCCCGAAGCCCCCGGCGGCGGAGGCGCCCGCCGGCGCCGAACCGGCTGCCGCCAAGCCC
>JASHRJ010000056.1 GCA_030037395.1 Thermoplasmata archaeon
GACGGGTCCGGAGTCCGGTGCACGTCGGTGGGGTTGCATCGGTAGCTTCTTAGCCCCTTCGGCGCAGTACTACCGGCGCTGAGGAGAAAGGCTCTCCCCGGCGCGCGCTTTCATGAGCCTCGCACAGCGGCTCCCATCGGAGCTTCGGGAATTCCTCGCCCTACCGGGTCCCCAGTCGCTCCTTGTACGGGGCCCGCCGGGCTCCGGGAAGACCACGCTCTGCCTCGCGCTCCTCGAGGCGGCGGCGGGCCACCGACTCCTGCTCACGAGCCGGGTGTCGCAGGCCGAGCTCCAGCGGGGATTCCCCTGGCTCGGCGAGAACGGCTACGCGAACATCCAGATCGTCGACACGAGCCAGCTCGACGCGACGCTGCGCGACGTGGGCCGGTCGGTGGAGCAGACGAGCCGGTTCATCGACGACTCGTCGCCCGAGGCGCGGAGCCTGTCCGAGTTCCTCTGGCTCCCCTCCCCCGTCCAGGAGGCGTGGAGCCGGCTGCCGAAGGACTCCCCGTCGATCGTCGTCATCGACTCGTGGGACGCGCTTATCGAGCAGTACATGGGGGGCATCGGGACCGCGACGACCAACCTGCCGGACCGCGGCGAGGTCGAGCGGATCCTCCTCCGGCACTTCGGCGGCGGACGGGCCCACGTCGTGATCGTGCTCGAGCGGCGCGAGGAGAGCCAGCTCGACTACCTCGTGAACGGCGTCGTCGTCACCTCGCGCGAGATGTCCGGCGACCGGCTCGAGCGGTGGCTCCAGCTGCCGAAGCTCCGCGGCATCCGGATCGCGAACGCGAACTACCCGTACACCGTCGAGGCGGCGCGGTTCCAGTGCATCGAGCCGATCAAGGCGTACACCGAGATGCGGCACGGGCCGTACGAGCACGAGCCGGACTCGCTCCCCGGCCACATCTGGCCCGGGTCCCGGTCGTTCGCCGAGAACTTCGGCCGCCTCCCGATCGGCAAGACGACGCTCATCGAGACCGACGGGGCGGTCCAGGACCACATCCTCCAGCTGTTCCTCGCCCCGATCATGGCCTCGGTGGTGGGGCTCAACGGCCGGGCCCTGCTGATCCCGTCCCCCTCGCTCTCCGCGCGGGAGATCTGGGACATGGCGCGGATCGGCGTCCAGCGCCACAAGCTCGAGCAGGGGTTCCGGGTGCTGGACGTGACGGGGCAGTTCGAGGAGTCGGCCCGGCAGTCCGCGCCGGACCTCGCGAAGATGATCCTCCCGCTGCACACCCTCGCCGCCGCCCCGGAGGCCGGGGCGGCCCCCGCGGCGGGCGGGCAGTCGGAGGTGGCGAAGTTCCTCGCCTCCGGCGGGACCGGCGGCGCGCCGGCCGTCGCCGTCGCGTACGTCTCCGGGATGGTCGCGCTCGCCTCCGCGCTCCGCGCGCCGATCACGCCGGAGCAGGTCGAGAGCTTCCCGGCGATGACGCAGATCGCGCTCAGCGGGCCGCCGATCCACCTCATCTTCCTCGGCCGGACCGGCACGCCGCTGTTCGAGAGCCTCCGGTCGATCGGGGCGATCCACATCCACCTCGCCGTGCGGCAGGGCCGGGTGTTCGTCTACGGCTCGAAGCCGTGGACCTCGGGCCTCGTGCTCGCCGAGGGGACCGACACCTCGCCGTACGAGCTCCTGCGCATCGTCTAGGGGGTCCGGAGCGTTGGCCGGCCCACTCGCCGAGGATGGCTCCCGGCGGGCGGGCCGCCGGGCGTCCCCGTCCGGGGCGCCGCGGACCGGCGCCTGGACCGCGCTCACCGTCCTGCCGTTCCTGGGCGCGCCCGCGGACGCGGGCGCCGACCCGGCGGCGTACCGGGCGCTCGTCGAGCTCTCCCCGTCGGGCCAGCTCCTGCTCGACCGGTGGAACCGGGTCCGGCTCGCGAACCCCGCCGCGGTCCGCCTGTTCGGGTCGGAGCTGAAGGGGAAGCCGCTCCTCGACGTCATCCATCCGGCCGGGCGCCCGCTGCTCGAAGCGGCGCTGGCGGCGGCCACCGGGGCGCCCGGCGCCCCGGTCACCGTCGACGGGATGGCCGCCGACGGGTCGGCCGTCCCGGTCGAGGTCGTCGTCGTCCGGACGCGGCTCGGCAACGAGCCCGCGCTCGCCGTGTCGCTGCGCGACGTCCGCGTGCGGACCGAGCTCCAGCGCGCCGTCGCCGACCGGACCGAACGGGCGGACCGGATGCGGAAGGACCTCCTCGAGGTCCAGCACGTCGCCACCCGGACGGTCCGCGGCACCGCGCGCGCCGCCTACGAGGCGACGCGGTCGCTCTCGAAGCGGCTCGACGCGCAGACCGACGGGAGCTTCGCGCAGCTCGTCTCGACGGCGGAGCAGTGCGCGGCGCGGACCGACCTGCTCCTGGACGGCCTCTCCGTCTGGATCCAGGCGAGCGCGGCCGCGGGGCCGATGACGCCCACGTCCGGCGAGGAGTGCCTCGCGGGCGCGGTCGCCGCGCTCGCCGACGAGCTCCGCGGCACCGGCTCCACCGTGAACCACGGCCCGCTCCCCCGCCTCGAGGCGGACCCGGCGCAACTCACCCTCCTGTTCCGCTGCCTCGTCTCGAACGCGATCCGGATGCGCGGCGGGTCGCCGGCCCGCGTGTCGGTCCACGGCGACGAGCGGGGAGACGAGGCGGCGTTCGTCGTCCGGAGCTCGGGCGCGACCGCGGTCGAGGAGCACCGCGACGGGGTGTTCTCCCTCGCCGACGGGCTCCAGCTGTACGCGAGCGACCCGGCGGTGGCCATCGGCTTCGGCGTCGCGAAGAAGGTCGTGGAACGGCACGGCGGCCGGATCGGATGGGAGGGGACGGGCGGCCCGGGCTGGTCCGTCGCGTTCGCGCTCCCGAAGCGCGCCGCGCCCCCCGCCCCCGCCGAGCCGGTCCCGCCGGCCCGGTCCCGGGGGTTCGACCTCGGCGTGATGATGGCGAAGCGGCTGCGGGAGCTGGTCTAGGTGCCGCGCGCCGCCACCGGCGGCGCCGCGGCCCGGACGACGTGCGGCTCGTGCCGGACCGGGAAGTTCATCGACCGGGCGATCCAGCACTTCTCGCGCGCCCGGTCGTGGAGCTGCTCCGCGGCCGCGAGGTCGCCGGACGCGACGGTCACCTCGGGGTGGAGCGTCACCTCGGCGAACTCGGCGGCGCCGTCGGGCCGCTCCTCGACCGTCCCGGTCGGGGCGTCCGCGTAGGCGACCACCTCGACGCCGGCGTCGGAGCACAGGTGGAGGTACCAGAGCATGTGGCAGGCGGACAGCGCGGCGAGGAGCAGCTCCTCCGGGTTGTACCGCGCGGCATCGCCCCGGAAGAGCGGGTCGGAGGAGCCCGGAACGGGCGGCTTTCCCTCCGCGCGGATGACGTGGTCGCGTCCGTAGCTCGTGTAGGTCCGGGTCCCGTCGCCGCGGTTCCCCGTCCACTCCACGGCCGCTCGGTACCGGTGCTGCCGCGCCATGGGGGCCGGAGGGGGGACCGGTATATGGCGCCCGCCGGGCCCGGGCTCACCCGTCGGGCAGGAACATCTCGACGCGGCCGCACTGCGGGCATCGGTAGCAGTCGAGCGTGACCGGCCCTCCGGTCACCTGGGGGATCTCGAGCCGCCGTGGGGTACCGGGCAAGGGGGTGCCGCAGAGCGTGCACGCCCGGGGCGGGCTCGGCGCGACCGGCGGCGACGGGGCGAGGCCCACGGCCGGTGCGGGCGGTGGCGACGGGGCGGTCGGTACCGGAAGACCGCAGAAGGGACAGATCCGGTCGTGCGCGAGCAGGACGCAGTGGCAGCTCGGGCAGTAGCGGTCCGTCGTGGCGCCTCCGGTGGCGCCGGCATGGACCGGGGACGGAAGGAGTTTGGGTCCGAAGCCGGGAGCGACCGGGCCTACGCGCCCGCCGCCGGGGACGGGCTCCGGTTCATCACGCACGTCATGCAGTGGGCGCCGCCGTACCCTCCCGTGATCTCGCGGAGCGAGAGCGGCACGACCTCGACCCCGCGGTCCCGGACCGCCGCCTTGTGCGGGAAGAACCCCGCCCCTTCCCGGAGTTCCGTTCGCTCCCGCTTCGCGAGCGCGAGCAGCGCGGAGTACCGGTGGGGGTTCCGGCGCGCCGCCTGCGTGAGCCCTTCCAGCACCCGGTCGACCTCCTGCTCCACCTCGACCGCGAGGATCCGGCGGTCGGTGAGGCAGAGGAAGTTCGACGCGTAGCTCATCTGCTCGAGCGTCGAGATCGGGAGGATCTCGACCCCCTGCTCGGTCAGGTAGTCGTGGACCGAGCGCGGGCGGGGGTCCCGGGTCCAGCGGCCGCGTCCGTTGCGGCGGTACACCTCGGTGCGCGCGTTCTTCAGGAGCGGCTCGCACCCGACGGCGAGCCCCCGGCCCGGCACGTTGAGGTAGGTGTCGAGGTGCATGTCGATCATCGGGTCCGGGTCGTCGCCCGGCAGCGCGGGATGCGACGGCTGGTGGACGACCGCGACCTCGTCGAACCCCGTCGGCATCGCGAGGACCTGGCGCACCGCGCTCGCGTTCGTGCGGTCGCCCGTGCCGAGGAGGGCGAACCGGCCCATCGGGAGGAAGTCCCCGCCCTCGAAGGTGCCGGGCGCCTTCACCTCGCCCGCGATGTCCGCCCCCGCGATCCGGAGCAGCGGTCCCACGATGTCGGTCTCGTGGCGGCGCTGCGGCTTGCTCATGCGGCCCAGCACGAACCCGCCGGCGGAGAGCGCCTGCTGGTCGCGGAGGAAGTACAGGTTGGCGAGCGGCGTGTCGAGCACGACCTTCGGCAGGATCACGCGGAAGCCGGGGTGGCGCTCGAGCCGGACCGACGGCCGGAGCAGGAGGATGTTGAACAGCGTCTCGGCGTCGAACCGCTCGACGTTCCGGCGGAGCGCCTTCCGCGACTGCTCCACCATCGCCGCCGGCCCGGAGTACCGGACGAGCCCGAGCGCGGCGGCGCGGACCCGCTGGACGAGCGCGGGGTGCTTCGCGGCGACCTGGACGGCGAACCGCTTCAGGCGGTGGACCTCGACGCCGGCCTCCTGGAGCGCGTGCTCGAGCGTCGTGTGCTCGTAGACCGCCTCGTCGATGCTGAACGCCCGCTCGTACAGGAACGAGTACGGCTCGGTGAGGCCGAAGAACATCTCGATGCCGGGACGATGGATCAGCACCTCCCGCAGCCGGTCCCACTCCGCGTGCGCCCGATTCCGCATCGCTCCCCTCCGGCCGACGGCGTCACTCCGCCGCGGGCACCGCCGGGGGCGGCTCGGCGGCCGGTCCCGGGTGGGCCGTCGACGCCCCGAGGAAGGTCCGCAGCGCGGAACGGTAGCCCCAGACGAACATCAGCAGGCCGAAGACCGTGAGGGCCACCAGGTCCCACGGCAGGTTCAGGATCCCCATCGGCTGCAGGGTGATCGGGTACGTGGGCGGCGTGAGGAAGTTCTCGTACACGAAGAACGGGTCGCCGATGTACGAGATGATCCCGATCCCGGCGATGTAGGTCACGATCCACAGGATCCCTTTCGATTCCGCGATCGCGCTCCGGCGGGCCAGGAACGTCAGAAAGTACGCGGGCAGCCCGACGAACAGGAGGACCGTTCCCAGCAGGGGCATCGCCGCGACGCCCAGCAGCGGGCCGCCGGGCGGCACCACGTAGATCAGGAGCAGCGACGCGACCACGAGGACGGTCACGATGCTCGCGACCGTGATCGCGCTCTTCAGGGTGCGGAGGGCGGGCGCCGTGAACAGGAAGTAGAGCGGCACCCCGATCAGCATCAGGAACACCCCGACGAGGGTCCACGGCCAGGACGCCCAGTAGATCAGCACGGTCGCGAACACGAACGCGATCGGGGTCAGCAGCCACGCGCCGGGCAGCCGGTACGGGCGCTCGGCGTGCGGGTCCGTGCGGCGGAGGACCAGCAGCGCGAGGGACGCGGCCCCGTACGGCAGGAGCGTGGTGATCGAGGCGACCAGCGCCACCTCGGGGAAGCTCGGCAGCGCGATGAGCACGACCCCGGTGAGCACGCTCGCGAAGATCAGCGCCACCGCCGGCGTGCCGAACTTCGGATGGATCCGCGCCAT
>JASHRJ010000057.1 GCA_030037395.1 Thermoplasmata archaeon
CCGTCGACGGCGAGCGAGCCCCCGCGGAGGTCGAGGAAGGCGAGCAGGTGCGGCGTGCGGGTCTGCCCGCCCAGCTGGGCGTTCCGCCCGATCTCGAGGGTGATCGTGCCCCGCTCCTGGTCGAACAGGAGCGGAATGGTCGAGATCCTAGGGTTCAGTCCGACCGACACCTGACCGGGAGGGATCCGCGGCTCGCCGAGCCCGCGGAGGGCCCGTCGGAGCCGTTGGCCGGCGGCGCCTCGGTCCAGCTCGGCGAGCCGGCCGGCCCGGAACGACCATCGTCCGGGGGGCAGCGGGATCTCCTCGTTCGGGACGTAGAGGACGCCGGTCGCGTTGGAGCAGAACGTCCCCTCGGCGAACCCCTCGTCCACGGTCACGCTGGTGACCCCCGCGGGCACGACGAGCATCACGTTGCCCTCGCGCACGTCGCGCTCGTCGATCACGCCGTCATCGACCCGGGGCCGGCGTCGAGCCAGCCGGAGCCGGAGATCGGTGCCGTTCGGGTGGGAGATGGCGACCTCCCGACCCCGGCGCAGACGGTCGGCGACGCGAGACCCGTCCCGCCGCATCCCCCGGGGGTCGAAGATCGCCGCGTCGATCAGCTCGTTCCGCCAAGCGTCGAGATCGACGCCGTACCGGCGGGCCCACCGCGGGTGGGTCCGGCCCAGGTCCCAGCGGACCGAACGGACCGCGTACTTCTGGACGAGGCGCATCAGCTCGTGGTTGTTCGCCTCCGCGCGACGCGCGGCGGCCGGAGGGAGGGCCTCCTCGCGCGTCACGTCCATCGGGCCGGCGAGGTAGACGAAGGCGTCCGAGGCGCGGAGCGCCGCCCACTCGTGCGCGCCCACCTTGCCGAGCTGACTGGAGGGGGTTTCGGCGACGCTGCGCCAGTAGGCGCCCTCGTCGTGCACGGACAGGAGCGGATGGGCGCCGAGCTCCCTCGCCTCCTGGCTGAGGGTGACCGCCCAGGGCAGGGTCGCGCTCCACGTCTCTACCAGGAGGTCCTCGCCGCGCGACAGTCGGAGGGCGTTGCGGAGCAGGTTCCGGGCGAACGCCCGCCGCACGGGTTCGGGATACTCCGGCAGCATGCGCTCCGGGTAGCGGACGGCCGGGTATATAAGGCGGACCCGCTTTAGCGTTCTAAAGATAAGCACACTCGCCCGAGGGGGAAGCGTGAGGCTGCACAAGGTGGTGAACCGGATCTACCAAGGAACGACCTACTACCGCTGGGTGGTCTCCATCCCCCCCAAGCGCGTACGCGAGCTCGGCTGGGCGGCCGGGCAGGAGCTGGAGGCAGTCGTCCGAGGCTCGAGCCTGTGGATCCAGCCCGCGCTCCGAACGGCGCCCGGCCGCCGGGACCGGGGTTCGGTAACGCTCGAGCAAGAGGTCCGTCGTAAGACGTTGGGGCGTCGCTAGCCCGGGGTCCCCCGGGAGACGCTTTGGGCGGGCGGGCGTCGGTCGGGGTACGGGCCGGAGCGGCCCGCCGAGGAGGGAGAGCGCTGGCCGTCCGCGCAGTCGCCTGGGCCGACTTCGAGGGGGTCGCCGCGCTCCGCCTCCACCGCTACGACCAGATCGCCGCCGACCCCACCTACGGCATGGTCTCCAACGCGACCCGGCCCACCCAAGGCGAGCTCGCGTCCTGGTTCGGAGAGCTGCAGCGGGCGATCGTGGAGGGACGGGCGATCTGCTCGGTCGCCGAGGAGGCCGGCACGATCGTGGGGATGTGCTCGATCCGACCCGAGGGAAGCCAAGCCGAGACGAGCCACGTGGGGGTCCTCGGCATCGAGGTGCGGGACGGGTTCCGGGGCCGGGGGATCGGCGAGGCCCTTCTCCGGCACGCGCTCGAGGCCGCGCGCGGTCGCTTCGAGGAGGTGCAGCTGTCCGTGCTGCCGGTCAACACCTCGGCCCGTCGCCTGTACGACAAGCTCGGCTTCGAGGTCTACGGGACCGCGCCCCGGGCGTTCCGCCGGGCGGGCGCGTACCACGACTTCGTGCTGATGTCGAAGCGCCTCGGCTGACCCCGCCGGGCGAAAGCTTTTCGTCCGAGCGCGGGTCGTTCCGTTGGGGAGCCGTTGCCGAGCGAGAAGCGGCGGGGCCCGATCCGGGTGCTGATCGCGAAACCCGGCCTGGACGGACACGACCGCGGGGCGAAGATCGTCGCGCGCGCGCTCCGCGACGCAGGGATGGAGGTGATCTATGCCGGGCTGCGGCAGACCCCGGAGGAGATCGTTCGCGCCGCCCTCGAGGAGGACGTGGACCTGATCGGCCTCTCGATCCTCTCCGGCGCGCACATGGCGCTGTTCCCCCGCGTGCTCCGGCTGCTCCGGCGGGAGCCCGGGGCGAAGATCCCGGTCTTTGCCGGAGGGATCATCCCCGACGAGGACGCCCGCCGGCTGCGTCGTCTGGGCATTCGGGCGATCTTCGGCCCGGGCACCTCGCTCGACGAGATCGTCCGCACCGCGGAGAAGCTGGCGCGCGGAACGGCATGAGCCGCGCGGGGCCCCGCGGCGCCGCCGCGGCGATCGTTCGGGGCGACCGACGGGCGCTGGCCCGGGCGATCACGGCGGTCGAGGCCGGGGACGCCGCCGCCGACCCGCTGCTCCGCGCGATCTTCCCGCGGACCGGCACGGCGCCGGTCGTCGGGCTCACCGGGCCGCTGGGGGTCGGGAAGTCGAGCCTCCTCAACCTCCTGGTCGGCCACCTCCGGGCGGCGGGACGGAGCGTGGGGGTCGTCGCGGTCGACCCGTCGAGCCCGTTCTCCGGAGGCTCGGTCCTCGGCGACCGGATCCGGCTCGAGCGGCGCGCGGACGACGCGGGGGTCTTCTTCCGCTCGATGGCGAGCCGGGGGGCCGCCGGCGGCGTCGCCGACGCCACCCGGGACGTCGTCCGCCTCCTCGAGGCCGCGGGGTTCGACGTGGTGCTGGTGGAGACGGTGGGCAGCGGCCAGGTCGACGTGGCGATCCGCGAGCTCGCCTCCACCCGCGTCGTCGTCGTCGTCCCGCACCTCGGCGACGAGGTCCAGAGCCTCAAGGCGGGGCTGTTCGAGATCGCGGACGTCTTCTGCATCAACAAGTCCGACCTGCCGGGGGCCGACACGGCCGAGCGGTACCTCGCGGACCTCACGTCGCTCGGGCCGGCGCCGGACGGGTGGCGCCCGTCGATCGTCCGGACGTCGACCGTCACCCCGAGCGGGATCCCGGAGCTGTGGCGCGCGATCGAGCGCCACGAGCGGTTCCTGCGCGACGCGCCCGGTCGCCGGGAGGAGCTGCGACGGCGGTTCGCCGCGGAGATCGTCGCCCGGGCGGGGGCCACCCTCGCCGCGGAGCTCGCCCACCGGCTCGAAGCCGAGCC
>JASHRJ010000058.1 GCA_030037395.1 Thermoplasmata archaeon
TGGTACCCGGGCCAGGGGGTCCTGATCGCGGGGCTGGTGGTGGTCGCCGTGGGGCTGGCGTTCGCCCATCGACAGGGACGGGCCAGGCCGGCTGGGGAGCTTCCCTCGCTCGGGCCCCAGCGCCCGACCTGAAGCCTGCCTCGGGTCCGCCGGGGTTCGTCGCGTACGGCATCGAAGGATTCGCGGACGGCAGGGGCGGGTGCGCCGAGGGCGGTCCCCTCGGGGGGCCGCCATCGAGGGGCCCGCGGCCGTCAGCGGAACGCGGCGATCGGCCGGCCCTGAACCTCCGGGGGTACCGGCACCCCGAGGAGGTCGAGCACCGTGGGCCCGATGTCGATCAGGTTCTCCTCCGGGCCCCGCTGGCCAACGCCGGCGTGCGCGCCGGTGACGGCGTAGACGCCGTCGAACGAGTGCACGGAGTCGTCCGGCCCCGTGTCGTTCTCCTGGAGGTACAGGGTGTCGTACCCGACGGTGCCGGCGGACCGCCAGGCCACGTTCCCGAAGTAGACCATCAGGTCGGGGCTGTCGCCGTGGACCTCCCGGTACACCTGCTTCGGGACCCGGACGTCCGCGCCGAGCGGGGCCCCGTCGGGCCGTCGGACCGCCTGGAGCTCCTTCGTGAGCTGGGCCTCGAACGCCGGGAGGTCCCGACGCTCGAGCGTTCCCTGCGGCTCCCGCCCCTTCACGTTGTAGAAGATGCGGGCGTAGTAGCCGCCCGCCCCCCACGCCCGGGTCCGCGCCCAGTCGACGTCGGTCTTCTCGATCGGCGTCCCGGGGGCCGGGCGCGGTCCCCGGAGCGCGAGGTGGCCCCGTTGGATCAGCCACTCGTTGATGCAGAAGCACCCCTGCATCGCCTGGCTGCCATGGTCGGAGACGACCAGGATCCGGACCTCGGGCGGGATCTCGTCCAGCCAGAGGCCCATCTCGGCGTCGAGCTTGCGGTAGTACTCGTCCACGAGCTCCCGGAACCTCGGGTTCTCCTCGTAGCGGGGGTGCGCCGGGTCGAAGAACTTCCAGAAGGTGTGGTGGATGCGGTCGGGGCCGATCTCGTGGAGGGCGAAGAGGTCCCACGGCTCCTTCTTCCAGAGGTGCCGTGCGACGGCGAAGTGCTGATGGGTCATCTCGGCGAGCTCCCGGCCGATCCGGTCCCGGTCCTCGGCCCGGAACGTCACATCGAACGCGTAGCCGCCCGCCACGTTCCGGATCTCCTCGCGCAGTCCGATCGGGCTGACGAAGTCCTGGGCGTCGTCCGGCGTGAGGAAGTCGGAGATGTAGACGCCGTTGACCACCGGCGGAGGGTACCCCGGCGGCATGCCGATGACGCAGACCCGCCGACCGGCCCGGGAGAGCCGGTCCCAGGCCATCGGCTGCAGCAGCGACCGCGACGACGGGATGTACTGGTCCCAGTACGACCCGGGCTTCCGATGGCGGAAGCCGTAGATGCCGAGGGTGCCCGGGTCCATCCCCGAGAACATCACCGCCCACGCCGGTACCGTGATCGGCGGGTCGATGCTCTTCAGGGTCCCGTAGCGGCACCGGCCGAGCAGCTCCCGGAACCGGGGCATCTGCGGCAGGAACCGCTCGAACAGGGTCCAGGGGGAGGAGGAGTCCAGCCCGATCACGACGACGCGCGGCCGTTTCTCGGACACGCGGCCGCGAGCTGGGTGCGCGATATAAGGTTCGGCGGCGACGGGCCGATCCGGGCGACCTTCGTCCTGCCCGGAGCCGGCAGCCGGGCTTATTACCGATGGCGCTCCCCTCGGCCACCATGCCCGGAATCGCCTCCCTGCGCGCGAACGCGAACGCGACGATCGAAGCGACCATCACGGCGATCTCGGCCCCCCGGGACGTCACCACGACCCGGGGACCGTCCCGCGTCGCCGACGCGACGCTCCAGGACGAGACCGGCACGATCACCCTCACGCTGTGGGGGGACGACATCTCGAAGTACTCCGTCGGCCAGAAGGTCAAGATCACCGACGGCTGGGTCAAGGACTTCCGCGGGAAGCTCCAGGTCTCGATGGGCCGGTCCGGCAGCATCCAGATCGTCAGCTAACCGAGCCCGCCGGGGATCCCCGGCTACGGCTTGCCCCGCAACCCCCAGACCAGGAGCAGTACCCCGGCGACCAGCGGGAGGATCGCGAGCAGCTCGATCGTCGTGAGGCCGCCGCCGTGGGCGGAGTAGCTGAAGTTCGCGGCGCTCGCGCTGCCTAAGGCGCAGGTGTACAGGTAGTACGTCTGCCCGGGGACCAGCCCGGCGGTGAACGTCCCGTTCGGTCCGTGCTCGGTGTCGACCACCCCGAACGGGTTGGTGCAGGACGGGTCGCCGGTGATCAGCCAAACGAACGTCGAGTTGTTCCCCCCGCTCCAGCCGACGGAGACCGCCACCGCGACCAGCGAGGTGGTCTTGAACTGCCAGAACCCGCCGGCCTGGACCGAGGCCGAGTAGCTCGCCTCGTTGGAAGCGATCCCGGCGCCGAGCAGCCCGAGGCCGACGAGCATCAGGACGATGCCGAGCACGATCGGCCCGGCGCGACGCTTCCCGGGCTCCGGGATCCCCGGTCCGAGCTGGAACCTGGAGGGCGGTCGAAGGCGATGCGCGTAGCGCGCGGGGGGCCGGTCCTCGGCGTCGAAGGCGTCCCACCGGTCCGACGCGAGGCCGGCCGTCCGCGGACCTGCCATCCCCGCCGTCATCCCCGCCCCGCGGCCCCCACGTCCCGGTCCCGGCCCCCGGGGCTCGGCCCAAGAACGACTGCCGGCACAAGAACGTTCCCGCGGGGGGGCCGTGCGGCGGCCCGGGGCTAGTACCCGGTCAGCAGTTCGTCGATCACCTGACGGGGCCGCTCGGCGGTCGCTACGGCGCTGGCCACGAGAACCCCCGCGGCCCCGAGCTCGAGGGCCCGGCGAACGTCCGTCCCATGATGGACCCCGGCGCCGCAGAGCAGTCGGGTGCCGGGGGACGCCTCCCGGACCGCCGCCGCCGCCTCCGCCACGAGGCCGGGACGGGCCGTCGAGACCGCCTGCCGTCCGGAGATCAGCTCGGGAGGCTCCACCGCGAGATACTCCGGTCGAAAGCTGGCCAGGCGGCGGCAGCCCGCCGCATCGGGCGCGCAGACCACCGCGACCAGGCCCCGGGCCCTCAGGCGGGCGATCGCCGCCTCGATCGCCTCGTCGGCCAACGGATGCTCCGAGTGGTTGACCAGGCTCCCGCACCCGCCCGCCGCGGCGATCGCCTCCGCCGGTACCGAGCCGGTGTGGGCTCCCGCGTCGACAGGGTCGACGCTCTGGGCGACGACGGGGATCGGCACCGCCCGGGCCACGCGGCCCAGGTCCGGATGGGCGGGCGCCAGCGCCACCGCTACCCCGGCCGCCCGACCGGCCTCCAGGAGCTCGCGGGCGATCCGCTCCGCCCGGTCCCCGGAGGACCTCGGGTACACCTTGAGGTTCACCAGGAGCAGGGGGGCCCCCAGGTCGGCGGGCCTAGTGGGCGGGGGCACCGTGGACGCGCTTCGGCCGGGAGCAGATCGCGTACTCGTCCCCGTCAAAGAAGACCTCCCGGTCCGGGTGCTTCCGCTGGAGCTCGGAGATGCGGCTGAGGACGTCCTCGAGCGTCGTGGATTCGTCATTCGGGTCGATCCGCAGGTGCACCGTCTTCTCGGGCCGCCCCACGGTGTGACCCGTACCCGGCATGACCTTCGGAGGAGCCCCGAACGCGAGGGGGCCTTTAAGGGTTCGACGGCCGGCCGGTTCCCCTCGCCGGGCTCGGCGCAGCGAGATAACCCGGTATCCCGGGGCGGCCAACGCGGTCGCGCGAACGGGCTCGCGCCGGGGGGTCCCCGACCGGGCCGTTATCTGCCGAAGGACCGTCCGCCCCGCCCCGATGGACCCGGTCGGCCCCCTCCCGGCAGTGGCTGCCGGAGTGGGCGGGCCGGCGGGAGGAGGATCCCCGTGAGCGACAGCGTCCCGGAGCGGCCGGATATCCTGCTGGTGGTGATGGACTGCGCGCGGGCCGACGTCTTCGCAGAGCTGCTGGCGGACCCGACGGCCCTTCCGTTCCTGCACGAGCTGCTGGGGAGCGGCCTGTCGTTCCCGGGGGCGATCGCCCCGTCGAGCTGGACGGTCCCGAGCCACGCCAGCCTGTTCACCGGGCTGTATCCGTGGGAGCACGGCGCCCACAACAAGTCCTCGGACACCCTCGCGACGGCCCCGGAGACGATCGCCGGACACCTCGGCAGGGCAGGGTACGCGACCGGCTGCTTCTCGGCGAACGCCTACGTACAACCCGCCACGGGCCTGACCCACGGCTTCTCGGAGGTGCAGTGGGGCGGCGACCGGGAGTTCTTCCTGAGGTTCCTGCCCCGACGGACTCCGAGCCGGGTCGACCTCGGAGGCCCCCAGGCGGCGCTGTTCGGGCGGTTCGCCGACAGCCCGCGCGCCTCGCCGTTCTGGTACGGACTGGTCGGGAGCATGGTGACGCTGCCGGCGTTCTGGGACGCTACGAACCGCTTGGGCGGCCACGTCCGCGGGACCCGGCCGGAGGAGGTCGCCCAGGTAGCGCCCTGGATCGAGGCGAGCGTCGACGCCTGGCTCGCCCAGCAGCCCACGGACCGGCCGATCTTCACCTTCGTCAACCTGCTCGAGGCGCACGAACCGTACCTGGCCGACGCCGGCCGGTCGACCGAGGTCGCCCGGTGGATCCGGTACGCCCGAGCCAACCAGGACCCCCGGCGCTGGCTCCGGGGCACCTGGGTGCCGGGCCCGACGGACCTCGACGTGATCCGGGCCAACTACCGTAAGGCGTTCCGGACGATCGACGGCCGTCTTCGCGGGATCGTGGAGGCGTTCCGGCGCCGCGGCCGCTGGAAGAACACGGTGCTGGTCCTCACGAGCGACCACGGCCAGGCGTTCCTCGAGCATGAGATCCTGTTCCACCGGCTCGGGGTCGGCGACGAGCTGGTCCGCATCCCGCTCTGGCTCCTCGGTCCGGGGATCCGACCGGGGTCGGTCTCGAACCGCTGGGCGAGCCTGCTCGACGTCCCCCGGACGGTCGTCGAGCTTGCCGGCGGCACGTGGTTCGGCAACCCCGGGGCTCGCTCCCTGCTCCGGCTCGCGGACGCTCCGGAGGACCGGGTCGTACACTCGATGAACGACGGCCTCCGGCCGAAGGAGGCTCCGGAGATGCCGGCCGACCGGCGCGCCCTCCTCGACCGCTTCGAGATCGCCTCCTTCCGGGGAGAGCTCAAGCTCGTGGCGAGCCCCACCGGCGCACCGGCGTCGTTCCGGGTGCTGAGCGGCGAGCCTCGGCGCCCGGAGCAACCGTCCGGCGGGGGTCCGATCGACCCGGAGCTGGAGCGCGCCGGCCGGGCGGCGCTCGCCGACGCTCAGGCGCGCCTCTCCGGCAAGGTCTTCGAGGAGTCGGTGGAGCGCCGCATCGCCGGCTGGGGTTACTAAGCGGACGGAGCCGCCCGCACCGGCCCGTCGCGGGCCGACGGGAGCACGGGGGGCGGGGCTCGCGCAACGACCCGCCTCCGTGGCGGGCCTGCCGCGCCTTGCGCTCGAGGGCGGCTGCGGCGGTTCGAGGGGCGCTGGTCCGCGAGCCTGGCTGCCCGCGAGTATGCTGTAGGACACTCACCCGGACGACCGCCCTGGTGGGTCTCGCGGGCGCGGAGGCCGGGCCAAGAACCGACCGGCGTACCGACGCATGGTGATATACTTCATGCACGTGCCGCCCGTGCTATGGCGAGACGCGGCGCATGGGCGCTGTTGGTGGCGGCGATGATGACCGTCGGGTTCTTCCCGGCGGTCGTCGGGATCGGCGCGGCGGTCTCGGCTTCGAACGGCGCGGTGTTCCATCCGCTGCTCCAAGCTGAGTTCGTCGGCCCGGCGATGGAGAGCTCCGGGATCCCCGGAAACTGTGGGGTGCTGAGTTGCTACACCCCCTCCGAGATCCAGCAGGCGTACAACTACAACCAGTCGTACGCCCAGGTCGGCGGTTACGCGAACGCCGGCAAGGGTCAGACGATCGTGATCTTCGACGCGTTCGGCGATCCGAACGTCTCGAGCGATCTGGCGATCTTCGACTCCGCGTTCGGGCTCCCGGCGGCAAAGCTGAACGTCATCTGTCCGGCCGGTTGCCCGACGCTCGACCTTACCGGCGACACCAACCTGTCGCTGGATGAGATCGGCTGGACCCAGGAGATCACCCTGGACACCCAGTACTCGCATGCGATGGCGCCGGCCGCGACGATCGACCTCGTGATCGCGCACTCGGACAGCGACCAGGACATGGTCGTGGCGGAGCAGTACGCCCTGTCGCACCACCTCGGGAACATCTGGTCCCAAAGCTTCGGGACCCCCGAGTGCACCTTCACCCCCGGTCCGAGCAGTCCGTGGTTCGCCGAGAACAACCTGATCTACGCGGAGGCGGCCGCGCAGGGGATCACCGTCTTCGCCTCGGCAGGGGACGTCGGGGCCCAGAGCGGCTGCGCGACCCCGAGCCCGAGCTATCCGGCGGACAACCCGCTGAACATCGCGGTGACGGGGACGTACCTGAACCTCAGCTTCTCTCCGACGGCGAACGTCTCCAGCCCGTTGCAGCCCGCTCCGGCGAAGTACAACTACGAGACGACCTGGAACGACTTCGAGAACCCGACGCTCGTCCAGAACGGCCTCATCTTCGGAGTGACCGGAGGGGCCCCGAGCGCCTACTTCCCGGCCCCGCTGTACCAGTTCGTCCACACGATCACGCCGTACACCTGCACCGGAGGGACCCCGTCGACCTGCTCGGCCGCCCGGCCGTACCACCCGCTGGGTAGGGTCTCCGCCGATGTCGCGTACGACGCGGGAGTCGACGGAGGCGTGCTCGGCTACTACGACGCGTCGCCGGCCCTCGCGGCGGGATTCTACATCTTCGGCGGGACCAGCGCGGGCTCGCCGCAGTGGGCCGCGATCACGGCGATCGCCGACCAGATCCACCACGGGCCGCTGGGAGACTTCGCTCCGGCGCTGTACCTGCTCGGCGGGACCGGGGCCTTCCACGACATCACGGTCGGCTCGAACGCGTTGGAGCCCGGGTACGGTTTCCTCGCGACGCCCGGCTGGGATGCGGCCAGCGGCATGGGATCGCCGAACGTCGGGAGGCTGATCCCGTACCTGTAGGCGTACCGCGACCCGGCCGCACGCCGGACCGTCCGGTCCGCGCGGCGAACCCTTTCCGCCCTCCCTTTCTCCCGAGGTCGTGGCGGCGGCGCCTCCGGGGTCGAGTCGCGGGGTCTTGTACCGCGCCCGGCTGGGGTCCCCGGGATGGCCAACGCTCGGGGCCGGGTCGCGGTAGTCACCGGAGCCACTTCCGGGATCGGTCGGGCGCTTGCCGAGGCGCTCGCCGCGGCCGGCGCCGTCACGGTCGTCGTCGGGCGCGGCGAGGCGAGGGCCGTCCGGGCGGCCGCCGAGATCTCCTCCCGCACGTCGAACCCCCACGTCTACCCGATCGGCGTCTCCGATCTGGCGCTCCGGGCGGAGGTCGCCCGCCTGGCCCAGGTCCTGCTCGACCGCTACCCCCGGATCCACCTGCTCGTGAACAACGCGGGCGGCTACTTCCACCGCCGGGAGCTGACCAGCGAAGGCCTCGAGCGGACGTTCGCGCTCAACGTCCTGGGCCCGTTCCTTCTCACCGCGCGCCTCGCCCGGCGGCTCGAGGAGAGCGGTCCTTCGCGCGTGCTGATGGTCGCCTCCGAGGCGCACCGCCACCAGGACGTCGACCTCGGCGACCTTCAGGGGGACCGGCAGTACCGCGGGTACCGGGCGTACGGCCGCTCCAAGGTGGAGCTGCTCCTGCTCACCCGGGAGTTCGCGCATCGCTGGCCGGCCACGACGCTCACCGTCAACGCCGCGCACCCCGGGTTTGTTGCCTCGGGGTTCGGGAAGAACAACGGCGTCGGGATCGCCCTGGCGATCGGACTCCTGGGCCGACTGTTCGGCCGGTCGGCCAGGGCGGCCGCCGCGGACCTGGCGTTCCTCGCGACCGACCCTTCGGTCGCCACGACCACCGGGGCGTACTTCGACCGGCGGCTCCCGCGCTCACCGTCCCCGGCGGCCTCCGATCCCGTGGCCGCCCTCCGGCTGTTCGAGGCGTGCGCCGAGCTCTCGAAGCCGTTCCTGTAGCACCGTCCGGTTCCAATCCCGGGCTAGTCCTCGGGGACCGCGCCGTCCGACCCCGTCGCCGCGAACTTGTGGACGACGTCCACGAACGTCGAATGCGACCAGGCGAGCGGGTTCGCGCTCCGAGGCTCCCCGGTCTCGCGGTCGACCTGCTCGGGAAGGAGATGCGTCGGCGTCGCGTGCGCGGCGGCCCACTCCACGAGCTCTCGGCCCCGGGCCCGGTCGCCGAGGGCGAGCCGGGCCTCGGCGAGCCACAGGGTGCACACGATCCAAGGGTTCTCCGGGCCGAAGTAGGTGTCCCCCTCGTATCGCGCCAGCCCGCCGACCTTCGGCGACCAGAGCCGCTGCTCGATCGCGTCGACCGTCGCCTTCGCGCGGGGATCGCTCCACGGCAGGAGGCCGAGCTTTAGGCCGAGCAGCACCGACGCGTCCAGCTTCTCGTCGCGCGGCTCGATCGAGCGGACGAAGCGGCCGAGGCCGGGGTCCCACAGCCGCTGCACCGCGGCCTCCCGGATCTCCTCGGCCGCGGCGCGCCACGGCGCCGGCTCCTTGCCGATCTCGGCCGCGATCCGAGCCGCCCGCTCGAGCGCGTGGGCGACGGCGGCGGTCGAGTAGGTGTGGATGCCGAGCCGCTCCTCCCACAGGTCGAAGCTGGGTTTCGGCAGGTGGTGCCCCGGGTCCCGGAACTCCGTGAGGAAGTTCGCCGCCCCCTTCACGAGGGGCCACAGGCTCACGAGGACGTCCGGGTCTCCGCCCCGCTTGTAGTGGTGCCAGGCCGCCGCGATCACTGTCGCCGTCTGGTCGATCTGCAGGAACGGCGGGGGGTGCCAGGTGCTGCCGAGCGCCCCGTCCGGACAGTGCCGGTGGAAGAACGAGCCGTCCGGGCTCTGGCAGGCCTGGGCGAAGTCGAGGAAGCGGCCCGCCCCCTCGTAGAGGCCGGCCTCGTCCATCGCCTTCGCGACGTAGCCGCCGTCCCGCCACCAGCAGTAGTTGTAGGCGTCCCCGGCCGCCGCCAGCGACCGGGTGTCCGGCGACGCGACGATCGAGCCGTTCGTCCCGGCCAGGTGGCGGAGGACGAGCACGCTCGCGCGGTAGATCTCGCGGCCGAGCTCGCTTAGCCCGGGCGGCGGGTGCGGGAGCCGCCGATCCGCCCACGACTCCCAGAACCGTTCCGCCTCCCGGACGAACCGGGGGGCGCCCCCGCGGCGCACGTACTCCCGGACCTCGTGGACCGCCGGAAGGCTCCGGCCCGCCACCAGGAACAGGTGGATCTCCACCTCGCCGCCGGCGGGCGGCTCGACGTCCCACTCCAGCACGCTGTCGGCGGCGCCGTGGGCGACCGGCCGCCCTTCCAGGCGGCCGTCCTCGGCGTCGACGTACGTGCCCTGGAGGCCCTTGAGGGTGTGCTCGCCGCACGCGGCGTGCGCGAACGCCGGATCGGCGAAGAACTCGAAGTAGTACCCCCGCTTGTAATGGACGAGCGACGGCACGCTCGGCTCCAGGAACGCCGTGTCCTGGTACATCGACTCCGCGATCTGGAACGCGTGGTAGGCGAACAGCCGCAGGGGCCGGGGCGGGTCGGCGGCGACCCGAACGACCCGGACCACGAGGTCGTGGTTCGGGTGGACGTGGTCCCGCACCACCAGGCGGATGCCGTCCCCGGACCATACCGACTCGGGAAGCTGCCCGGCCCCGAACGGCCGCTGGGCGACCGGGGCGCCGTGGTCCTGGCCGAGCCAGGTGAACCGGTTCGCCCGGACGTCGAAGATCCCGAGCCGGGCCTCGTGGAGCTGTTGGAACTGTCCGGGGTACGGGTAGAACAGCTCGTTCCACTCGCCGTGCTCGTTGACGGTCAGCAGGATGCGGCCGTTCCCCGCGACGAGCGTGATCATCGGTCGGTACCCCGGTCCCCCCGGGACCCCGGACGGCCCGGGCAGCCCCGAGAGGACCCCGCCGGGTCCATAACGGTTCGGTGGGTACCGTGCGAGGGACGGCGCGGTTACCGGAGCGTGGGGACGCCGAGCCGCTCCAGCGCCCGGCGCCGCAGGTCGGTCAGGGCGTTCATGTAGTTCGCGTACGCGTCGTACGGGCTGTCGTAGCTCGAGAAGTACTGGTGGACGCTCTGGTCCGCCCCGTGCCCGCTCACGTACATGTAATAGAAGTGGTCGGAGGTGAGCAGCCGACGCCAGTCGGTCAGGATCGCCTCCTCCCCCGCCCGGCGCACGAGGACGCCCACCTTCTTCGCGGCCTCGAACGCGGAGCGCTGCAGGTCGTTGCCCAGCCACGCGCCGAGGTCGCGGTTCTCGTCGGCCCAGCTCATCGTGTACGGCACGCTCAGCGGCGCCCGGGGTCGGCCGTCCGCGACCTCCTCCACCGTCGCCCAGGTGAGCTGGGGATGGCGGCGGACCTCCGCGGGCAGCGCGGAGAGAAAGTCGAGGATCCCGGAGGACGCCGGGTGGTGCTCGCCGAACGTCTCGAAGTCCATGAACAGTCCGACCAGCTCCCCCGGGGTCGCGGCGATCCAGCGGGCGTACTTGTCCGCCGTCAGCGGGTACTCGCTCCATTCCCGGGAGGAGAAGCGGAAGCCGACGTCGTCGCTCAGCGGGTAGTGCCGCAGCAGGAGGTTGACCGTCGGCGCCGGCGCCGCGCAGTACAGGTGCGTCGGCGGCTGCCCCCGGAGCGCCCGGTCCCACCCCTCGGCGAGCATGGCGCGGAACCGCTCCGCCTCGGCGAACCGCGCGAGGTCGTCCGAATAGGCGAGCTCGGTCATCCTCAGGACCTTCGGTTCGGCGCCGAACTCCTCGCGCAGGAGCGCCCGGTGCAGCGCGACCTCCTCGGCGAGCTCGGGCGCCGGCAGCAGGAACGCGAGCGAGTGGTAGTACGTCTCCGCGACGAGCGCGACGCGGCCGGTGCGGACCAGCGCGGCGAGGCGCTCGAGGACGTCGGGGGCCGCGAGCCGGGCCTGCTCGACGAACGTCCCGGTCACCGACAGGCTGAGCCGGAACCCCGGGTCCGCCTCGAGCAGCGCCGCGAGGCGCTCCAGCGCCGGCCGATAGCACCGCTCGGAGATCCCTCGGAAGAGGGCAAGGTTCCGCTCCAGGTCGAAGTACGACCGGCCCGAGCCGAGGTCGAGGAACCGGAACCGGGCGAGCCGCCACGGCTGGTGCAGGTGGAGGTAGAGGAGGATCCTCACCGGGCTCTCCGGGCCGCGGCGATCGCCTCGCGGTAGACGTCGACGGTCTCGCGGGCGCGCTCGGGCCAGCCGGCCCGGAGGGCCTCCCACCGGCCCGCCTCGCCCATCGCCCGCCGCAGGGTCGGGTACTCCAGGAGCTCGAAGATGCGGCTCGCGAACTCGTCGACGTCCCAGAAGTCGACCGGAAACGTCCCGCGGCTGATCTCGGCGACGCCGCTGGTCCGGGAGAGGATCGTCGGCACGCCGGCGGCCATCGCCTCGAGCGCGGCGATCCCGAACGGCTCGACGACGCTCGGGAGGACGAACACCGAGCTGCCGCTCAGCAGGATCTCCCGCTCCTCCTCGGAGACCTTGCCGAGGAACATCACGCGGTCTCCGATGCCCAGGCTCGCGGCGAGCTGGACGAGCCGCGGGTACTCCGGGCCCTCGCCCGCGATGACGAACAGGGCGTCCGGGGCCGCCGGTCCGACCCGCGCCGCGGCCCGCAGGAACGTGTCGACCCCTTTCATCGCCGCGAGGCGGCCGACGTACAGGACGATCCGCTTCTTCGGGTCGATCCGCTCGAGGCGCGAGCTCGGGCGGACGGCGTTGTAGATCACGCGGACCTTCCCGGGCTCGGCGTGGTAGCGCTCGATCAGCTGCTGGCGGAGGTGCCGGCTGACGGCGATCACCCGGCTCGCCGCGTCGATCCCCGCCTGCTCGCGGCCGACGATGTGCTCCCACGGATGGCCGAGCGAGCGGTCGTACTCCGTCGAGTGCACCGTCATGACGAGCGGCCGGCCGAGGCGCCGAGCGAGCGCGGCCGCCCCGACGGTGCCGAACCAGTCGTGGACGTGCACGACGTCGACCCGCCCGAGGTCAGCGAGCTGCGCGACCCAGGCGTTGTAGCCGTCGATCGAGTCCGCGAACGGGCTCTCGGGGCCTCCGCCGCTCCAGTAGGCGTCGGGCCACGGCCCGCCCGGCCCTGCCCGGCGTTCGCCGGGGTGGCGGAACGTCACGCCGTCGACCGGAGTGAACGGGCCCGGGTACGGCGTGAGGAACCGGATCCGGTGGCCGAGCCGGACCAGCTCGCGGCAGATCTCGTAGCTGTGGACCCCGAGCCCGCCGGTGTGGCTGGGGGGGAACTCCCAGCCGACCATGACGACCTGCAGCGGCGGGCCGGTCCGCGGGACCCTCGCCCGGAGGCCGCCCGGATGCGCCCGCTCTTGCCGGGTCGGCGGCACGACCTCGTCGGTGACCCCCGACCGGCTCGCAGCCCTCGTCCGGCGGACCCGCGGCGAACCCCTCCCCCGGCCCGAGCCCCGGCCGCGGGTGCGCGGGCGACGGACGGACGATCCGGTCGGCATCGGTACGAACGACGGGCGAGGAGGCGGCCTGCGCGCATAAGGGCGCCCGCCGTGGGGGCGCGCGGGGGCGGCCGGCGGCCCGTGCGCCGAAGGCGGAGCCTACCGCCCCGTGGGGACCGCGCGCGGGGCGAACTGGGGGATCCTCAGCAGGTGCACCGACACCACGACCAGCCACAGCAGCAGCGGCGCCACGATCAGCCGCTCCATCCCCCCCTGCCCCAGGCCCAGGTACACCCTCGTGACGAACAGGATGGTGGCGACCAGACCGATCAGCCCGGAGAACAGGGTGTACGCGCGGTAGCCGTCCCAGCGCGTGTCGCGGAACATCGCGAAGCCGAGCGCCATCAGCCCGAGGTTGCCGAGCAGGAAGGCGACCAACGCCGAGATCGAGTGGACCGTCAGGTCGACGTTCTCGGGGAAGATCCCGACCCCGACGGAGCCGAGGCCGCCGATCGCCGTGAGCGCGAGACCGATCGTCGAGGACCTCCGGGGCGGGAACGCCGTGCGCACGAGCAGCACCCCCAGGAGGACGAGGATCCCGAGGACGATCACCGAGCCGTTGAACAGGTCATGCCACGGCGAGCAAACCTTCGGGGAGGTGCTGTGGGGCCACGCCGCGCAGCCAGTGTTGCCGAGGTCGCTCATGACGTTGTGAGCGAGGCTGTACGGCGCCGAGCCGCTCCAGAACAGCTGGACCACGGCCATCGCGACGACGAACTGCAGCGCCGCGACCAGCCAGAGTACGGCCCCGTGATGGACCGCGCGGTGGACCAGCGGTCCTCTCCGATCCTCGGGAGATGCCATGGTCCGGGGGCGCGGATCAGTCCTCGCGCGCGTTGCGCTCGTACGAAGCGTCGCTGGCGCGCTTCAGGCGGGCGCCGTCGCGATCGCAGATCGGACGGGCGCTCGGCGGGACGTCGATCACGTAGCCGCCACCGCACTTCGGGCACTCGTAGTACGGCATCGCTTCTCGGCGAGAGGTAGCGGACCCCCCTATTAAGCCACCGTTCTTGCTGCGGCGGTTCCTCCGTGACGCCGACCGCCTCCCGACCGGCCGCCGGCCCGCGTCGCCGCGCGCCCGCGGGCGGCCCCCGCGCGAGAGGGAACACTATCCCGGAGCCGGGGTCGGGGCCGTCCGAGGCGCACACGCGGTTCTTGCGGCTGGATCTCGCGCGGGCCGAGCGGGAGTGGCAGCGCTACGAAGGGACCGCCCAGCGCGACCTCTTCCGCGAGCTCCGGGAGCGGTTCCTGGCCCGCCACGCCCGCGCCGTCGGCTGGGCGCTCGACGCGGCGTCCGGTCCGGGTCGGTTCTCGAGGCTCCTCGGCACGGCCGCGAGCCGGCGGGTCGCCTTCGACCTCTCGCCGAGCATGCTGCGGCTCGGACGAGAGCGCGTCCCGACCGTAGTAACCGAGAACGCCGTGGAGCCGGTCCGCGGCGACGCCCTCCGACCCCCGTTCGCTCCGTCGGCGTTCGGAGAGATCGCGCTCCTCGGGAACGCCCTCGGGTTCGAGGGGGCGGACGGTCCGTCGCTGCTGGACGCCGTCGAGGCCCTGATGGCCCCCGGGGCGCGGCTCCTGGTGGAGATCGCCCCGGGGCCCGGCGAACGGTCAGGCTACCTTGCCCGGCTGCCCCCGGGCGCGGTGCGCCGCCTGCTGGCGGCCCCGGCCGCGGCCGTAGTCCCGCGCGTGGAGCGCGAGGGGTTCCGGCGCGAGGCGGAACGTCACGAGGACGGTGCGTTCCGACGCTGGGAGGTCGGTGAGCTCCGCGCCCGCTGGGACCGGGCCGGCTGGACGGTCCACGAGGTCTTGGCGGTCGCCCCGGCGCTCGGCCCGGACGCGGACCGGGTCTCCGCGGTCGCGGCGGAGCCGAAGGCGTGGAGCCGGCTGCTCGAGCTCGAGGAGCTCCTCGGTCGGAAGGCGGCACGATGGCCGGACGCGGCGGCGGTGCTCCTGGCGGTCGAGCGGCCCCGCGTTGACACCATCCGTTAAGTGTAGGGCCATCCCTCGTTCCGACGGCCGACATGGCGAGGAAGCCCCCCGCGCCGTCGCCTGCCCGTTCGCCCGCCGCCGTCCATCCGGAGGACCTAGAGACCGCGAGGCGAGAGGCGCTGCTCCAACTGCGGATCGGGCGGTCGACCCACCTCGTAGCGGTCGGCGTGTCGACCGCGCTCGCCGTCGAGGCGATCCTTCTCCTGTTCTTCTTCCCGACCCTCCCGACCCTCGGCGCGCACGCCCACGGGCTCGCCGCGCTCGGTCGGTCGTTCTACCTGATCGTGCCGATCGCCGGCGGCGTCGGGCTCGCGGCGATCTGTCTCGCCTCGAAGTGGGGAGAGTTCCAGGTCTGGCCGTGGGAGCCGCACTTCGCGACCTCCGTCGGCGCCGTCGGGCTGGCGGGGGCGGTCGCCGTGGTCTACGGGCTCCGGCTGGGGGCGGTGAGCCCGTTGGCGAGCCTTCCGGTCTACCCATGGCTCCTGCCGGCAGCGCTCGCCGGCATCAGCCTCGCGCTGCTCGGCACGGTCCTCACCTGGACGCCGTGGGGGGCCCGCCAGTGGACGAGCGCCGCCGCGGCGGTTCTGCCCGTCTCTACCGCGCTGCTGGTCTACTTCCCCCCGAACACGGCGGCGGGCCCGTCCGAAGCGCTCGCGCTGGCGCTGCTGGTCTCCGCGATCCTCTACCAGACCAGCGGCTCGTTCCTCCACCTGGTGTCGAGCGGCACCGGGGCTCACGAGCAGGCGGTGGTGCTCGCGGGCCAGAACCGGATCGTCCGTCTCGCCGACGAGGTCCGGCAGCGCGAGGAAGCGACCCTGTACCGCGAGAAGGCGCTCGTCCGCCGCGAGGCGGACGCGGAGAGCACCGACGCCGCCCTGCGACGGGCCCGCGAGCTTCACACCGAGCGGGAGGCCCGCCTGACGGAGCGGGAGTCCGCCCACGAGGCCCTGGAGAACGACCTCGCCCATCGGGAGCGGGAGGTCGCCGGGCGGGAGGCGGCGCTCGAGGGGAAGGCGCGGGCGGTCGAGGAGCGCGCGAAGGAGATCGTGCTCCGCGGGGAGGAGCTCGCGCGCCAGGCGCCCGAGCTCGCGGCCCGGGAGGACCGCCTCGCGGGCCGGGAGGGGGAGCTCGCGCGCCGCGACCTCGAGCTGCAGCATCGCCAGGAGGACCTCAGCCGCCGGGAGGCAACCGTCGCCGACGGGGAGGCCCGCCTTGCGTCCCGCCGCAAGGAGATCGACCAGAAGACCGCCGAACTGCTGCGCCGCGAGGGGGCCGTCGTCGCCCAGGAGGCGCCTCGGGCCGCGGCGGGGACCGGCACCGGCCGGCCCGCGGCCGGGGCGGCCGCCCAGGAGCTGGCGGCGCGCGAGGCCCGCGTCCAGCACCTGAAGGGGCTCCTCGACGAGCAGAACGCCCAGCTCGGTCGGCGATCCAAGGAGGTCGCCGATCAGGCGCGGGTCGCGGAGGGGGCGCAGCGCCAGGTGTCCGAGCGCCAGGCGCACCTGGCCGCGCGCGAGTCGGCGATCTCGCAGCGGGAGGCGGACCTCCAGGACCGGCTCAAGGTCGCCGACGAGCGACGCCTCCAATTCGAGAACGCGGCCCGCGAGTACCAGCAGCGGCTCGAGGACGCCGGCCGGCAGCACGTCGCCTCCGCCCAGAAGGCGACGGAGCTGGACCGAACGTCACGATCGTTGGCCGCCCGCGAGAAGAGCGTGGCCGAACGGGAGGCCCGCCTCCGCGCTTCGGTCGAGGAGCTCGACCGTCGGGAAGGGGCGGTCCTCGTACGCGAGCGCGCGGTGGACGCCACCGAGGCGGAGGTGAGCCTTCGCCGCCAGGAGATCGCTCGGGAGAGCGACCTGCCGTTCGCCGGCCTCCTCGCAGCCGCGGCGGCCGACCGCCTCGGCGGGGGCGGACGCTCGCTGGCTCCCTCCTCTCGGGGCCGGTCCCGCCCCGCCCCTGCGGAGGCCGGCAACGACGGGCCCGAAACGACCGCCGAGGGAACGCTGACGCCCGCCACGGGCCGCCGGTATCCGGACCGCCTGCCGACCGGGACCCCGAGGCTGGACGATCTCCTGCTGGGGGGTCTTCCCCCGAAGAGCCACGTGGCCCTCGTGGGGGACGCGTTCGTCGGCAAGGAGATCGCCCTCTACTCCTTCGTCGCGGAGGGCCTCAAGCGATCGGAGCCGGCGATCCTGGTGACCGCCTCCCGCTCGGCCCCCGAGGTCTCCGAGAGCCTCGGCACGGTGCTTCCGCAGTTCCGCGAGTACGAGCAGATGGGCCGGGTCACCTGGATCGACGCCTCGGGCGCCGGCACCGCCGGGGCGCACCGGCTCACCGCGAAGAGCTCGGACGACCGGGCCGGGATCCTCACCGCGCTCGTCCAAGCGGCGAAGGGCGTGGGGGACGGCGGCGGCGCGGGCCCGTTCCGGGTCGGCTTCCTGGGGCTGTCGGCGGTGCTCGCGCACACCGACGAGCGCGCCAGCTTTTCGTTCCTGCAGAACGTCGTCGGGATCCTCAAGCCCCGGAACGCGCTCGCGATGTACTCGCTCGAGGCCGGGGCGCTCAGCGAGGCGCAGGTCGAGTCGCTGCTCGGCCGGATGGACGGCGCCCTCCTCTTCCGTCAGGACCGGGACCGCACGTTCCTTTCGGTGAAGGGGTTCGGGGACGTCGCGACCCGGGACTGGATCGAGGTACGGGCGACGAACCGGGCGCTGACGATCGGTTCGTTCGCGCTCGAGCGGATCCGCTAGCCGGGTCCGCGGTCCAGCCCGACGTACTCCGCACGGTCGACGACGTGCCGCGGCCGCTCCCCCCGGAAGAACCGGGCGAGGTTCTCGAGCGCGGTGCCGAGCGCGTACTCGGAGACCTGGGGGGCGATCCCGGCCCAGTGCGGCGACCCGACGAAGTTCGGAAGGCGGGCGAACGGGAACCGGGTCGTGAGGCGACCGTGGAGGAAGTCCTCCTGCCACCAGACGTCCAGGGCGGCCCGGAAACGCGGGTGCGCCTCGAGGTGGCGGAAGAGCGCCTCCTCCACGACCGTGCCGCCGCGGCCAACGTTGACGAACGCCGCGTCCTCCCGCATCGCGGCGAACTCCGCGGCTCCCATCGACCCGGCGGTCCGTCGCGTCAGCGGACGGCAGTCGAAGACGACCGCTCCCGCCGCGACGGCCGCGCGGAGCTGATCCGCCGGGAACATCCTCTCGCACCCGGACGCCGGTGCCCCCGTCCGGTTGAGTCCGAGGACCCGGACCCCGAACGGCCGGAGGTCGTCGGCGATCGCCCGGCCGATCGCCCCGTAGCCGAGGACCACCACGGTCTCCCGCCAGAGGCTCCGGAGCTCGGGGGCCGGGCGCGCCTGGCCGGAGGCGACCGCGGCGTTCCCGGCGAGGATGCCGCGGCCGCAGGCGAGGGCGAGCGCGATCGCGTGCTCGGCGACGAACGGGGCGTACCCTCCGACGTTCCCGGCGACCTGGACGCTCTCGGGTATCCGGTCGAACGGGAGGTCGTCGACCCCGGCGAACGCCCGCTGGACGAACCGGAGACGCGGGTAGGCGCGAGGCTCCCACTGGGCCGCGTCCCGCGCCAGGGACCCGAGCAGCATCGCCTCGACGGTCGTCGCCGCGGAGGGGTCCGCCTCGGCCAGGAAGGCGAACGGCACGTCGGGAAGGCGACGGGCCACCGTCTCGCGGAGGGTGGGTCGCTCGTTCACCGCGAGGAGAAGCCGTGGGAGAGGGCCGGCCATCGGCCGGCGACACCCCGCGCGCTCTTCCGTTCAGCGGCGGGTCGCGTCACCGTTTTGGCGGCACGGGGCTCCGGTAGTTCGCGATGCCTCCTCGCCTGCACCACGTCCAGCTCTCCGCGCCCCCCGGCTCCGAGGAGCGGGCCCGGGCGTTCTACGGCGGGATCCTGGGACTGGAGGAGGTCGCCAAACCCGCCCACCTTCGCGCGCGGGGAGGGATCTGGCTCGCGCTCGCGGACGGCCAGCTTCATATCGGCATCGAAGAAGGGTTCCGGCCCTCGCGCAGATCGCACCCGGCGTTCGAGGTCGAGGAGGTCGACGCCGTGCGGGCCCGATTGGAGGCGCACGGGGTCACGACCGTCGACGACGAGCCGCTGCCGGGCTGGAAGCGGTTCTACGCGAGCGATCCGTTCGGTAATCGTCTCGAGTTCCTGAGCCGCAGGCCACCGGCGTGAGCGGTACCTCCGCCGGGGCAGGGGCTCGGGGGCTCACCCTCGATCTCTGGCACACCCTGGTGTATCTCGAGCCGGACGCCGAGGAGGAGTACATGCAGGCCCAGCTCGACCTCGGGGCGAGCGTCCTCGCCGACGCCCCGCCCCGCGGTCCGCGGGCGGTCGAGGACGTCGCGAAGCTCCGCGCCGCCTTCGCGGAGGTCTACGCCTCCGCGGTCTCGCGATCTCAGCGGGGCGTGAGCGTCACCCCCGCCCAGCAGATCGCCGAGGCCGGCGCGCGGGTCCGCCGGGACGCCGACCCCGACGAGTACCTCCGTCGGCTGGACCGGCTGGTCTCGCGGACGCGGTTCCTGCGGGCGCCCGGGGTCCTCGAGGAGCTCGACCGCCTCCGCGCCGACGGCTGGCGGACCGCGGTGATCTCCAACACCGTCGGCGAGCCGGGCCGAACGCTGCGCCCGCAGCTCACCGCGCTCGGGTTCGATCCGCGCCTCGACGCGTTCGTCTTCAGCGACGAGCAGCCGTGGACCAAGCCGGCCCCCGAGATCTTCCGCTACGCGGCCGACCGCCTCGGGGTCCTCGCCGAGCGGTGCGTCCACGTCGGGGACGGTTGGAGCGACGTCGAGGGGGCTCGGCGCGCCGGGTTCCGGGCCGCCGTGCTGTACACCGGTCTCCAGCGGTATGGGCGACGGTACCACCGGCTGTTCCTCCCTCCCGGCGGGGCCGAGCCGGCCACGCCGTACCGGATCCACGCGTGGGACGAGCTCTCCCGGCTCCTGCGGGGGGTCGTCTGAGCGGGCCGGCGTTCACTCTTCGCCCATGTGGCGAGGTTTGGGGATCACCTTGGGCTGGTCCGCCTCCGTCGGCATCCCCGATCGGCCCTCGACGATGTCGCAGTCGCGCCAGTTGACCCCGACGGTGACCCGTGGGAAGGCGACCTTGAGCGTGTAGTTCGCCAGCTTGCCGACGACCAGGCCCTGAGAACCTGGGACGAGGTTCGGGTTCATCACGGACAGGTCGCGGGTGAGCACGACCCGCGTCGTCCCGAAGACGACCCGGTCCAGCTCGCTGCGGTCCTGCATCCGTCTCAGCCCCGAGCACCCCGGGGGCGGCCATAACGCTGCCGGCGGAACGGTCCGGCCCAGGACCCCTGCCCCTCACAAGGTCGTATTACCGGCGTGCGCTCGAACCTCGAGCTTTATCTACTAGGAGCACGGGTTTGACGCCAACATGTCGGCCAGTGTGTCGGCGGCAGAGATGGGTTCCGGGATCTCCGGCAGCTCGTCCGGAATGGGGAACAAGACGAACGGCTGGGCGAGCTCGAAGGTCATCGGTCTCCTCGGCTTCGGCCTCACGATGGTCCTCTTCGGTCTCGCGAACCTGCCGAACCCGTACGCGAAGGGGTTCCTGATCCCCGGGAGCGTGGGGATCTGGACCACGATCGGCATGGCCACGATCTTCGGGGGAGCGATCGTCGTGCTCGCCGGGCTGATCGACCTCTGGCGCGGTCACCTCTACTGGGGCAGCGCCTTCCTGGGTCTCGGCGCTTTCTGGCTAGCGTACACCTCGACGTCCGGAAGCCTCGTGACCTACTTCGGCGGCGCGGCGGGCACGGCCCCCGCCTACGGGATGGCGGCGTTCTGGTTCGTCTGGATGCTGTTCGCCCTCACGTTCCTGATCGGTTCGATGAAGCACGGCTGGATGACGTTCTTCCTGTTCCTGTTCCTCGTGGTCGGCTTCATCCTGCTGCTCATCGAGTTCTGGCAGGTCGGGGCAGGCAACTCGATCTCCTCGGGCGAGCGCTGGGCGGTCGGCGGCGAGCTGGTCGTCACGGGCCTGATCGGCTGGTACAGCGCGACCGCGGAGCTGACCAACGCGACCTACTCCAAGAGGCTCCTGCCCGGGTAGTGCGGTAGCGTCTCGGGGCCAACCCTTTCTTCTCCGTTCTCCAAGCCGCGAAGGCCCGCCTGTCCGTTAGCGTATTCGTCCCCGGTGGCTCCCGGGGCCATGACCCGCGTCGAGTCGACCTCCCTGCGATCGAACGGCCGATCGATCGACCTCCATCTCGCCGTTCCTGACGGGGCCCCCCCGCCCGGAGGGTTCCCCGGGGTGCTGGTCATCCATGAGATCCTGGGCCTGGACGGCCATGTGAAGGAGGTCGCGGGCCGCTTCGCCGAGCAGGGGTACGTCGCGGCCGCCCCGAACCTGTTCACCGGGGAGCTCCAGGCCCTCCTGACCCCGGCCGGGGTGGCGGAGGCGATGAAGTCCCTCGCCTCCGCACCGCCCGAGCTCCGGAGAGACCCGAGCCGGTTCGCGGAGTGGGCCCAGGGCCAACCGGCCGAGCGCCGGCCGGTCCTCGCGGCGTTCGGCCAGGTCAGCCAGCCGTCGGCCCACGAGCAGTTCGCCCGCGACGCGCTCGAGAGCGTCCGGTTCCTGCGCGCCCGCAAGGAGGTGAACCCCCGCCGGACCGGCTCGCTCGGGTTCTGCTTCGGCGGAGGGATCTCCGGCCGCCTGGCCACGATCGATCCGGAGCTCCGGGCCGCCGTGATCTTCTACGGCCAGAACCCCCCGCTGGACGCGGTGCCGAGCGTTCGGGCCGCGATCCTCGGCCTCTACGGGGGCGAGGACCCGGGGATTACCGGCACGGTCCCCGAGCTCGCCGCCGCGATGGCCAGGGCGGGCCGCCGCTTCGAGCACCACGTCTACCCGGGCGCGAAGCACGCGTTCTTCAACGACACCCGGCCGAACTACCACGCCGACAGCGCCCGGGACGCCTGGGACCGGGTGCTGCGGTTCTACCGGGAGACCCTGGCGGCGTAGGGGACCCCCCCGCCGAAGCCCCCGGGCGCGCGGCCGGACCGTTATGAGGGGCCGGCCGGTGCGGAGCTGCTCCCGGATGACCGTGGTCCATCTCGACGCGATGCTGAGGGAGTTCGCTCCCGACGGCAGCCTCCGGTCGGACGCGCCGACGGTCGCCGCGCTCCTAGACGAGCTCGAAGGGAGGTACCCCCGGCTCCGCTCGAAGCTCCGCGACGAGACCGGGGCGATCCGCAAGTTCGTCCGGGTGTTCGTCGACGGCGAGGACGTGAGCCGGTCGCCGGGACCGACCGCCTCCCTCGCGGGGGCCCAGACCGTCGACATCCTGCACTCCATCGCGGGGGGCTAGGGACCCTCCGCCGGCAGCGATCACGGGCACCCCATGGCCGAGCGCAAGGTACGCGTCCTGGTCGGGACGCGCAAGGGTACGTACATCGTGCAGAGCGACGCCCGCCGCAAGAGCTGGAAGGTCGGTGCGGTCTCGAACACGGGCCGCGACATCTTCCACGTCCGCGCGGATCCCCGCCACGCGGGGACCCTGTACGCGGCGGTCAACAGCGGCTTCTGGGGGCCGATCCTCTACCGGACCCTGAACTGGGGCAAGGCGTGGGAGGAGGTCGCGACCCCGCTCACGCCCGTGTCGGGCAAGCGGGAGCCGCGGTTCGACGACAAGGCGCCGCCGCTGCCGGTAGTCAACCTCTGGCACATCGAGCCGGGGCACGCCAGCGAGCCGAACACCGTCTTCGTCGGAGCCGATCCGCACCTCCTGTTCCGCAGCGACGACCTCGCCAAGAGCTGGCAGCCGATCGCCGGCCTCAACGAGCACCCGACCAAGAGCAAGTGGAACCCTGGGGCCGGGGGCCCGTGCGTGCACACCGTGATCGTCGACCCGCGGGATGCCCGACGGATGTACGTGGGGATCTCGGCGGCCGGGACGTTCCGGACCGACGACGCCGGCGAGCACTGGCGACCGACGAACCGGAAGGTCGAGGCCGGCTTCCTACCCGACCCGTTCCCCGAGGTCGGCCAGTGCGTGCACCACGTCGCCCTCGACCCGGCGAACCCGGACGTCGCGTACCGCCAGGACCACGGCGGGATCTACGTCAGCCGCCACGCGATGGACGACGACTGGGACCGTGTCGGGAAGGCCCGGGGAGGGCCGAAGGATGATTTCGGCTTCTGCGTGACCAGCGCCGAGGCGCTCCCCGGCCGCGCGTTCTTCGTGCCGCTGCAGGGCGAGGCCCGCACGACGCCCGGCGGCGGGCTCCAGGTCTGGGAATGGAACGACACGGGCCGGCGCTGGCGCACGCTGATGGGCCCGAAGCAGTTCCCGGGCGACTTCGGCGTCCACCGCGAAGGGATCTCGGCCGACGCACTCGACCCGGCGGGGATCTACGTCGGGACCACCACCGGCCAGCTGGTCTATTCGGCCGACGCCGGGAAGCGGTGGGCCCAGGTCCCGTACCAGTTCCCCGGGATCCACTCCGTCCAGGTCACCGTCTAGGCCCCGACCCCACCCCGCGACCGCCGGGGCCGGCGGGCTACGGCACCGGGGCGGTGGGGTCCGGAACTCGACGTCGGAGGCCGAGCTCCACCGCTCCCCGGACGGCGAGCAGGGCGACGCCGAAGATCGGGAGCAGGGCGAGGTCGGCCCCGGGCCACCGGAGCCCGGCCGCCTCCCCGGCCCAGAAGGCGGAGAACGTGAGCACCATCGAGGTCGCCCCGAGCTTGAGCCAGGCGGTCTTGATGCGACGGATCCGTTCGCGGACCGCCCCGGCCGCGACGACCAGGCAGACCCCGCCCGCCACCGCCCCGACGACCGCCGAGCTCCCCGCGCCCGCGGCGGTCAGCGCGAGGAGCACGACCACCGCCTCGGTCGTCTCGATCGCCCCGACGCCGAAACCCCCCGCGAACCGCAGCACGGCCGGGTTCCGGGCGGGCGCGACGCCGACGCCCTGGCTCCGGCGGTAGGTCCGCAGCGTGCTCCGGAACAGGAAGACGCCGAAGGCGGCGAGGACGACCGCCGACGCCCAGAGCAGGTACCGCTCCGGGAACGCGAGCAGGGCCGCCCCGGCCGCGACGGCGAGCGTCGTCACCGCCGCCGTGCCCGCGGCAGCGCCGAGCGCGGCGGGGCGGAGCGTACCGGGCTCGACCCCCAGCGCGAAGACCAGGGCGACGACCTCCGTGAGCTCGAGGACGGTGATGACGAAGGCGACGGCGAGCGGACCGGCCGCGAGGGCGATCACGGTCCCGCGGGGAGCCCCGCCCCTCGCGCCCGGGCAGTCGTCATCGACGCAGGCGGACCCGGAGGGGGGCCAGGCGGTCCCGGAGCGCCCGGGCAAGGCGTCGAACCTCGGCCGGTCCCGGCGCATCCCACAGCTCGAGCGTGATCGAGTGCTGGCGCTCCCGGTGCAGGTGCAGGAGCTCGGCGTCGATCCGCCGGCCGTCCTCCGACGAGAGGCGGACGGCGAACGAGCGGGCCCGGGCGAACGCGCCCCACGCCGGGTTCCGCAGCGCGCGCACCAGGTGCGCCACCGGCTCGACGGGGCCGGCGTGGCCGGCCTCGGGCAGCGGCAGCCAGCCGCCGGGGTCGATCTCCCAGTGGTCGACCCGACGGTAGCCGAGGCGCCCGAGCTCGTCGAGCAGCTCCGCGGCGTGGAGGAGCAGGCTCCCCTGCTCCTCGACCTCCTGCTCGCGCAGGAAGGCGGTGAGCTGGCGGAGCACCGGCAGCGAGGAGGGGCGGAGCGTCTCGTGCGGCAGGTCGAGCTCCAGGCGGACCGGGCGGGGCTTGGCGACGGCGCGCGTTCGGCGCGGGAGCCTCAGCATCGGACCTTACAGCGGGATCGTGTGGTGGTGCGGGCCGTCCCCGACGGTCGTCTCGAGCGCGGCGGAGCTCATCAGCTGGGCCGCGACGCTGACGACGCTGATCGCCTCGTTCGCCCCGGCCCGCCGCAGCTTCGGCAGCGAGCTGTCGGAGGAGGCGAGCGCGACGATCCGCACCGACGGCTGGAGCGCCCGCGCCGTGATCACCGTGAGCAGGTTCTCGGCGTCGGACGCCTGCGCGACCACGATCGCCCGCGCCCGTTCGATGCCGACGCTCCGGAGCTCCTCCTCGACCGACGGGTCGCCGAGGTGGGTCCGGAACCCCTCGGTCCGCAGCAGCTCCAGCGCCTGGGAATCCGGCGAGATCATCACCGTCCGGGCCCCGGCGCTGCGGAGCGCCCGGGCGGTGGCGATCGCCTCCGGCGAGGCGCCGCAGAGGATCACGTGCTGCTCGAGCTCCTGCATCCGGGCGCGTTCCATGCGGGCGGTGAGGCCGCTGAGCCGCCGCTCGACGAACGGGATGACGAGCACCACGATCGCGGATAAGAACGTCCCCACGCCGAGGAGGATCAGGGCGACGACGAACAGCCGGGCGGGGTTCGTGGTCGGCTGGATCGCCGAGCCGTTGGTGGAGATCGTGGAGATGGTGAAGTACAGCGCCTGGTCCCAGCCGTGCACGGCGGGCTGGAACTGGTCCCCCAGCCACCGGGCGCCGACGGTGCCGAACAGGATCGACAGCAGCCCGGCGACGATCACCGCGAGCTGGGTCGCCTCCGACCCCTCGCGGGCCCCTCGGTAGAACCCGCTGCGGTACGGGTAGATCGACGCGACGTACAGCGAGGCGGCGACCGCGGCCGCCACCGAGTCGAAGTTCGGGCTCATCGCCGCCGCCGTGCCGGTGAGCACGGGGGCCAGCAGCGAGAACAGCCAGGCGAACGGCGTCCGCTCCCGGATCCGGGGGGCGAGGACGATGAGCAGGATCCCCGCGACGACGACGAACGGGGGATCGTAGCCGGCCAGGGCGCCGCGGTACAGCTCCGGGGGCGGGTACGCCGCGGCGTCGACCCCCAGCGCGATGAGGAGGACCCCGAGGCCGGCGGCGGTCGCGCTCAGCTGCAGCACCCGGCGGCCCAGGGCTCCCGGCGGCGGGACGGAATGGCGTCGGCTCGAGCGCGCCGCGCCCGGCCCGGCCGTTGCCATCGGGCGGCACAGGACGGCTCGCTAGTAAAGCTCGCGCGCGGCGGACCCCGACGGCCGCGAGGGTACGGCGCCCGCTACGGCGAGCGCGAGTACGGCGCCGGCTTCTCCGCGTCGGTCGGCCCCTCCGCCCAGGGCGG
>JASHRJ010000059.1 GCA_030037395.1 Thermoplasmata archaeon
CGGGACGACCGCTGCCGAGCGGCTCGCGCGCGACGGCCATCGCGTGGTCGTGGTCGAGGAGCATCCGCGCGTAGGGCACCCGGTGCAATGCGCCGGCCTCGTCTCGCAGCGCGTCCTCGACCTGTCGGGCGCGGCCGCGACGGTCGTGCGGCCGGTCCGTGGCGCGACCGTCTTCGGCCCGAGCCTCCGCTCGGTCGGCTTCCGCGCGGACGCCCCCCGGGCGTTCGTGATCGACCGCGCGGCGCTGGACGTCCACCTGGCGGAGCGCGCGGCGCGGGCCGGCGCGGAGATCCGGACGGCGACCCGGTTCGACGGGGTCGTCGGGCCGACCGCCGAGGGGGTGCGGGCCCGGCTCCGAGCCCCGGACGGCCGCCCGAGCGAGCTGGAGGCGAGGCTGGTGATCGGGGCCGACGGCGTCGCGAGCGCCGTCGCCCGGGCGTTCCGGCTGCGTCGTCCGGTGGAGATCCTCCCCGCGTTCGAGGCGGAGTTCCCCGAGAGCCCCGGCGACCCGGAGACCGTCGAGGTGTACCTCGGCCGCCGCGTCGCGCCGGGCCTGTTCGGCTGGTGGATCCCGGACGGTCGGGGCGGCGCCCGGGTCGGCGTCGCGGCCGATCCGGACGGCACCAGCGCTCGGGTCTACTACGGGCGCCTCCTCGAGCTCCTGGCCCGCCGGTTCGGGCGACCGCTCGGAAACCCGACCGCGTTGATCGCCTCCGGGATCCCGATCGGACGCCTCCCGAAGCTCGTCGGCGGCCGGGTCGCGCTCGTGGGGGACGCGGCGGCGCACGTCAAGCCGCTCTCCGGCGGCGGGATCTTCACCGGCATGCGCGGGGCCGGCCTCGCCGCGGAGGTCGCGTCCCGGGCGCTCCAGGACGACGACCTGTCGGAGCGCCGGCTTGCGGAGTACCCTCGCCGCTTCGACGCGGAGCTCGGCGAGGAGTTCCGGCGGGCGCTGTACCTCCGCCGGGTGTTCGCGCGGCTTACCGACCGCGAGCTCGACGAGCTGATCGACGTGCTCGGCAGCGGGGGGCTCGCCGGGACGATCGTCGCGTTCGGCGATATCGACTTCCCGAGCCACGTCGCCCGTCAGCTGCTGCGGGAGTCCCCCGGGCTGCTGCGGCTCCTGCCGAAGGCGCTCGGCGCGTTCGTCGCGCCGGGGGCGGGGAGCTTTCCGGCTCCGGACCTCGAGCCCGGGCCCTTGCGGAAGTAGACCCACGCGCCGACGCCGACCAGCGCCAGCCCGCCGGCGACCAGCACCGCGAGGGCGACCGGCCAGCCGGACGGAGCGACGTAGATGGCGGTCTCCGGCACGACGCCCGAGACGCCCAGCACCGTGAGGTTGAGGGTGGCGTTCCCGCCGGGGAGCTCGGTCGCGTTCGCCCACTGGCCCGCGCTGAACCAGCCGCGCGACTCGAGCAGGTAGGAGGTCCCGTTCGGGTCCTGGAACGCGACCGCGGTCCGGACCGCGTAGGTGCCAGCCGGCGTCGCCGCCGAGGTCTGGAAGCCGATCGACCGGTACACCGAGGCTCCCGGCGCGAGCGCCGCCACCGAGATCCCCACCGAGAGGCCGGAAGCGCTCGCGTTCGACAGGAGCGGGGGGTTGGCGACCGGCAGCGCCCCGACGCTGTCCCCCGGGTAGCCGTTGAACTCGTAGAGTCCCAGGGTGAGCCGTACGTCCACCATCGTGAAGTTCCCGGGGTTGGCGAGCTCGAGCGCGATCGCCGAGGAGCCTCCCGGCCCCACCGACGGGGCGGTGAGGTTCGACAGGACCCCCCGGCCGTACACCAGCGGCAGCGGGGGGCTGGCGCGCGCGGGGCCCGAGGCCGGACCGACGAGCGCGAGCACGAGGAGGACCGCGAGGAGCGGGACGGTACGGAACGAACGCCGAGGCGCCCTACGCAACGTCCTCCTCCCCGTACGCTCCGGTGTCCGCGAGCTCGACCAGGCGGCGGATCCGCTCGAACGCCTGGCGACGGCCGCGCGGGCCCCCGGGGCCGAGGAGGCCGGCGAGCGCCCCCGGCCGGGACGGGCCAAGGGACGCCGCCTTGAAGATCGCCCGAGCGAGGGCCCGGGGCCGGCGGGTCATAGCGACCGCCTCCGCATCGGCCTGGAACTCCTCCCGGCGGGTCAGGCGCGAGGCGACCGCCGCGAGGATCGGGTCCCACCGCATCAGGCGGGCGAACGTCCGAAGGAAGGTGAGGTAGCGGCCGTCGAGCCTTCGCACGTGCGCGAGCTCGTGGGCGACGACCGCCTCCCACTCGTCGGGCGAGAGGCCCGCGAGGAGCCCCTCGGACACGAGGATCACCTCCTCGCGGCGCCACGGCCCCCGCACGGACGGGACGAGCAGCGCGAAGGTGAACGCGTCCGCCGCCGCCGAGCGGAACGCGAGGAGCCGCACCGGTACCTCGGGGACCGGGAGGGCGGCAGGCCAGGACAGGGGCCGGGGCTCGAGGAGCCGCAGCAGCCCGCGCCCTACCGCCTGGGTAAGCAGGAACGCGGCGAGGAGGACCGCGAACGCGCCCACAGCGCCGCACAGCCAGGGGAGGAGCGCAGGTCCGGTGAACAGTTGGCCCGGCGACCGGAGGAGGTCGACGGCCGCCGTCACGCCTCCCCGCGCCAGAATCCAGACCACGAGGGTGGTCGCGACCAGCGACCAGCCGGCGACCACCACGACCGCGAACCGGTACAGGCCCAGCGGGACCGCCCGGTCCGCCCACGGGGGCGAGGGCCGCCGCGGTGCGGGGAACGTCGCCTCCCGCATCGGCTCGGCTACCGTCACTCGAGCCCGAGCCGGCGCCGCAGCGCCTTCTCCTCGGAGGGGTCGAGTTTCGCGATCTCCTCGTTCAGGTGCACGACACCGGCCGGCCCGAACATCGCGACGACGCCCCGCAGGATGTTCCTGAGGTATTTCTGCTCCACCTCGGCGGGCCGGTAGACGTACCGCTCCCCTCCCTGGCACGGCTCGCGGCGGCGCCGCACGAGCCCCTTCTCGTACAGGCGAGCCAGGATCGTGGCGACCGTGGTGTAGGCGACCCGGACCCCCCGCTTCTCGAGCGCCCGGCGTACCTCGCGGGCAGGGCCCTGCTGGACCTCCCGGAGCGCGAGCAGCACCTCGGTCTCGAGCGAGCCCAGCACCGGACCCTCGGCGCATTCAGGGCGGCCGGACGCCTTAAGACCGAGGTCGGGCAGGAACGAACCAGTACGAGCTTCTCCGAGCCGACCGTACCACCGTGCGCCCGGCGCTACCCTTAACTCGCCCGGCTCGTCCTCGGCGTCGGTGACGTCCGGCGGGGGAAGGGCGGAGAGCATTGTCGACCTCGTGGGCGAGACCCCGGCGGTCCCGCTGCGGAGGGTCGTCGCGGGCCTGCCGTACACCGTGCTGGCGAAGCTCGAGTTCCTCAATCCGGGCGGTTCCGTCAAAGACCGGATCGGCGTCACGATGATCGCCGACGCCGAACGGGACGGCCGTCTCGCCCCGGGCGGGACGATCGTCGAGGCGACCAGCGGCAACACCGGCGTCGGGCTCGCGCTGGTCGCGGCGGTCCGGGGCTACCGGCTGATCTTCGTCATCCCCGACAAGATGAGCACCGAGAAGATCCGCCTCCTCCGGGCCTACGGAGCTCGCGTCGTGGTGACCCCCAGCGGCGTGCCCCCGGACCACCCGATGAGCCACTACTCCGTGGCCCGACGGCTTGCCGCGGAGACCCCCGGCGCCTACTATCCGAACCAGTACGCGAACCCGGGGAACGCCGAGGCGCACTACCGCACGACCGGCCCCGAGATCGCCCGGCAGCTGGGCGACGGGCCGGGCGCGGTGGTCGGCACGATCGGCACTGGTGGGACCATGAGCGGCGTGGGACGGTACCTCAAGGAGCGAAGGCCGGGCGTCCGCGTCGTGGCGGTCGACCCGGTCGGCTCCGTGCTCGCCTCGGCGTTCCGGACGGGCAGCCCCGGCACGGCCGCGCCGTACCTCGTGGAGGGGATCGGCGAGGATATGGTGCCCAAGTCGATCGACTTCCGGGCGCTGGACGAGGTGGTCCAGGTCGGGGACCGGGAGTCGTTCCTGATGGCGCGCCGGCTCGCCCGGGAGGAGGGGCTGTTCGCCGGGGGTTCCTCGGGCGCAGCGGTGGCCGGGGCGCTCAAATGGCTCGCGGACCGTCCCCTGCCCGAGGGGGCGACGATCCTCGTGATCCTCCCGGACTCCGGGGACCGGTACCTTTCGAAGTTCTACTCGGACGACTGGATGCGGGAGAAGGGGTTCTTGGACGCCGGCGCGACCGCGGGGGAGCTCCTGCGGCGCAAGGCGGCCACGCCGGCGCTGGTCGCCGCCGAGCCGACGACCGTGGTCCGGGAGGCGATCGCGCGCCTGCACGCGCACGGCGTCTCGCAGCTGCCGGTGCTCCGCGGGTCGGAGAACCTCGGCACCGTCAGCGAGGAGGAGGTGCTCCGCCGGAGCCTGGACGACGCCACGGTCCTCGACCGGGCGGTGGTCCACGTGCTGGGGCCGCCCCTTCCCGAGGTCGGGAGCGACGCGGCGCTCGGGGAGCTGCTCCGCGCCCTCCGCGAGCAGCGGGCGGTGCTGGTCCGCGATCGGGGGAGCGGCGCGCCGGTCGGGGTGCTGACCCGCCACGACGTCGTCGGGATCCTGTCGGAGGAGGGAGCCCACCGTGCGGTTTAACACGCGCCTGATCCACGACGCGCAGCCGCCGGACCCGCTCACCGGCGCGGTCAACCCGCCGATCTATCTCTCCAGCACGTTCCGGCAGGCCGCGCCGAACCGGCACCAAGGCTACGTCTACGGCCGGACCGGCAACCCGACCCGGGCCGTGCTCGAGGCGACGCTCGCCTCGCTCGAGTCCGGGCGGGCCGGGCTGGCGTTTTCCTCGGGGCTGGGGGCGCTGGCGACGCTGCTCGAAGGGTTCCCGAGCGGCAGCCGGATCGTCGCCGGCGACGACCTGTACGGCGGGACGTGGCGCCTCCTCGACCACCACCGTCGCCAGTTCGGGGTCCGCGCCGAGTTCGAGGACCTCGGCTCGCGGCCGGTCGTCTCGAGGCTGCTGAAGACCCCGGCGGACCTCGTGTACCTCGAGAGCCCGACGAACCCGCTCCTCAAGCTCGTGGACATCGCCGAGGTCGCTCGGCAAGCCCACCGCGCCGGCGCGGTCGTGGCGGTGGACAACACGTTCGCCACCCCGGCGCTCCAGCGCCCGATCGAGCTCGGCGCCGACGTCGTGCTCCACTCCACGACCAAGTATCTCGGCGGCCACTCCGATATCATCGGAGGAGCCCTCGTCTTCCGGGACCGAAGGACCGCGTCCCGCTACGCCTGGCTCCAGAACGCCGTCGGGGCGGTCCCGAGCCCGTTCGACGCCTACCTGGTCCTCCGAGGCCTGCGCACCCTCGGGGTCCGCATGCGCGCCCACGAGGAGGCGGCGCGGGCGGTCGCCTCGGCGCTGGAGGGGCACCGGCGGGTCCGGGCGGTCCACTACCCCGGGCTCGCCTCCCACCCCCAGCACGCGCTGGCCCGGCGCCAGATGAGCGGCTACGGCGGGATCGTCTCGATCGACGTGGCCGGCGGCCTCCGGGCGGCCCTCCGCTTCCTGCGGCGCCTGAGAGTGTTCACGCTCGCCGAGAGCCTCGGCGGGGTGGAGTCGCTGGTCGACCATCCGGCGACGATGACCCACGCCAGCGTCCCCGAGGAGCTCCGGCGCGCCCACGGGGTCACCGACGGCCTGGTGCGGCTCTCCTGCGGGATCGAGGACCCGAGCGACCTGGTGGACGACGTCCTCCAGGCGCTGCGGGGAGCGTGACCGTGCGCCGGTTCACGGTCTACGACTCCCGGACCCGGGAGGTTCGCCTGTTCGCGCCCCTTCACCCGCCGCGGGTCGGGATGTACGTCTGCGGCCTGACGCCGTACGCGGCGGCCCACGTCGGCCACGCACGGACGTTCGTCTTCTTCGACGTCGTCGCCCGGGCGCTCCGGCGGTGGGGGTACCGCCTGTTCTACGTCCAGAACGTCACGAACCTGGACGACAAGCTGATCGCGCGCGCGGCGGAGGAGGGGACCGACCCGCTCGCGCTCGCCGAGCGCCACTTTGCGGAGTACCGCGCGGCGATGGAGGAGCTGGGCGTCACGTCGGTCAATTACTATCCGTTCGCGACCGACTACGTGCCCGAGATCGTCGCGCAGGTCCGGGTCCTCGTGGACCGGGGGTTCGCCTACCGGGCGCCCGACGGCTCGGTGTACTTCTCCGTCGCCAAGTTCCCGAAGTTCGGCGAGCTCTCCGGCCAGAACGTGGCCGCGCTCCGACCGGGCGCGCGCCTCGAGCTCGACGCGGACAAGCGCTCGCCCGAGGATTTCGTGATCTGGAAAGCGGCGACGCCGGGCGAGCCGGCCTGGGAGAGCCCGTGGGGACCCGGTCGACCGGGCTGGCACGTCGAGGACACCGCGATCACCGAGCGGCTGCTCGGGGCCCGGTACGACCTCCACGGCGGCGGCATCGACCTGATCTTCCCGCACCACGAGGCGGAGATCGCCCTCTCCGAGTCGGCCACCGGCGAAGCGCCTTCGGTGAACTACTGGATGCACGGTGGCGCGCTCCGCCTCGCGGGGGAGAAGATGAGCAAGTCGCTGGGCAACGTCCTGCCGCTCTCCGAGGCGCTCGAGGCGTTCGGCCCGGGTCCCGTTCGCCTCTTCCTCACGAACGTCCAGTACCGCGGTCCCCTCGAGTTCGATCGCGAACGGAGCCTCCCGGAAGCGCGGGAGGCGTACGACCGCCTGCGCCTGCCGTACGATCGCTTCTCCGCGCTCCTCGCCCAAGCGGGCGCCGCCGGGGCGGGCCGGGAGCCACCGGAGGAGCTCGCCGCGCAGGCGACGTCCCTGGTGGAACGCCTCGACACGACGCTCGCGGCCGACTTCGACACGCGGGGGGCGGTGGCGCTCCTGTTCGGATGGGTCCGGCGGCTCGCCGAGCCCGGCGTGGAGCTGGACGGCCTCTCGGCGCCGGCGCTCGAGCTCCTGCGGTCCCCGCTCGACTGGGCCCGAGAGGTCCTCGGCTTGTTCGCCGAAGGGGGCGCGGCCTCCGGGTCCGACGAGGCTCCCGGGATCGAGGTCGCCCTGGCCGCTCGGGCTCGCGCCCGGGGTCGGGGGGACTTCGCCGAGGCGGACCGGATCCGGGCGGAGCTCGCCCACCGCGGGATCGAGGTCGAGGACCGCTCCGACGGACCGCGCTGGCGGCGGGTCCCGGTCGGGTGACCTCCCGATGCGCGGTTTCGGCTTTCGCGAGCACGGCGGCCCGGAGCAGCTCGGGTACGTGGAGGTGCCCGAGCCGTCGGCCGGCCCGGGGGAGGTCGTGGTCCGGCTCCGGGCGGCGGCGTTCAACCGCCTGGACCGGTTCACGCTGGCCGGCATCCCCGGGGTGCCGATCGAGCGGCCGCACGTCCTCGGCTCGGACGGAGCGGGGGTCGTCGACCAGGCCGGCCCGGGGGTCGACGACCTGAGTGCGGGCACCCGCGTCCTCCTGAACCCGGGCCTGTGGGACGGGCGGTGTCCGGCCTGCGCGCGCGGCGACGAGGCGCTGTGCCGGGAGTACCGCATCGTGGGGGAGCACACCCAGGGGACGGCGACCGAGAGGGTCGCGGTGCCTCGCCGGAACGTCCACCCCTTCCCGTCCGAGTGGTCGTTCGCCGACGCGGCCGCGGTCCCGCTGGTCTTTGAGACCGCCTGGCGCGCGCTCGCGACGGTCGGCGCGGTGCAGGCCGGCGAGCGCGTGGCGATCGTGGGCGCCGGCGGGGGGGTCGCCACCGCCGCCGTGCAGGTGGCCAAGCTGCTCGGCGCCCGGGTCGTGGTCGCGGCGCGAGGACGGCAGAAAGAGGAGGCGGTACGGCGCCTCGGCGCCGACGACCTCGTGGTGGTGAGCGAGGACCGACCGCTCGACCGGGCCCTCTGGGATTGGAGCGGCAAGGAGGGGATCGACCTCATCTTCGACTCCGTCGGCGCCCCGACGCTCGGGCGGTCGCTCCGCGCCGTCGGCCGGGGGGGAAGGGTCGTGGTGATCGGGGCGACCGCGGGCTCGAAGGTCGAGCTGGACCTGCGCACGCTGTTCTGGCGGCAGGCGTCGATCCGGGGGAGCACCATGGCCGGCCGCCGGGAGTTCGAGACGGTCCTCGGTCACCTCGCCCGAGGGGCCCTCCGGCCCGTGGTGGACTCGGTCCACCCGTTCGACGAGGGACCCGCCGCGTTCCGGCGGCTGGACGACCCCGGGCTGTTCGGGAAGGTCGTTCTGGGCGGCCCTGGCTCGTAGCCCCCCGCCGGGGGAGCGGGCCACCCGGTCGAGCGTCGAGAGTCGTGGCATTTAAATACTGGGTCCTCGACTGTTCACGCTCGTGAGCGTATCACGGCAGGCTCCTCCCGTGCCGGGAGGCCCGGTCCACAGCTCGCGCCGATCGAACTCGTGGGGCGTCGGGACGGCCCTGGTCGTGCTCGCGGTCTCCTTCCTTTCGCTCGCGACGTTGTCGACCGTGGCGGCCTCGCCGACCGCCCTGGCGGTCCCGTCGGGGTCCGCCGCCGGCGTCGCCGCGGCCGCGCCGCCGCCGGTCGTGACCCACGGCGACCTGTTGGTCGTCGCCGGGGAGACCTACACGATCGCCCCGGCCCCGGGCCAGAGCACCTACTACCAGGGCGGGAACATCACTGTCGACGCCGGCGGGACGCTGTACATCACGTCGGTGACCCTGTCGTTCGTCGAGTTCGTCGCCTCGAACGGCACCGCGCTGCAGCGGCTGGCCCACCTCTACCACTTCACGGACGACGGCCAAGTGTTCGTGGAGAACTCCACGGTCACCACCGACCTGCAGAGCGTGAACGCCTACGCGAAGCTCAACCTCACCGTCGCGGCGGGGGGGCTGTTCGACCTCTCGAACTCCACGCTCGCCTTCCCCGGATGGCTCACGGTCACCGGGACCGGCTCGAACCTCACCGTCGAGAACGGCTCGGCGATCCACGCCAATCCGGTGGTCCGCAACCTCACGGAACCGGGGATCCTGAAGGGAGACAACGCGTTCGCGCCGACGCTCCTCGTCACGAACGGGGGCGCCGCGAGCATCCTGAACAGCACGTACACGAACATCTACGCCGACAACTTCACCCAGAACGGTACCCCGCGTCCGGCCCCGCTCGCCGTCAACCACACGCTCCTGGCCGGCGGCGCCCAGGTGATCTCCGATCTCTCGACCCCGTCCGACTCGGCGAACCTCTCGCTCGACTGGGCGTACCCTAGCGGGATCACGGGGGGCGAGGTGCAGTTCTACTACTCGGACAAGAACACCCTGCCCACCACGGTCTACGTGAACCTCACCTACGGGGGCACCCCGTACGTCCTGGGGACCGTCACGCTCCTCAACGGCACGGTGAACGCGTACGCCAACGCCACGTTCCCGGCGAACCTCACCGCCGCGATCAACGCCGGCGGCCTCCTCCAGTATCTCAACTACACGGGGGACTTCGGGGTCACCCCGTCGCGGATCTCGCTCTCGCTCAACGTCCAGGGCCTGCCGCTGAACGCCACGTCGATCGCGGTGCTGCTCAACCCGCCGGTCTCCAACGACCTCACGGTCACCGGCGCGAACAGCCGCCTGACGGCCGCCGATGCGCTGTTCGGGCTCACCTTCAACCGCGCGGCGGCCTCGCCGCTGTCGCTCGAGACCCCGTACCCGTGGAACGCCCGCGAGCTGGCGCTCGAGGACGGGGCGACCGCCTACCTTGCGAACGTCAGCGCGACCGGCGGGATCACCAACGTCTTCGGCGGATACGCGATCCACACCGACGCAACCAGCACGGCCTACCTCTACCGGTGGGCCGAGTTCAACCTGACGGGCGAGCGCGGGATCCTCCTCTACAACGGCGTCGCCAGCTCGCACTACGCCTACAACTCGAGCCAGGCGAACAACGCGACGGTCAACAACCTCAACAACAACCTCTCCACCGTCAGCCCGGTGCTGTACGCCTACGCTCAGGCGTGGGACCGGGCGCACGACGTTCCGTCGTACGGGGCCTCCGGCGCCAACGGGATCGCGACCGTCCTGCTCGCCTCGAACGAGATCACGGGCCCGTCGCTCCCGAACGGCTTCTTCCTGGGCAACTACCACATCACCGTCACCGTCCCGGCGATCCCCAGCCCGCCGGACCGCACCCAGTCGTTCAACTGGTCGGCGATCAGCTCCTATCCTCTCGGGGTCGCGAACGGGACGGTCGGCTACCGCACCCCAGACTTCGGCCCCGGGGTGAGCTTCCCGGCGTACAACGCGTCGATCGACGTGAAGTCGGGCGGCATCGTCGTCACGGCGAACGGGACGGTCGACTCGACCGTCAAGCTCGGCCAGCTCCTCGGGATGAACGTCACCGTCACCGACGAGGGGATCGCCCCCGTCACCAGCCTGACGGTCACGCTGCTGTACAACGCGGCGACGCCGAAGGTCCTCGCCGAGCTCAACCGGACCGTCGATCTCACGGCCCCGAACCAGACGGAGGTCGTGGACCTTGCCTGGCTGGCGAACGACACCGTCACCGGGCTCGCCGGCGGCACGTTCAGCAACGGCTTCGTCGTCTCGGTCGTCTGGAACCACAACATCGCGGCCAGCGGCGGCGGCTCGCTGAACCGCACCGTGATCGTGGAGATCCAGCCGAGCGACATCCGGGTCTACGGCGGGACCGCTCCGCCGACCTCGTTGAAGGCGTCGACCAAGTACCTCACCGCCGGCTACGTCATCTACAACGGGAGCGGCTCGCCGACGATCGAGCTGGAGGCGACGCCCGGGAGCGGGACCCCGATCGTGCTCGGCACCGGGAACCCCCCGGTGAACGGCAGCCGGGTCGCGCAGAACGGCTCCTTCGTCATCGACTGGTCGAGCGTCGGTCTGAAGGCCGGCACCTCCTACACCCTCTCGCTGGTCGCCGCCTACAACGGCGTCGTCTCGCCGGTGTTCAAGTTCGCGGGCCAGTACGAGATCCCGGCCCCGGCGCCGACGAACCCCCTGTTCCTGAAGGTGCTCGGCGAGCCGCTGTGGCTGTGGCTCGCGATCGCCGTCGCGATCGTCGCGGGAGCGATCGGCTTCCTCCTGTTCTCCCGCCAGCAGGCGGCCGGCAAGCTCGTCGAGTGCGGCGAGTGCGGCAACCTGATCCCCGAGAACGCGAAGGTCTGCCCGAAGTGCGGCGCCGAGTTCGAGTCGGACGTCGTGCGCTGCAGCCGGTGCTCCTCCACGATCCCGGCGGCCTCCCGCTTCTGCCCCGAGTGCGCCGTGCAGCTCCTCGGTAAGCCCGGAGAGTTCGGGGCGGACCCGGAGCGCCAGGCGTACGCCGACTTCACCGAGCGCTACCGCGCGGAGGCGAAGAAGGACCTCGGCGAGAACTACACCGACGGGGCGTTCTGGGACTGGTGGAAGCGCCAGGCGTCGTACACGCCGTTCAGCCAGTGGAAGCTCCAGCAAGGCCAGGGCACGAGCCGGACCGGCATGAGCGCTCCCCCGGCGGAGAGCCCGCCGAAGAAGGGGCCGGCGGCCCCCGGCGGCGCCCCGCCGAAGGGCCGCCCGCCGGCCGGCGGAAA
>JASHRJ010000060.1 GCA_030037395.1 Thermoplasmata archaeon
GAGCCCGTGCACGCCGCGCACGCCTTCAGGTCGAGGAGAACTCCGTTCCCGACGAAGTTGTTGAAGCCGGTGGTGACGACATCGTAGACGAGGTCCAGCTCGTGCACGACCGTCACGGCGTGCACGGGGATCCACGCGTCGGAGACCGGATCGAAGACCCAGTCCGCCGTGGTGAGCAGGTCCGGGTCGTGGAGCCACCCCACGTACGTCGCGTTCGCGGCGAAGATCGGCTGGTCGGTCAGCGTCAGGAAGAGGAGGCCGTAGTCCACGTCCACGAGCCGCAGGACCGGGGTCGTCGCCGCCGACACGAGCTGGCCGACGACCAGACCGCCCGCCGCGAAGTCGTACTCCTCGACGTCGGCGCCGGGCCGGAGGTCCTGGATGGGGACGTAGCCGGTCGGGGTCAGGATCGGCGTACCGTACGCTACGCAGCCGGCGCCCCCGCTCCTCGGCACGAAGGTGACGTTGACGCTGACGGCCGAACGGGTGGCCGCCACCGTGCCGGACCCCGGTGACGGGGTGTAGGCCGACGGCCCCGCAACGTAGTAGGTGTACGGGCCCCCGACCTCCGAGAAGCTGTGGCAGGAGGTGGCGCCGGCCTCCTTCGCGCTCCCGACCGTGACGGACCAGGCGTCGACGGGGCTTCCGTTCCCGTACTCCGGCAGTCCCACCTCGCAGAAGACGGCGGTGAACGGCTTCCCGGAGTAGACGAGCGTAGGCTCGGTCACCGGGCCGCCGGCAACGGTGAAGTTGCCTTCGGAGGGAAGCGCCGTCTGCGACCAGTACGGGATCGCCGCGATGCTGTACGGGAACGAGCCGGTCGGCAGCGACAGGCTGAGCCTATCGGTCCCGCCGCCGGTCGTGAGGGAGTACGGATACCCCTGGACCGTCACGGCGAACGTGAGGCCGGCCTCGAGCCCCGACTCCGGCACGGTCACCGAATACGTCGTCAGGGAGCCGGACGCCAGCGTATCGGACCAGACCGTCCAGCTCGTACCGTAGCTGAAATCGCCGAGCCACGCCGCGGAGTCGACCCCGGCGGAGACGGCGACGGACGCCTGCAGCGTCCACGAGGCGCTCGACCCGCCGAAGTTGGCGGTGAAGGTGAGCGAGGGGCGCACGCCGACGTACGGTCCGGCCGCCCCATCGAACAGGAAGCTGATCTTGGGGGTGTCCGCGTAGACCTCGACGCTCGCGGCCGCACCCACGCCCTGCCGGAAGCTCGGCGTGACGGTCGGGGTGTAGCCCGCGGAGCAGAACGGCGTGCACTTCACCCAGACCGTCTGCTGCATCGTGAGGCTCGCGTTCGCCCAGTAGGACGCCGAAGCGCTGACGGTGATCCCGGCGTCCAGGGAAACCTGGGGCACGATGCAGCCCACCTCGACCGGGATGCAGTCGAGATCGAACGAGGGGCCGGTGATCTGCTCGGTCTTGCTGAGCGCGTGCGCGAGCGTGACGTTCAGCCAACCTTTCTCCGTGACGGTCGTGGAGAAGTCGAATCCGCAAAGATACGTGATCACGTAGAGGACGCTGCAGACGTCGATCGAAAGGCTCGCATCGGCGGACACGGAACCGCCGAAGGCAATCGACAGGGCACCGTTCAGCCACGAGCCGTTGAACTCGAAGTTCGGATCCGCGGTGGAGTTGCCCACCGAGAACGTGTAGTTCCCCGGCTCGAACAGGCTGCCCAAGCTGGCGTTGCTGCCGAAGATGCAGTACCCCGACGCGTTGGAGGAGGTCGAACTGACGTTGAAGAGCAGCGGAACGGAGCCGTTCGAGACGAGGACATCCCCGGTCGTGACGTTCGCGAGCTGGGAGGCATTTGGCGAGAACACGTACTCTGCCCCGGGAGAGTACCAGAGAAGGTCCGCCGCGGTGGAATTCGAGAGGACCACGACGTTCGGCTTCAACGGGGGTACGCTGCTGTTGCTGCCTGTCGAGCCGTTCGTCACGTTGCCGGTCCACGGCGCCAAAAGGCCCGAGCCCAGGGGCCCGGCCAGCCCCAAGAGGGTCCCGGGCCACGCGGAGCCGGTGCCGCTGGGCCCAGCGACCCGCGACGGGCTTGCCAGGGTCGTCGGCGGGTTCGCGGCACCGGTGCCGGCCGCGGCCGGCGCGGGGGCGAGTCCGTCGCTGGAGGAACCGACGCCCGTGGCCGCAGGAGCCACGCGGCCGACCGGACCGGTCCGAGCCACGCCGACGGCCGAGCAGATCAACACGGCCCCTAGGACAACCACCATCGCCATCGGTCGGCTGCGATCGGGGGACCGCACGGTCATTCTCTCGACAGGCCGCAGAGCCGGGTGTACGAGCGTAAGCCCTCGTACTATAGAAAACCTCAGATGACCGAAAGGAGCCCGGAGCCCGCGGGAGCTTGACCCAGGGTTTCCTGCTGCAAGGCTCCCCGGCCGACCGGTAGCTCTGGAAGCCGGCCCTGCGGTCCCCCAGGCGGGCCGTCGTGCCGCCATTATGTAGGAGCCGACGGTTGGCCTCGCCACCGGTGAGGCTGCGTCGACGGACTGGGTCACCCCTGCGGGCTCGAGAGATGCTGCTCGCCGGGGCCCTCGTCGCCCTCGCGGCGATCATGGTCGCCTGGGCACCGGTCCCATCCCGGGGCGCCTCCTCCGTCGAGGACGGAGCGGCCGCTGCCCTGGTCGGGGGAGCAACCGGT
>JASHRJ010000061.1 GCA_030037395.1 Thermoplasmata archaeon
CCGCCGAGGAGGAGCCGCTCGGCCGCGCCGGCCGGCCGGAGCGAGCGGAGCTCCGTCGCCGGGGGCGCCGCGGGGCGGGGCCGGCCGAAGCGGTTGAACCAGACCGGCCGGAGGCCCGCGCCCGCCGCGCCGACCACGTCGCTGGGCCACGAGTCCCCGACCATCGTCGCCCGGTCGGCCGGGACCCCCGCGACCGAGAGCGCGGCCTCGAAGATCCGTCGGTCCGGCTTGGCAACCCCGACCGCCTCGGAGATCACGAGCCCGTCGAGCGACGCCCCGATCCCGAGGAACCGGACCTTCTCCTCCTGCTCGGCGACCTCGTTGTTCGTCACGACGACGACCTTCACCTGCCGATGGAGGCGAGCCACCAGCTCCGGGGCCCCGACGACCGCTCGTCGGTGCCGCCGATACCGTTCTCGGTACGCCCGAGAGAGCGCCTCGGCCTCGCCGTCGGTGAGCTCGGTCCCGCAGCTCGCCGCCAGACGGCCCCACCGGACGCGGCGGGCGTCGGCGACGGACCGAACCGCGGCGGCCGGCGTCGCGTCGGCGTCCTGGCGCTCCAGGTACTCCTGCCACAGCTCGCCCAGCGAGCGCCGGCGCAGGTAGCCGATCTGGCGTCGGAGCTCCGCGATCGCGGCCCGGCACGTCAGCGAGTGGTCGAACAGGGTGTCGTCCATGTCGAGCAGGACGGCGTCGATCCGGGGCGACGCCGAGGCCGCGGGGCGCGCCACGGAGCACCCAGGCCCGGCCCCCAAGATAGGCTTGCCCCGGTCCGGTCCGCTAGGCCTGCGACCGGACCCGCGGCGGGCCGTCGCGCTCGGGCTCCGGGATCCGCAGGCCGCCGCCCGGGAGCGGCGGACGCTCGTCGGCGTCGAGCGTCACGAGCTGGGCGGCGACCGCCGCCCACCGCCGCTCGGTCTCGGCGATCGCCGGCTCCGGCGGGGCGGGCGGTGCCCGGGCCCACAGCCCGACGGTCATCCCGACGTTGGTGCCGACGATCACCAGCAGCGCGGGCAGCAGCAGCCGCTGGACCCCCGGGACCTTCTCCAGCGCGACGAGCAGCAGGACCGCGGAGGTGAGACCCCGGCCGCACAGACCGGCAAGGGGCGCGGCCCACTCCTTCGGCAGGCTCGGGCCCCCGGTGGCCGCTCGCGCCGCGCCGAGGCGCAGGGCGAACAGGCCCACGACGAGCCCCACGATCGCCAGGCCGGCCCAGAGCCCCGGGTTCGACAGGGAGACGAACAGCCCCACGAGGAACAGGAAGAACGCCCGGAGCACGAAGGCGATCTCGACCTCGACCTTGCGGAGCTCCGCGGCGACGTGGAACGGCCGGCGCTGGCGCAGGATCGGGCGGAACGCCTCGGCGTTGGCCAGCACCGCCCCCATGACGAGCGCGGCGAGGATCCCCGAGCCGCCGAGCGCCTCCGCGCCGGCGTAGAGGACGAAGACGAACCCTAGCGTGGCCAGGGCCGCGAACGGGCGCTCCTGCCAGTCGTACAGGAAGAACAGGCAGAGGAGGCCGGCGACCAGGCCCAGGGCGATCCCGACCGGGAACGGCAGGAGGAGCGCCGCCGTGAGGCTGAGGGCGACCGAGCCGTGCGGGGCGGCGAGGAGCGCCAGCACCGTGGTGACGGCGACCACCGCCAGCGCGTCCTCGATCGCCGCCTCGAGCTGCACGACCCCCCGAAGGCCCGGCGGAAGGCCGACCCGGGCGGCGATCGGGATGACGATCGCCCCCGAGGTGCACCCGAGCGCGGTCCCGAACAGCAGCGAGAGGACCGTGGCGCCCGGGAAGAGGAAGAGGTCTCCGACGGCGAACAGCAGGGCGGTGCTGCCGAGGTAGCTGACCACCGCAAAGGCGACCGCCGGCCCGGCGAGCGGGCGCACGACCGACAGCTTGAGGTCGAGTCCCGCGTCGAACAGGATCAGGATCAGCGTCGCCACCCCGAGCGTCGGGGCGAGCGCCAGGAACGGGCTCGGCGAGAGCAGGCCGAGCAGCGGCCCGACGACGATCCCGAGGGCGATCAGCCACAGGACGTCCGGCACGCGGAAGCGGTGGGCGAGCCAGTCGGCGCCGAACCCTACGAGGAGGGTGACGCCGAGCAGGAGCACGACCAGCGGGGTGCCCGAGATCGACAGGAGCGTCACGCCTTCCCGTCCGCCGGCGGCCGCCCGCGGCCTCGCGCTCCCGGGGCCGGGCGCTCGACCGCGGGCCCGCCGCCGCGCCGGTGCGGGCGGGGGACCCCGTCCGGCCGCATCGGCGCCGCAGCCTCCCCGCTCTGAATACGGTTCGCCACGGCGAACGGGCGCGGTACCCCAAATCTCCCGACGGCCTGCCCGGGCACGATGCCGCAGCGGCCCTCTCCCGCGGAGCTTCTCGCCGCGTGGTCCGACGTCGACCGGTACCTGGAGGAGCGCCTGGGGGCGTCCGACCCGGCCCTCGAGGCGGCGCTGCTGGCGAGCCGGGAGGCGGGGCTACCGGAGATCCAGGTCTCCCCGCTGCAGGGCAAGCTGCTCCACCTCCTCGCGCGCGCGATCGGGGCGCGCCGCATCCTGGAGATCGGGACCCTCGGAGGCTACAGCACGATCTGGCTGGCGCGCGCGCTCCCGTCCGGCGGCCGGCTGGTGACCCTGGAGCGGGAGCCGAAGCATGCCGAGGTCGCGCGCCGGAACGTCGCCCGGGCCGGCCTCGCGGAGAGGGTCGAGGTGCGGGTCGGGGCGGCGCTGGAGAGCCTCGAGGCGCTCCGGCGCGAGGGCGCTCCCGCGTTCGACCTCGTGTTCGTGGACGCCGACAAGACCGAGTACCCGGAGTACGTCGCGCAGGCCGCGCGGATCAGCCGCGCCGGGGCCCTCCTCGTCGTCGACAACGTCGTGCGGCGAGGGGACGTCGCCGAGCCGACGAGCGCGGATCCGTCGGTGCGGGGCGTGCAGCGGATGCTCGAGCGGCTCGGGCAGGACCCTCGGATCGCGGCGACCGCCCTCCAGACCGTCGGGGTCAAGGGGCACGACGGGTTCCTTCTGGCCCAGCTGGAGCCGGCGCCTCCCGCCCCGCCGTAGGTGCTCCCTCGCCGTCCGGACCCCCTCGCGGACTCGTTGCGCTTTTATATGAGTGCATACTCATCAACGTGGGTGAGCCCGCCGTAGGGCAAGGGGCGCCGTTCGGCGAGTTCTTCGAGGAAGGGATGGCGAAGATTCTGGGGATCGACCTGGGGACGAGCAACTCCGCGGCGGCGGTCCTGGAGGGGGGCCGGCCCGCGATCGTGCCGAGCGCGGAGGGGACCACCGTCGGGGGGGGGAAGGCGTTCCCCTCGTACGTCGCGTTCACCAAGGACGGCCAGCTGATCGTCGGGGAGCCGGCCCGCCGCCAAGCGGTCTCGAACCCCGAGGGGACCGTCACCGCGTTCAAGCGGAAGATGGGGACCGACCACAAGTACGTCCTCCACGGCAAGTCGTACACCCCGCAGCAGCTCTCCGCGTTCCTTCTCCAGAAGATCAAGCGGGACGCGGAGGCGTTCCTCGGCGAGAAGATCGACAAGGCGGTGATCACCGTCCCGGCGTACTTCAACGACAACCAGCGCCAGGCGACGAAGGACGCCGGGGCGATCGCCGGCCTCGAGGTCGTCCGCATCATCAACGAGCCGACGGCTGCCTCGCTCGCCTACGGCCTCGACAAGGCGGGCAAGAACCAGAAGGTCCTCGTCTTCGACCTGGGCGGTGGAACCCTGGACGTCACGCTGATGGAGTTCGGCGACGGCGTTTTCGAGGTGCTGTCGACGAGCGGCGACACCCAGCTCGGCGGCACGGACATGGACAACGCGGTGACCGAGTGGATCGTCGGCGAGTTCCAGAAGGACTCCGGCGTCAACGTCCGCTCCGACAAGATGGCGATGCAGCGGGTCCGGGACGCCGCCGAGAAGGCGAAGATCGAGCTCTCCTCGACCTTGGATACGCAGATCAATCTCCCGTTCCTGACCGCCACGCAGGACGGGCCCAAGCACCTCGCCCTCCAGATGACCCGGGCGAAGCTCGAGGAGCTGGTCCGCCCCATCGTCGACCGGTGCCGAGCCCCGGTGGAGCAGGCGATCCGGGACGCGAAGCTCTCGAAGGAGGACATCGCGCGGGTCGTCCTGGTCGGCGGGCCGACGCGGATGCCGCTGGTCCAGAAGTTCCTCGAGCAGGCGATCGGCCGCCCGATCGAGCGGGGGGTCGACCCGATGGAGTGCGTCGCGATGGGCGCCGCGATCCAGGGCGGGGTCCTCGCCGGCGAGGTAAAGGACGTCCTGCTGCTCGACGTGACCCCGCTCTCGTTGGGCCTCGAGACCCTCGGCGGGGTGTTCACGCACTTGATCGATCGGAACACCACGATCCCGACCCGCAAGAGCCAGACGTTCACGACGGCCGCCGACAACCAGTCGACCGTCGAGATCAAGGTCTACCAGGGAGAGCGGCCGATCGCCGCCGACAACGTCGCGCTCGGGAGCTTTCTGCTGACCGGGATCCCGCCGGCCCCCCGCGGGATGCCCCAGATCGAGGTCAGCTTCGACATCGACGCGAACGGCGTGGTCAACGTCTCCGCGAAGGACCTCGCGAGCGGCCGCAAGCAGGGGATCGCGATCACCGCCTCCACCAAGCTCTCGAAGGAGGAGGTCGCCCGGATGGTCCGCCAGGCGGAGGAGTTCGCGGCGAAGGACCGGGAGCGGGCCGACCTGATCGAGGCGAAGAACCACGCGGAGTCGCTCGCCTACGAGGCGGAGCGACTGCTCGGCGACGCGAAGGACCGGCTCGACGCCGCCGAGGCGGACGGGATCCGCGACAAGGTGAAGTCGCTCCGCGACGCGGTGGCGCAGCAGGACGGGAGCGCCGCGACGGTGAAGGAGCGGACCGACGAGCTCACGCGGGCGCTGCACCAGGCGGCGGCGAAGCTCTACCAGGCCGGCGCGCCCCCGCCCGGCGCGGAGAC
>JASHRJ010000062.1 GCA_030037395.1 Thermoplasmata archaeon
GGCTGGACGGTCGCCGTGCAGGCCCCCCGGGTCGCGCTCGGCCCGCATCCGGTGCCGCGCGGAGCGGCGGGCGGCCTGGCGGGCGGCGTCGCGCGCCGGCTCCGGCCCCGTCGGCCGAAACCCCTTTGACCGCCCTCGCCGCTGGCCGGGCCGGATGGAGACGTACCTCCGCGTGAGCTTCGACAGCGAGGGCGCGAAGCCGTCGGAGGTCGCCGACCGGCTCGTGTCGGCGGGGTTCGCCCCGACTCACGGCAACTACGACTTCGTCTACGACTGGCACGGGAGCGCGCGCCGCGAGGAGATCCTCGAGCTGACCGACCAGCTGACCCACCGGCTCCGCGGCTACCGGGTCCTGTTCGAGATCGAGACGGTCTAGGTCGGCGGCTGCGATCCGGGGCGCTCGCGCCGGGCAGGCTTTTTATCGGCACCTCGGCTCGTCCGGGGTCGTGCCGAGCTATCCGGTGCGCGTCAGCCACCGCTCGAACCTGGAGTTGAAGGCGATCGCGGCGATCGCCCGGACGCACTTCGCGACCGTCGAGGAGCGCCCCGAGGAGGTCCGGGCGGCGTTCGGCGCGATCGAGCAGCTGACCGGCCGGCCGGACGGCCGCGCCCTCCGGGTCGACGTGCGCATGAACCCCAAGGTCGACGAGACCACCGCCAGGGAGACGATCGCCCGGTACAACCGGTTCCTCGAGGAGATCACCGGCTACAACGCCAAGGAGCGGGCGCGCCGGCTCCGCAAGTCCGCGGGCGCGTAGCCCGGAGCGAGGCGCTCGGTGCGAGGCTCCGGACCGATCCCGAGCGCCGCCGGTCGGACGGAGCTCGACCGGGTCCGCGCCGCGGTCGCCAGCTACTTCCCGGTGTACGAGACCCGCGTCGGCCCGCAGTCGGTGCTCTTCGCCGTCCACATCGACCGCGCGCAGCTCGACCCGAAGTTCGACGCCTTGCGGCAGGAGCTCAGCCGCCTCGGTTACATCCCGATCCTTCGACGGGAGGCCGGGGAGGAGTTCGTCGAGGTGGTCCGCCGGCCCAAGCTCGGGCCCCGTCGCCCCTGGATCAACCTGGTGCTGCTCGCCGCCACGATCGCCACGACGGTCTTCGCCGGCACGATGATCTGGCTGACGTACCGCGGCGGGACGGTGCTCGGGCCGACGGACGTCGCCTACGGGGCGCTGTACTTCGCCGCGCCGTTGATGGCGATCCTCGGCGTGCACGAGTCGGCCCACTACCTGGTCGCCCGCCGCCGGGGACTGGACGCCTCGCTCCCGTACTTCATCCCGATCCCCCCGCCGTACATCCTCGGGACGTTCGGCGCCTTCGTCAGCATGCGCGAGCCGTTCCCGGACCGCAAGGCGCTGTTCGACGTCGGCGCGGCCGGCCCGCTCGCCGGTTTCGCGATGTCGATCCCGATCTCGCTCGCCGGGCTCGCGCTCTCGGTGCACGCCCCCGTGATCCCGGCGAGCTACTGCGGGCCGTCGATCCTCGGGCAGAGCTACGGCAACCTCCTCCTCGGGCCGTCGTTGTTCTGGACGCTGCTGTCCGCCTTCTTCCCGTCCTCGATCGTGAGCCTTCACCCGCTCGCGCTGGCCGGCTGGGTCGGCGTCCTCGTCACGGCGATCAACCTTCTGCCGGCCGGCTCCCTCGACGGCGGCCACGTCTTCCGCGCCCTGGCCGGCGACCGGGCCCGCTACGTCAGCTACGCGGCGGCGCTCTCGCTGTTCGTGCTGGGGTTCTTCTACGTCGGCTGGTTCCTCTTCGCGATCATCGTCCTGGTCCTCGGGCTGCGCCATCCCCCGCCGCTGAACGACGTGACGCATCTCGACGGGAAGCGGTACGCCATGGGGGCGCTCGTGGTGGGGATCCTCGTCAGCGGCTTCGTCCTGGTCCCGCTCTCCGCGCCGGCCGGCGGGATCGGGCTCACCGACGCGCACGCCGCGAGCGTTCCGCCGCCCGCCGGCGCGGCGATCGCCGCCGATCTCGACGTCACGGTGGCGAACCAGGACCCGGTCTCCCACGGCTTCACGTTCACCTTCGCGGTGACGAACGTCTCCGTCGGGAGCAATGCGACGCCGACGTACCTCGAAGGGGCGGCGCTCGCCGCCTGGGAGCAGAACGCGAGCTGGACGTTCCTCCTGCCGAACGGCTCGAGCCTCGGGCCGATCGCCGGAGGGTCCGCGAGCGTCCCCGCGAGCGCGTACGTGACGATCGACGGCCTCACCTCGGCGGACGTCACGGTCGAGTTCTCGAACACGCAGTCGGCGGTCGTGGTCGAGATCAGCTTCGCCGCGGACGAGCTCTGCCCGCCGGCGGGCGGCGGCCACGCCCAGATCGCCCTGCCGCCGGCCGCGTTCTAGGCGGGGCGACGGTACCGGCGGAACTGTCGGGTCAGGCTCCGGTGCACCCGGATCGGGATCCGGCACTCCTCGACCCACGGCGCCGGGAGCGACGGCGGCCCGCCCGGCGCCACCACGACGATCGGTCCGTTCGGCACGAGGCACGCCTGCCAGCGGACCAGGACCTCCCGGACGAGGGGGCCCGGCTCCCCGCCCACGCTCGCCGAGCCGCGGCCGTACGGCGGGTCGGTCAAGATCGCGTCGAACGCCGGCGCCGGGACGCCGAGCTCCACGCTCCGCGCGTCGCCCTCGACGAGCCGCTCGGCGACCCCGCCGAGATGGGAGAGGTTCCGGAGGGCCCCCCGCACCATCGTCCGGTCGACGTCGATCCCCCAGCCCCGGGCGCCGAGGAGGATCGCCTCGCCGAGGAGCGCCCCGGTGCCGAGGAACGGGTCGAGCACCCGGTCGCCCGGCCGGATCCCCGCGAGGTTCGCCGCCGC
>JASHRJ010000063.1 GCA_030037395.1 Thermoplasmata archaeon
GCTCGCCGAGGAGCCGGGCGAGCTCCGGCCCGCACGCGGCGATCGACCCGGCGGCCGAAAGGACGCGTACGGCCGCGTCCAGCCCCGCGGGGGCGGGCGCGCCGGCGTCCGGGGGCGCCGCCTCGGGGAACTCGCGCGGAGCGCCCCGCTCGGGGACGACGAAGAGGGAGCCGCCGCGCGCGACGACAAGCGTCGCGCCCACCGTCTAGAACTCCCCGAGCGACTTCTGGAAGCGGTGGCGCTCCTCGGGGACGTCGACCGGGTACTTCCCGGTGAGGCAGCCGAGGCACAGGTCCTGCGCCGGCAGCCCGATCGCCTCCACCAGCCCGGCGACCGAGACGTAGTGGACCGAGTCGGCGCCGATCACCTGCGCGACCTCCGCCTCCTCGCGGCCGTGGGCGACCAGCTCGCGGCGCGCCTTCATGTCGACGCCGAAGTAGCAGGGCGCCCGGATCGGCGGGCAGCCGACCCGCACGTCCACCCGGCTCGCCCCCGCGGAGCGGACCATCTGGACGATCTCCCGGAGCGTCGTGCCGCGGACGATCGAGTCGTCGAGCAGGACGACGCGCTTGCCCCGGAGCAGCCCCGGCACCGGGTGGAGCTTCACCCGGACCTCGAACTCGCGCCGTCGCTGGTCGGGCAGGATGAAGGTGCGCTCGACGAAGCGGTTCTTGATCAGCCCCTCCGCGTACGGGATCCCGGACACGCTCGCGAACCCGAGCGCCTGAGGCCGGGCGGAGTCCGGCACCGGCACCACGAGGTCCGCCTCCGCGGGACTCTCCTTCGCGAGCCGCTCGCCCAGGCGGTACCGCGCCTCGTAGACCGAGCGGCCCTCCGCGATCGAATCCGGCCGCGAGAAGTAGACCCACTCGAACATGCAGTGGGCGCGCGCCCCGGGGCTCGCGATCGAGGAGGTCTTGACGACCTGCCCCTTGTCGAGGACGACCACCTCACCGGGCGCGATGTCGCGCGTCGCCTTGCCGCCCATCAGCTCGAGGGCGACCGATTCGCTCGCGACCGCAGCACCGCCGTCGACCGTCCCGAGCACCAGCGGGCGGATCCCGAGCGGGTCCCGGAAGGCGTACACCCGACCGCCGGCGAGCAGGACGACCGCGTAGCCGCCGACGAGCTCGGCGGCAGCGCGCCGGATCGCGGCGTCCAGCTCGCGCGTGCGGCCGTACTCGAAGGCGATCAGCTGCGCCATCATCTCCGTGTCGGCGTCGCCGAGCAGCTCTACGCCCTGGGCCTGGAGGCGCCGGCGGATCCACTCGAAGTTCACGAGGTCGCCGTTGTGGGCGATCGCGCCGTCCTGGTCCCGGATCTTGACGACGATCGGCTGCGCATTCTCCAGATCGCTCGAGCCGGTGGTCGAGTAGCGGACGTGGCCGATCCCCACCGGCCCGCGCAGGGTGTCGAGGATCTCCTGGCCGAAGATCTCGTGGACGAGCCCCATCCCCTTGCGGTGGTAGAGGGTCCCGTGGCTGCTGGTCGCAATCCCGGCCGACTCCTGGCCGCGGTGCTGCAGCGCGCGGAGCCCGCGGAACAGGTACGGGGCCGCGCCCGTCGACTGGAGCGACACCCCGACGACGCCGCACTGCTCCCGGGCCGGCATCGAACGAGGGGGCCTACGCCGGCCTCACGCGAGAGCGAGCGGGGACCGGGACTTAAGGGTGCGGGGCACCGGGCCGTCGCCCGGCCCGGCGGCGTGGAGACCGCCCGCCCGGGCCCCGCAGGGGGGAGGAACGATCGGCGCCTCAGCCGAACAGTGCGCTGAGCCCCTCGGCCGCCTCTTCCTCGGAGACGCCCTTCTCTTCGGGCTTCGCCTCTTCCTTCTTCTCGCCCTTGCCGTCCTTCTTCTCCGCCGGCGCCGCGGCGGCGCTGGGGGCGGCGAACGTCTCCGCCTTGGCGATCAGCTCCGCGAGGTTGACCCCCTCGAGGGAAGCGAGCAACGCCTTGAGGCGCGCCGGGTCGGGGGCGACCCCCGCGGCGGAGAGGACTCCGCCGAGACCCTTCTCGTCGATCGGCTTCTGGGCGGCGTTCAGCAGCAGGGCTCCGTAAACGTACTCCATGGTCCTGGTTCCTCCGTGCGTTGGTTCGACCCGCCCGGTCAGCTCGACACGGCGCGGCCGACGGCGGCCGCCTCCTTCATCGCCTGCACGAACAGCGGCTCGATCGTTTCCTTCGTCGGGAAGCCGGCGGCGATCGCCACGCCGAGCGCCCGACGGTGCGCGCGCGTGACCAGTCCGGGCCAGCTCGCCGGGGTGGGGTAGCCGAGCTCGACGGCGAGCGCGACCGCGCGCCGGAAGCCGCGGGCGAGCTCACCACGCAGCGCCTCGAGGTCGACCGCGAGGACCTCGGGCGGGTAGAACGTGCCGCCGTCGACCAGGCCGCGGACGGCGAGGCCGACCTCGAGCGGGCGGATGTCGAGGCGGGTGAGCAGACCGGCGACCTCGCGGGAGATCGTCTGGCCGGCGTGCACGATGGTGGTGTCCTTCTTCAGCACGACCTTTCCCTTCTCGATCGCCGCAGGGAAGCCGGCGTGCTGCAGCTCGCCGACGATCGGGCCCGGCTTGAAGCTGGTGGTCCCCGCCGGCACGAAGATGTCGCGCGGGGCGACCTCGCCCCCCCGGGCCGGGGTCGGCGAGCGGGTCCGGGCGAACTCGTCGAAGATCGCGAACGGGTTCCCCTCCGCGGTGAGGAGGGCGGTCTGGTCGTCCAGACGGTCGAGGAGCGGACGCAGCGCGGGGCGTTGCTCGGCCGCCGCGCCGAGGGCGTGCCGCAGCGCGCTGTTCGGGGCGACCACGATCGGGTGGCCGCGCGCCCGCAGCTCCCGCCGCATCGACTGGAGCGCCGCCGCCGGGACCCCCCGAACGCCGACCAGCGCCGTGACGGGTCGGGCAAGGACGCTCTCGCCGAGCGCCTTCGTGCGCGCGATCCTCTCCGGCCGAACGCTCCCCCGCCCCGGCATCGTCCGACCTCTCACCAGAGCCGGACCGCCGGCCCCATCGTCGTCTTCAGGTACACCGACTCGATGTTCGAGCGGCCGCGCTCGAGCTTGCCGGTGATGCGCGCGAGGAGCGCGTCGACGTTCTGCGCGATCTCCTCCGGCTTCATCCCGCGAGAGCCGACCGGCGCGTGGAACGTACGGTTCCCCTTCGAGCGGACCCGGACGGAGCGCTGGAGCGAGCGGATCAGGTTCGTCGGATCCGAGCCCGGCGGCACCGGGCGCGGCATCTTCCCGCGCGGCCCGAGGACGACGCCAAGCCGCTTGCCGATCGTCGGCATCAGCGGCGCCTCGGCGAGGAAGAAGTCGATGGTGTCGACCGCCTTCCGCGCCCCCTTCGCGAACTCGTCAAGCTCCTGGCCCGGGATCACCACGTCGGCGACGGTACGGACCTTCTGGAGCAGCTCCGGCGAGCCGATCACCGCGACGCGCGCCGCGCGGCCCCGGCCGTGCGGGAGCGGGATCTCCTCCTCGATGCGGTTCTTCGGCACGGAGAGATCGAGGTCCTTCAGGTTGACCGACAGCTCGAGGGTCTCGCGGAACTTCCGCTCCGGGGCCTTCTCCAGGGCCTCGGCGATGACTTCCAGCGGGGGACGATCGGGCATCGACGACCTCGAGGTGAGAACGCTCGGCGCCGAAAAGGCTTCCCTATTTAGGCGTTCGCACGGGGCCGGCGGCTCGGAGGAGCCGGATTCTCCGAGGGTCGACGGCCGCGGGGCCTCCGCCCCCGGGGCGCCCGAACGGGTATATACGGGATGCTCCTCGCGGGCCCTCGATGCACTATCCTAAGGTCGTCTCGACGTACTGCCCGAAGTGCAAGGGGCACACGGAGCACGAGGTCGAGAAGGGCAAGAAGCGACCTGCCTCCGAGCTGAAGTGGGGGCAGCGCCGCTTCCGCCGCGCGACGCGCGGCTACGGGGGATTTCCGCGGCCGAAGCCGGAGGGGCGGGCGAAGGCGGTTCGGCGGGTGTATCTCAAATATCGCTGCAAGAAGTGCCGGTACACGGTCCAGCCGGCGAGCTGGCGGGCGAGCTCCCTCGAGCTCGTCGAGAAGCACTGACGAGGGGGGGCGTGACCGATACCGTGCGGGGTCCGTCGCCGTTCTGGGTCGTGAAGTGCCCGGACTGCTCGACGGAGCAGCCGGTGTTCAGCCGCCCGTCGACGGCGGTCAGCTGCACGGTCTGCGGGGCGACGGTCGCGACGCCGACCGGGGGCCAGGCGAAGATCCGGGGCGAGCTCGTCCGCACCCTCGGCGGGTAGCGGCGGGGAGCCCGGCGGTCGGATGCCCCTGCGCGCGGAGCTCCCCGAGGAGGGGGAGCTGGTCGTCGGCACCGTCACCTCGATCCGGAACTTCGGGGCGTTCGTCACGCTGGACGAGTACGCGAACCGGGAGGCGTTCATCCACCTCTCCGAGGTCGCCGCGGGGTGGGTCAAGTACATCCGCGACCACGTCCGCGAGGGCCAGAAGATCGTCGCGCGGGTCCTCCGGGTCGACGCCGCGAAGGGCCAGGTCGATCTCTCGCTGAAGCGGATCAACGACCACCAGCGCCGGGAGAAGGTCCAGGCGTGGAAGAACGAGCAACGGGCGGTCCGGCTCGCCGGGCAGGTGGCGACCGCGCTCGGCAAGTCCACGGAGGAGGCCGTCGCCCACTTCGGCCCGGCGCTGGTGGAGCGGTACGGCTCGCTGTTCGGCGCCTTCGAGGTCGCCTCCGCCGACCCGAAGCGGTTCCAGAAGGAGACCGAGAAGGCCCCGTGGTCCTCGGCGTTCCTGAAGGTCGCGCGCGAGAGCATCGTCCCTCCGCGGGTCACCGTCCTCGGGACCCTCGAGATCCACGACCTCCAGCCGGACGGCGTGGACCACGTGCGGTCGGCGCTCCGCGCCGCCGAGGCGGTCGATCCGGAGGCGGTGGAGGTCCAGTACGTCGGCGCCCCGCGCTACCGCCTGAGGGTGCAGGCCGGCCAGTACAAGCAGGCGGAGGAGACGCTCAAGAAGGCCACCGACGCCGCGCTCAAGGCGATCAAGTCGGCCGGCGGCGACGGGAGCTTCGTGCGCGCATGACGGAGTCGATCCTCCGCGTCTGCCGCGCCTGCCGCCGCTACACCCTGCGCGCGGCGTGCCCCGGCTGCGGCCAGGAGACGCGGACCCCGCACCCGCCGCGCTTCGACGCGACCGACCGCTACGGCGCCTACCGCCGACGCCTGCTCGCCGCGGCGGCGCGCGAGGCCGGGGACTGAACGTCGATGGCGGCCGCGATCCATCGCATCAAGGTCGTCAACGACGTCAGCGACCTCGTTCCGATCCTGCGGGCCGTGGGGACCCCGCTCCGGCTCAAGGTGGTCCAGCGGCTGGCCGAGGACTGGCGGACGCTGGAGGACATCGAGGGGGAGTTCGGGGAGGAGGGGAAGCGGGCGCTCGCCTTCTTCGAAAAGCTCCGCCTGATCGACACCCGCTGGGTCGCGCGGGAGGGTCGCAAGCAGCCCGACAAGAGCTACCACTTCTACTACTCGACGATCAACATCAACACGACCAGCCCGCTCGCCGAGATCAGCGAGGTCCTCGCGATCGCCACGATGCCGCCGAAGGAGTACGAGAAGCTGGAGGAGCGGATCTACGCGGCGATCGGCGACGACGGGCGGTTCTTCTCCGACATCGCCGAGGAGCTCAAGATGTCGCCGACGCGCCTGAAGGCGCTCGTCAAGCGCTCCGAGCGCCTGGAGTACCGTGGGCACCGGGTCGAGCGGTTCCGCGGCGAAGCGTAGGCGGCCCCGCGCTCCGCGCGTTGCGGTCCTGAGGATCGGCCATCGCCCGGGCCGCGACCCGCGCCTCTCCACGCACGTCGCCCTCGTCGCCCGCGCCTTCGGCGCCGAGCGGATGTACCTCCACCCGCCGGACCCGCACGTTGCCGAGAGCGTGGAGGGGCTAGCCGCCCGGTGGGGCGGCTCGTTCCGGGTCCTCCCCGCCCCGAGCTGGAAGGAGGTGGTCCGCTCCGAGCGGGGACCGGTGGTCCACCTCACGATGTACGGCACGCCGCTCGCGCGCGTCCTCCCGCGCCTCGCGCGCGCGCGCTCGGTCCTGCTCGTCGTCGGCGGGGCGAAGGTCCCGCCGGCGATCTACGGCGCCGCGACGTACAACGTCTCGGTCGGCTCCCAGCCTCACAGCGAGGTCGCCGCCGTCGCGGTCGCGCTCGAGCGGCTGCGGGGTCTGCCGGGCACCCGGGGGTTCCCGGGGGCGCGCCAGCGGATCGTCCCCACCGCCCGCGGCAAGACGGTCGCCCGGGTCGGGGAGCGGTCCCGGTGAGCGACGACGCGATCGCCGCACGGCCGCTGCCGGTGTCGGCGCAGGCGCCCGGCAAATGCATCCTGTTCGGGGAGCACGCGGTCGTGCACGGGGCGCCGGAGCTGCTCTTGGCCGTCGACCTCACGACCCAGGTGGTCGTCTCCGCGGGCCCCGCGGTCCGCCTGAACGGCGACGCGGAGGCGCTCGCCCGGAACCCGTACCTGCGGGCCGCGCTCGCGGCGGCGTGGCCGAGCGCCGCTCCGGTCGACATCCGGTCGATCAGTCGGGTCCCTCGGGCCGCGGGGCTCGGCTCCTCCGGCGCGTTCGTCAGCGCCCTGGCGGCCG
>JASHRJ010000064.1 GCA_030037395.1 Thermoplasmata archaeon
GGCCGGCCTCTCGGCGCCGCTCCCGCCCCGGTTCGGGGGGTGGCGACCCCCGAAGACGGCGCCAGAACGCGGGGCGGGGCCCCAGCAGGTCGCTCACGCTCAGCCCGCGGGGCTCGTCCGGCCGCGGGAGGTGCGCGGCGATCTCGAACGCCGGGGCGGGGGCGTCGACCAAGCGAACATCGCGCAGGAGCTCCGCGAGCGCGAGGGCGCCGCCGCCGTCGGGCACCCCGGGCCGGAGCCGCGGGCGAAGATAGGGGCTCCCGCGCGGCCAAGCGCCTTACCGTCCGCTAGGCTTCGCCGACCGTGGTCGACCGCCGCGAGCGGCCGCTGATCGTCGGGAGCGGGATCGCGGGCCTCTACGTCGCGCTCCGCTGCCGGGAACTCGGGCTCCGGCCGACGGTCGTCACCAAGGGGCGGCTCGAGGAGGCGAACACCCGGTACGCCCAGGGAGGGATCGCCGCGGCGGTCGGCCCGGACGACACGGTCGCCCGACACTTCGCCGACACGGTGCGCGCCGGGGCCGGGCTGGTCGACCGGGCCGCGGCCCGGGTCCTCACCGGGGAGGCGCCGGCCCGGATCGCCGACCTCGTGCGGTACGGGGTCCCGTTCGACACCGTGGACGGCCGGATCGCGCTGGGACGGGAGGCGGCGCACACGCGGGCGCGCCTCCTCCACGCGGGAGGGGACGCCACCGGCTCCTCGATCGAGGAGACGCTCAAGCGGCGGGTGCTCGAGGCCGGGATCGAGGCCCGGGAGCGGACGAGCCTGCGGGCGCTCCTGCCCGGCGGGAAGGAGGGACCCGTCCCGGTCCTTTCTGCGCCGGACGGCAGCGGGATCGAGGTCGACCAGCCCCGGCCGGTCCTCGTCGCTACCGGCGGGGTCGGGAGCCTCTACCGGCAGAGCACGAACCCCTCCGTCACCACCGGCGAGGGGATCGCGATCGCGTTCCGCGCGGGAGCGCTGGTGAGCGACATGGAGTTCGTGCAGTTCCACCCGACGGCGTTCGCGCGCGAGGGGGCCCCGAGGTTCCTGATCACGGAGGCGCTCCGCGGAGAGGGGGCGGTCCTCCGCAACGAGGCGGGGGAGCGGTTCCTCGTGGGCCGGCACCCGGACGCCGAGCTCGCTCCGCGCGACGTGGTCGCGCGCGCGATCCAGGAGGAGCTCGTGCGCTCCGGCCGCCTCCACGTGCTCCTGGACGCGACCGCCCTCCCGCGCGATCGCCTGTTCGCGCGGTTCCCCTCGGTGACGAACTTCCTCCTCGCCTACGGGCTGGACCCGTCGCGCGAGCCGATCCCGGTGGCCCCGGTCGCCCACTACATGATCGGGGGGGTGAGCACCGACCTCGAGGGCCGGAGCTCGCTGCCGGGCCTCTACGCCGCTGGCGAGGCGGCCGCCACCGGCGTCCACGGGGCCAACCGGCTCGGCAGCAACTCGCTGGTCGAGGGGCTGGTGTTCGGCGAGCGGGCGGCCCGCCAGCTGCGGCACCCGGCGCCCGGGGGCCCGGCCGCACCGGAGCGGGTGATCGACGTTCGGCCGCCGGCCGGGGAGGGCCGCCCCGAGGAGAGGGCGAGCTTCGAGGCGATCCGCTCGGCCCTGTGGGAGGAGGTCGGGATCGTCCGGTCCGGGCCTGCCCTCCGCGGCGCCCTCGCCCGATTCGAGGAGCTCGCCCGGCGGACCGCGCCGGCCCGGGCCGGCGCGTACGCGGGACCGGTGGCGAACGCCGCGCTGACGGCCGGCCTGATCGCGCGCGCCGCGCTCGCCCGGACCGAGAGCCGGGGGGCGCACTTCCGGACCGACTTCCCTCGCCCGCTGCCGGCGTGGCGCCGCCACCTGGGTCTGAGGCTCCGGGCCCCGGCGCGGCGAAGGCCGTAGCCGGCCCCGCGGGAAGGGTTATCCTCGCCGGGCGGTCGGTCGGAGCGTGGACCTTCGCCTGTCGCCCGACGAGGAGGCGGTACGGGACGCCGCGCGCGAGATCGTGCGGCGGGAGGTCGCCCCGATCGCCGATCGCACGGACCGGGAGGACCGGTTCCCGGCGGAGGCGTTCGCCCGGCTGGGCGAGCACGGTCTGCTCGCGCCGACCCTGCCGCCGGAGGTGGGGGGCCTCGGCCTCTCCTACCGCGTCCAGGCGGTCATCCTCGAGGAGATCGCCCGGGCGAGCCCCGCGCTCGCCTTGAGCGTCGGCGCGCACTCCAACCTGTACGCCGACAACGTAGCCCGGAACGGGACCGCCGACCAGCGGCGGAGGTTCCTCGCCGGGGTCGCCGAGGGCCGGTCGATCGGGGCGCTCGCCCTGACCGAGCCGGACGCCGGCTCGGACGCGGTCGCGATTCGGACCCGGGCCGAGCGGCGCGGCCCCGAGTACGTCCTCCGCGGTTCGAAGCAGTTCATTACGAACGGGCCGGTGGCGAGCGTCCTCCTGGTGTACGCGAAGACCGCCCCGGAGCGCGGACCGCGGGGGATCACCGCGTTCCTCGTGCGGTCGGACGCGCCCGGCTTCTCGGTCGCGCGCGCGCTCGACAAGATGGGGATGCGCGGCTCGCCCACCGGCGAGCTCGCGTTCCGCGACGTGCGCGTGCCGGTCGGCGACCGGCTCGGGGAGGAGAACGAAGGGGTCCGGATCATGATGAGCGGCCTGAACGTCGAGCGGGCGGTCCTCGCCGCGATCCCCGTCGGAATCCTCGAGGAGTGCCTCGCGCGCTCGCTGGCGTACGCCCGGGAGCGGGAGCAGTTCGGGCAGAAGATCGGGCGGTTCGAGCTGATCCAGGAGAAGCTCGCGAACATGCACGCCGACCTCTCCGCCTCGCGGCTGCTGCTGTACGCGGCCTTGGACGAGGTCGCGCAGGACCCCACGCGGCGGATCGCCAGCGCCACCGCGCTCACGTACGCCTCGGAGGCCTCGACGCGAGCCGCCCTCGAGGCGATCCAGATCCACGGGGGCTACGGCTACATGCGGGACCTGCCGCTGGAGCGGCTGGCCCGCGATGCGAAGCTGCTCGAGATCGGCGCCGGGACGAGCGAGATCCGGCGCCTGCTCGTCGCCCGGGAGCTGCTCGGGCCCGGCTACGAGCGCGACGAGCGCCCGCCCGCCCCGGGGCCGTCCGGGGCCGGCTAGCGGGCCGACGGCTTGCGAAGCCCCAGACCCTCTTCGATGTACAGGGCGGCCTGCGTGGAGGCCGACCGCCGGTCGCGCTCCGCGGCGTCCTTCAGCCTTCGCAGGATCGCCGGCTCGAGATAGACGGCCAGTCCGACACGTCGCTTCGCCTTGCTCTTCGTCGGTCGCGGCATCCGGTTAGCCTACCTTCCGACAGGGCCGTGGCGCGCCGTGCCGTTCCCGGCGGCACGACGACGTCCGACGCCCGGTCACTTGCTAACAGCGCGGTAGGGAGCTTAAGGCCCTCGTATCGACGCGCACGGCAGCTTACCTTCGCGCCCCTAGCCGACGGCGCACGAGACGGCCGCGCCCTCGGAACTCCGGCGGCGTTCCGCCGCCAACGTATATAGGCAGAGACCGCCCATCCGCGCTCGATGGCCGGTCCCCCGGCGGGCTCGGGCGCCCCGTCCACGGTGCGCGTCGAGGTCCTGAAAGAGCTCCAGGCGATGCTCGACGACCGGGAGGTCCGCGACCGGGTCGACCGGGGGCCCCTCGCGGAGGCGAAAGGCCGCGAGCATTGGGTCCTCCACCTGCTGCTCCGCGCGCAGGAGCTGGGGCAAGCGAACCTGTCGGTCCTCATCCGGACGGCGTACACCAGCCTCCAAGGCCGCCTGCAGGGGGTCGAGGAGCGGCTCGAGCGGCTCGAGGGAGCGCAGCACGGGCTGGGCGACGACGTGAAGGCTCGGCTGGCCGGCCTCGGCACGGAGGTCGGCTCGGCGGTCGGCCAGGCGATCGACCACGGCCTCGCCGAGGGGCGCGAGAAGATCGGGGCGGCCGTGCTCGCCGACCTGGATGCGAAGTGGAAGCCGATCGGCGACTCGATCGAGACGTTCGAGCGCTCCTCCCACCAGCTCAGCAAGGACCTCTCGGACACCTACCGGGTCTCGACCCAGACCCGGCTCCTCCTGAACGAGAACGCCCGACGGATGATCGACCTCGGCCGCGACCTCGTCGCGCTGGAGGAGAGCCTCAAGCTCTCCCTCACGAAGGCGCTCGAAGAGGGGCTCCAGCCGCTCGAGGACCGGATCGCGGCGCTCGAGGGTCGGCTCGGCGGTGCGGAGACGACCGCCGACCCGCGGCCGGCCGACGAGCACCCGTCCGGCTGAGCCGCCGGCGCGCCGATGCGCCTCTCGCGGAGCCACCCGCGCTACGCTAGCCTGCGGACCCGGGCCGGCCTCGCCGAGGCGTTCCGGGCGGGCATCGTGGTCCCGGAGGGGTTGATCGCGCACGGTCGCGGCGAGGCGTTCGACTACCTCCTCGGCGAGCGGAGCTCGCCGTCGGCCCGGCGCGCGGAGCGGACGGCGGCCGGTTGGCTCCTCGCCGCCCGCCGGCCCGTGCTCAGCGTGAACGGCAACGTGGCGACGCTAGCGGCCCGGGAGGTCGCGGAGCTCCAGCGGGCGGTCCCGGGGCTCCAGGTCGAGGTCAACCTGTTCCATCGGACCCCGGGGCGGGCGCGGGCGATCGGCCGCCGGCTCGCCCGGGCCGGGGTCCGGGACGTGCGGGGGATCGTGCCGACCGCCCGCCTCGCCGGCCTCCCGAGCGACCGCGCGAGGATCGACGTGCGCGGCATCCTCGCGGCCGACGTGTGCCTCGTGCCGCTCGAGGACGGCGACCGGGCCCGCGCGCTCCGGCGGGCCGGCAAACGCGTCATCTCCATCGACCTGAACCCGCTGTCCCGGACCAGCCGGGACGCCGACCTGCCGATCGTCGACGAGCTGACCCGGGCCCTCGGCGCCATCGCTCGCGAGGCGCGCCGTCTGCGCGCGGCGGGGGTCCGGATCCGGCGCGCACGGTTCGACGCGGCGCGCGCTCGGGCGGAGGCGCTCCGGGAGATCGCGCGGCGCCTCAGGCGGGCGGGGGC
>JASHRJ010000065.1 GCA_030037395.1 Thermoplasmata archaeon
AATGGATTCCGTAGTAATCGCGGGTCAACATCCCGCGGTGAATGTGCCCCTGCTCTTTGCACACACCGCCCGTCAAGTCATCCGAGTTGGGTCGGAGTGAGGGTGGCTCATCTGGGTCGCTCGAACTTCGGTTCAGCAAGGGGGACTAAGTCGTAACAAGGTATCTGTAGGGGAACCTGCAGATGGATCACCTCCTAGGGCGCCCGCCTCGGCGGGTCGCCCGGGTTCGGGATCCGACCGATCTCCGTTGCCGGCGCTCTCCTTGGCCCGCAGGCCATCAACCCATTTTTGAGTAGTTACACTCACCTTATCTTTGCGCGCGCGGCTCCTCCGGCGTGCTCGAGCCGGCGCTCCGGAGGCCGATCGACCCGGCGCTCGGTCGGGCGGCGCGCGCGCTGGCGCTCGGCGAGCCGGTCCTGCTCTACGACGCGGCGGAGCGGGAGGGGGAGACCGACCTCGTGATCCTCAGCGAGCGGGCGACCCCCGAGCTCGTGCGCTTGCTCCGCCAGGACGCGGGAGGGTGGATCTGCACGGCGATCAGCGACGAGCTGCGGGGCCGCCTCGGGCTCCCGTTCTACGGCGAGCTGCTCTCCTCTGCGGCCCCGCGGTTCCCGATCCTCCGCGAGCTCGGCCGGGAGCGCCTCCGCTACGATGCGCGCAGCCCGTTCGGCGTCCACGTCCACCACCGGGCGACGTTCACCGGCATCCCGGACCGCGACCGCGCGACGACGATCCGCGCGCTCGGGGAGCTGGCGCGCGACGCGCCGCGCCTGGCCGACGAGGCGCTCCGGGCCCGGTTCGTCGCCGAGTTCAGCTCCCCCGGCCACGTGCCGGTGCTGTACGCCGCGCCGCGGCTCCTGGCCGAGCGAAAGGGCCATACGGAGCTCGCCGTCTCGCTGGCCCGGATGGCCGGCGTCTCGGAATCGGCCACCGTCTGCGAGATGCTCGGCGACTCCGGCGGCGCGCGCGACCCGGAGGCGGCCCGGCGGTACGCGGAGCTCCACGGGTTCGAGTTCCTCGAGGGGGCCACCCTGGTGGAGGCGTGGCGGCGATGGGCGTCCGCGTGATGGCGACGGGGGTCTTCGACCTCCTCCACCCCGGGCACGTCTACTTTCTCGAGGAGGCGCGGCGGCTCGGCGACGAGCTGGTCGTCGTGGTCGCCCGGGACCAGACGGCGCGGCGGCTCAAGCACGAACCGTACGTCCCCGAGCACCTGCGCCGCGAGATGGTCGAGGCGCTGAAGCCGGTCGACCGTGCCGTGCTCGGCTCGACGACCGACATCTACGAGACCGTCGTGCGGGAGCGCCCGCAGGTGATCGCGCTCGGGCACGACCAGCCGTGGGATGCGCGGGAGGTCGAGCGGGAGTGCGCGCGCCGCGGCGTGCCGGTGCGGGTGGTCCGCCTCGGCCCCCGGCCCCACGACGACCTCGCCACGCGGCGGATCGTGGACCGGATCCTCGCCCGCGCCGCGGCCCCGACCGAGGCGCGGTCGTGAAGCGGATCGGCGTCGCGGACACGACGTTCGCCCGCGTCGACCTCGCCCGGTACGCGCTGCGCGAGCTCGCCGCGGCCGGGACCGGCTTTCGGGTCCTCCGGCGGACCGTCCCCGGCCTCAAGGACCTGCCAGTCGCCTGCCGGCAGCTGTTCGGCCAGGACGGCGCCGACCTGTGCCTCGCGCTCGGCATGCCCGGGAAGGCGGAGTACGACCGGACCTGCGCCCACGAGGCGTCGCTCGGCCTCTTGTTCACCGCGGTCCTCGAGCGGAAGCCGATCGTCGAGTGCTTCGTCTTCGAGTCGGAGGTCGGCTCCGACGACGCGCTGGAGGAGCTCGGCCGGCGCCGGGCCTCCGAGCACGCGCGCAACGCCTACGCGATGCTGTTCCGGCCGAACGATCTCGCCCGTCGGGCCGGCGCGGGGCTCCGCCAGGGGTTCCCGGACGCCGGGCCGGCGCGGCGCGCGCGGTAGGGGGCTCCGCGCGCGAGGACGGCCGCCCCCAGGAAGGGAACGAAGATGGCACCGAAGTCCGCAGGGAACGAAGGGGTCCGGATCGCGCTGGCCGTGAGCGAGTTCAACTTCGACATCACGCTGATGATGCTCGAACGGGCGAAGGAGGAGGTGGCCTTCCTCGGGGCCCGGCTCGGGCCGGTCGTCCGCACCCCCGGGGTGTTCGACCTGCCGCTCGCGGCGAAGGCGCTGCTCGCCCGGTCCGACGTCGACGCGGTCGTCGCCCTCGGGGCGGTGATCGAGGGGGAAACCGAGCACGACACCGTGATCATGCAGCAGGCGTCGCGCAAGCTCGCCGACCTCGCGGTCGACACGGGCAAGCCGGTCGGCCTCGGGATCAGCGGGCCGGGCGAGACGCGGCTCCAGGCGCAGGATCGCATCGAGAACGCGGCGAACGCGGTGCGCGCGGCGGTCAAGATGGTCGGCCGCCTCCGGGAGCTTGCGTAGGGGTCCCCCCCTCGGCGCGGCCGCCGGGCGGCGGCCTCGCGGGCGGCGGCGCGCGCCGGACGGCGGCGGGTTCTTCGCGATCGTCCGCGGGCCGCTCGGCGCAGGAAAGACGACCGTCGCGCGGGCCCTGGCGGTGAGGCTCCGGGGCCGACGCGTCGGGATCGACCCGATCCTCGAGCGCTGGCGATGGGACGGCGGCTCGGAGGCGCTGTTCCTCCGCGCGAACCGCGTGGCGGCCGCGCGCGCGGCGCCGACGCTCGCCCGGGGCCGGCCGGTGATCTTCGACGGCAACTTCTACTGGAGCCGGGCGGTCGACGACCTGCTCCGGCGGCTCCCGTACCCGGGCGCGGTGTTCCGGCTCGACGTGCCGCTCGCCGAATGCATCGTCCGGGACCGGGGGCGGCGTCGCCCGTACGGCGCTGCGGCGGCCCGCGCGGTGTACGCGAAGGCCGCGCGGGTCGATCGGGGGCTCCGGATCGACGGGCGACGTCCGGTCCCCCGGATCGTGGCGGAGATCGTCGCGCGGCTCCCGCGGTCGGCGGCGGGGCACGGGCGACCGGCGCGGAGGCCCGCCGGACCCCGGCGGGCTCAGAGGCCCAGGCGCGGACGGAGGTAGTCGAACGCCGCCCGGCCCTTGGCGGTGTGCGCGGTCACCTTGGGGGGCGGTCCGCCGGGCGAGGCGGCCCTCGGCCGCCCGAGCGCGGCGCGCAGCTGCTCGGGCCGGAGCTCGACGGAGACGTCGGGCGACAGGGCGGCGGCGTCCGTGACCCGGGCGCTGCCGTCCGGCGCGACCACGAGGGAGGCGACGTCCGGGCCGACGTGGAACACCCAGGTCTGCGGCAGGTACGCCCGGAGGAGGCCGCCGAGGAACCCCTGCAGGCGGGGGCGGAGCTCCGCCTCGAGCGACGGCGCGAGCTGGGCGAGGAGCTCGGCCGTCGGGTTCACGGACGGGCGGGAGGGGCCGAGGGAGATGAGCGCTTCGCGGCCGGCGGCCCCAACCGTTATGCCCGCGGTCCCCTCCGGCGGCCGGGGTCGCTCTCGATGGCCCGGCGCGAGCTCCACCTCGAGCTTCCGTCGACCCAGGGGCGTGCGCTCTCGCTCGCCCGGGACGGCGCGGAGGAGGGGACCGTCGTCGTCGCCCGACGGCAGACCGCGGGGCGCGGGCGGCTCGACCACACCTGGGAGTCCCCGGACGGCGGGCTGTACCTCTCGGTCGTGCTGGCCGGACCGGGGGTCGGCAGCCCGCTCTTGCCGCTGGCGCTGGGCGCGGGCGTCGCGGAGGCGCTCGCCCGGGAGTACGGGCTCGGGCTCCAGCTCAAGTGGCCGAACGACCTGGTCGCGGTGGCCGCGGACGGCTCGGCCCGGAAGCTGGGCGGGATCCTCGTCGACGGCGTCGCCGGGCCCCGGGGACCCGCGGCGGTCGCGGGGATCGGACTCAACGTGCGCCCGGCGCGCGCCGGCCTCTCCCAGGACGTCGGCGCGGCCGCCGTCGGCCTCGAGGAGCTCTCGGGCTCGCCGGTCGACCTGCTCCGCCTCGAGCAGGGGATCGTGCGGGCCGCGCTCGAGGCGCGCAAGGCGCTCGCCGCCCCTCGGCCGGGCGCCTCGGTGGTGGCTCGGTGCCGGCGCCTCCTCTACGGGATCGGTGCGGCGGTCACGGTGGACGGCGCACCGGCGGGACGCATCGTCGGGCTCGGGGAGGACGGGACGCTCGAGGTCGCCTCGGGCTCCGGCCGCCGCGCGATCGTCGCCGGCGAGGTCCGGGTGAGGCGCGCGCCGTGAGCGAGCGGTTCGACCGCTGGAGCGTCCTCAAGCGCCGGGCCCGGGAGGGCGGCGGCGCCGAGCGGACCGAGCGCCACCGGGCGGCCGGGAAGATGACCGCGCGCGACCGGCTCGAGGCGTTCTTCGACCCCGGCTCGTTCGTCGAGCTCGATCCGTTCGTCGTCCACCGGGCGGACAAGTTCGGCCTCGCCGAGCGGCGGGTCCCGGGCGACGGGGTCGTCACCGGCTGGGGGGAGGTGGACGGCCGGCCGGTCTGCGCGTTCGCCCAGGACGCCACCGTCTTTGGCGGCGCGCTCGGCGAGGCGCACGCCGGAAAGATCGTGAAGGCGATGGAGACCGCCCGCCGGGCCGGCGTGCCGATCGTCGGGCTGAACGACTCCGGCGGGGCGCGCATCCAGGAGGGGGTGATGAGCCTCGGCGGCTACGGCGAGGTGTTCTTCCGCAACGTCCTGCTGAGCGGGGTCGTCCCGCAGCTCTCGCTCGTCCTCGGCCCGTGCGCCGGCGGGGCGGTGTACTCGCCGGCGATCACCGACTTCGTGGTGATGGCGCGCCCCGGCGGCCAGATGTTCATCACCGGCCCGGACGTCGTCCAGGCGGTCACCGGCGAGGAGGTCACCATGGACTCGCTCGGGGGCGCGGACGCCCACGCCGGCCTCAGCGGGGTCTCCCACTTCACCGCCGACGGCGACCGCGCCGCGGTCGCGCTCGCCCGCCGCCTGCTCGGCTACCTTCCCCTCAACAACCTCGAGGAGGCGCCGGGCGCCGAGCCTCGGCCGCCGCC
>JASHRJ010000066.1 GCA_030037395.1 Thermoplasmata archaeon
CACGGGCGGCCCGCGGATCGCGAGGGCATAACCTGCTCGGCAGGATCCTCGGGCGCGGGGAGGCTCGGATATCGGCCGGGCCGTTCGGCCGGCAGGGAGGAAATACTACCGACCGTTCAGGTCCCGTGCGGGACTCTCGATGCGGCCGCTCGCTCGCCCCCTCGCCGTCGGCTTGGCTGTCGCAGCGGTCTCCAGCCTGTTCCTCCTGGGCGGCCCGCTCGCGTCGGCGTCCGCGGCGCCGGCGGGCAGCCCGGTCGCTGTCACTCCGGCCTCGCTCGGGTCGCCAGCCGCCTCGCCCGCGGGCCCTCCCCGCACGATCACGGTCGACCAGACGCTCCAACTTATCGACAACCTGCTGGTGCCCGGGAACGCGCTTCCGAACAACAGCCTGGGACCGTACACCGACGTCTACGATCCCGCCCAGGCCGAAGTGTTCACGGCGAACCTCGGCTCCGGGACGGTCAGCGTGATCTCCACGGCCAACGACACCGTCGTCCGGACGATCGACGTCGGCGGCGCCCCGCTCTTCCTGGCGTACGACAGCGGCCTCGGGCAGCTGTTCGTGACGAACGTCGCGGGCCAGTACGTGACCGTGATCAACGCCAGCTCCGACCTGGTCGTTCGGGCGATCCCCACCGGCGGCACCCCGACCGGGATCTCCTACGACGGGCAAGGGGCCCTGTACGTCGACGTCACTCCCAACGGCCCGGGCTGCCCGGCGAGCTGCTCGGGCGACGTCGCGGTCCTCAACGACACGAACGACACGTGGGGGGCGCGCGTGCCGGTCGGGACGTATCCGTACGGGAACGTCTTCGACCCCGGGACGGATCAACTGTTCGTCCTCAACGCCTTCTCGGCGAACGTGAGCGTCCTCTCCGTGGCGAACACCAGCGTGGTCGCGACGGTCCCCGTCGGGCTCGTGCCGGTGTGTCCTGCCTACGACCCCGTCTCGAACGAGGTGTACGTCGCCAACGAGGACAGCAACGATGTGTCGGTGATCGCGGACTCGAACGACACGGTCGTCGCCACCGTGGCGACCGGAGCGTCGCCGGGCGGGATCGCCACGGACCCCTCCACGGGCTACGTGTACGTGGCGAGCTACGACGACGCCAACCTCAGCGTGATCGACCCGGAGAACCATTCGGTCGTGGCGACGATCCGCGTCGGCGAGTACCCTTGGGGCGCCGCCTACGTCCCCTCCCTGGGGGAGATGCTGATGGTGAACGGCGGTTCGAACAACGTGAGCGTCATCGACGACGCGAACGAGTCGGTCGTCGCGTCGGTCCCGTTGGGGGACGAGCCCGAGGGGATCGCCTACGATCCGGTCCAGGCGCAGCTGTTCGTGGCCAACTCCGCCAACGTCACGATCGTCTCGAACGCGACCGGCCGGGTCGTCGGCCACGTGTCGGTGCCGGGGGACCCGGGGGCGCTTGCCTACGACAGCGGCCGCCGCGAGGTGTTCGTCGCCCAGGCGTACGGGAACAACGTCACGGTGATCAACGCGACCTACGACACGATCACGGCGACGATCCCCGTGGGCGGCGATCCGTACGCCCTCGCCTACGACCCGGCCCAGGGGTATGTGTTCGTGGCGAACTACCTCTCCAACAACGTCACGGTGCTCAACGACGCCACCAACACCGTGGTCGCCAACGTGAGCGTCGGGGTCTGGCCGACCGCCGTCGCCTACGATGCGGCCCAGGGCAAGGTGTTCGTCGCGAACCAGGACTCCCGCAGCCTCAGCGTCCTCACCGCCGCCTCCCCCGGCGCCGGCGTGCCCGGGACGATCTACCTGCCCGCCGACCCGCAAGCGGTCGTGTGGGACAGCGGGACCGCCGAGATCCTCGTGACCGAACCGACGGCCAACGCGATCGCCGTGATCTCGGCCGCCACCGACCGCCTGGTGGCCCAGATCCACGTCGCCGAGCCCGCCGCGATCGCCTACGACCCGGCGCACGGCGCGATCTGGGTGACCGACGCGGCGCACGGCACCGTCTCCGTCCTCTCGGACGTGAGCCGGAGGGTCGTAGCGACCACCGCCGTGGGAGCGTCGCCCGCCGCCCTGGCGGTCGGCCCCGGAGGGGACGTCGTCGAGGTGAGCAACTCCCAGCAGGGAACCCTGTCGTTCGTGACCGCGGCGAGCTCGCTGACGTTCCGGGAGGTCGGCCTGCCCACCAACTCGACCTGGGGGGTGCATCTCGCCGAGCCGCCGGTCTCCGGCACGAACGTGACGCACCGCACCGCCGGGAGGATCGTGTTCGCCGTCGCCGGGATGCCGGAGACCTCGTTCACGGTCACCGCGCCCGGTGGCTACGGCGTAGCCCAGGTCACGGGCCCCCGCGGGACCACCTACGGGCAGGTGGACGTCCAGGGACCGACGGCGGTGGTGGTGCACTTCGGGCCGGTCGAGACGCTGTACTTCAACGAAACCGGTCTCCCGGCCGGCAGCCGGTGGAGCGTCACCGTCACGTCCGCTTTCCTCCACGGGGGCGAGCCCGGGAACCAGACGGCCAGCACGAACGGCACCTCCGTCGCCTTTACCCTGGTCCGGGGCCCGTGGAAGTTCACGATCACGGGGCCGGCGGGCTACGAGGCGCGCCCCGGCGCCGGAGCGGTAAGCGTCCCGGCGCGGACCCACACCCGGGCGATCCTCTTCCGGGCCGACGGGTAACTCCGAGCGGTCGAGGGCCACGCAACGGCGCGTCCCCGGAGACCCGGCGAGGGAACGAGGCTCGGGCCGGGGCCGGAAGAGCAGCGGGGCGTCGGGATGTCCCCTCCCGCCAGGGTCCGGCGGTCGAGGAGAGGGCTCGGTGACCCCGCGGTCGCCGCGGCGCGGGACGCGGAGGTCCGTACGGGCCGCTACGCGAACGAGCCCGCAGTGCCGTTCGTCCGGGAGATCCTCGCCGCCGCGCGCCGCGGGGGGGATCTCCCGCGGGCTCTGCGTCGGCTGCGGGAACGGAAGGAACCTCGTCCCGCCCACCGAGGCAGGCCTAGACCTCACCGGGTTGGACGTCTCGCGGGAGGCGGTCCGGCAGCTCGCCCGGCGTCTCCCCTCCTGCGAGGGCCGGCCCCGGGTGGGGGACCTCGACTCGCTTCCGGCCGCCGCGACGTGCCCCCCCCGGTGATCGCTCTCCAGGTCCTTCAGCACGGTCCCCGGGCCAGGTGCCACGCGGCCGAGCATCAGGCCCAGCGCCACCTCGAGGCCCGCGGGCGGTTCGCGCTCCGCGTCAACGCGGTCGGGACCGAGCTGGAGCCTGCGGGCGAGGAGGTCGAAGCCCCTCCGGACGGCTCGAGGACGATCCGGTACACCGAAGGGCCGAAGCGTGGCCTCCTCGTACCCTTCTTCAGCGCTGGGGAGCTCGAGGGGCGTTTCGGTGCGAGGTTCCGGCCGGCCCTGCCGCTCCGGCGGGCGGTGATGCCGAGAGCCCCGCCGCGAACGGGGCATTGGGACCCGCGGGAGGCGATCTGGCGGAAGGCCTGACCGCCTCCGGGGCCGGGGGCCCGCCGGGATCGGGGACCGGAAGGAGGGACGCCCGTGCTGGGATTCGAACCCAGGTCTGAGGCTCCGCAGGCCTCTAGGATAATCCACTATAGCGGGCCGAGGGAAGTTCCTCCGGCTCGTAGCTACCCCACACGGGCACCGGTGCGCGCGCGGCGCACCGCCGCTCGGAAGACCGCACGCTCTTAAAGGACCGGTCCGCGCGCGCGTCAGGCTTTATGCCGGCCGGTCGTCGGCGGCGCCGGAGCGCTCCGGCATGGCGTCGCGCGGGTCCGACGATCCCTGGGATCGGCTGCGCGAGCTCCCGCTCGGCCAGAAGGTCGAGATCACCGACGAACGCGGGGTCCGCTGGAGCGGCACCGTCATCCCGCCGCACGAGCTCTCCGGCGACCGGATCCTGACCCTCAAGCTCTCCAGCGGCTACAACGTCGGGGTCCGCGTCGGGCCCGCGACGACGTACCGTCTCCACGAAGGCGCTCCGCCGCGCGCGCCGGCGCGGAGCTCCCCTTCCCCGTCGGACCGGCGGGCCGCCGGCGGGGTCGAGCTCCTCACCACCGGCGGCACGATCGCCTCGCGGGTCGACTACGAGACCGGCGGGGTGCGGCCGGTCGGCGACGAGGCCGAGATCCTCGCGTTCTACCCGGAGCTCGCCCACGCCGGCTCGGTGCGCATCACGCCGGTCCTCGACCGCCTCAGCGAGAACCTCACGCCGGCGGACTGGAGCCGGCTGGCCGAGAAGGTCGTGGAGGCGTTCGGGCGGGGGGCGACCGGGGTCGTGATCGCGCACGGCACCGACACGCTCGGCTTCACCGCGGCCGGCCTGAGCTTCCTGCTCGCGGATCTTCCCGGGCCGGTCGTGTTGGTCGGAGCCCAGCGCTCCCCCGATCGGCCGTCGTCCGATGGCCCCTCGAACCTTCGGGCGGCGGTCGAGGTCGCCCGGGACCGGAGGCTAGGGGAGGTGGTGGTCGTCATGCACGCGGGCCTCTCCGACGACCGGTTCGCGATCCACCGGGGGACCTGGGTGCGCAAGATGCACTCGAGCCGCCGGGACGCGTTCCGTTCGCGGAACGGGCCGCCGCTCGGCACGTTCGACGGCCGCTCCGTAGAGCTCGGCCCGTCGGTGCGGCCGCCCGCCGCCGGCCCCGCTCGGGTCGAGGGTCCCCTCGACCCGAGCGCCGGCCTGCTCTGGTCGTATCCCGGCCTCTCCGCGGAGCGCGCCGCGACGTTCGTGGACGGCCTCCGGGGCGTCGTGCTGGCCGGCACCGGCCTGGGCCACGTGGCCCACGACCACCTGGGGTGGATCCGGTCGGCGACCGACCGCGGCGTCGTGGTCGCGATGACGACGCAATGCCTCGAGGGGACCGTCGATCCGTACGTGTACGCGACCGGCCGGGAGCTCCTCCGGTCCGGCGTGACCTTCCTGGACGACCTGCTGCCCGAGACCGCCTACGCGAAGCTCCTGTGGGCGCTCGGGCGCGGCCGGGACCCGGCCGAGGTCCGAACGCTCCTCCTGCGCGACCGGGCCGGCGAGTTCCGACGGCGCCGGGGCCTGGAGGACCCGCCGTGAAGGTCGGCCTCGAGGTCCACCAGCAGCTCGCGACGGCGAAGCTGTTCTGCCGATGCCCGTCCGAATTGACCGACCGGACCGACGCGTCGTTCGTGCGGTCGCTGCGTCCCGCGGGCGGAGAGGAGCGGACCGTCGACGCCGCGGCCACCTTCCAGGCGTCGCGCGGCCTCGCCTACCGTTACGAGAGCGGTCCGTCGAACTGCCTGGTCGAGTCCGACGAGGAGCCCCCCCGCCCGATCAACGACGAAGCGCTGGACGTCGCCCTCACGGTCGCCCTCCTCCTCCGCGCGCGTCCGGTCGACGAGATCCAGGTGATGCGCAAGATCGTCGTCGACGGCTCGAACACGACCGGCTTCCAGCGGACCGCGCTGGTCGCCGTCGACGGGGTGCTCGAGGTCGGGGGCCGGCGGCACGAGGTCCTCTCGGTCTGCCTCGAAGAGGACGCCGCGCGGCGGGTCGGCGGTGGGGAGCCGGAGGTCGCCTACCGCCTCGACCGTCTCGGGATCCCGCTGGTGGAGGTCGCGACCGGTCCCACGATCGCCTCGGGGGCGGAGGCGCGGGAGGTCGCCCAGGAGATCGGCGCGCTCCTGCGGGCGACCCGCCGGGTCCGCCGCGGCATCGGAACGGTCCGAGAGGACCTGAACGTCTCCGCGGACGGCGGGCATCGGGTGGAGATCAAGGGGGTCCAGGAGCTCCGAAAGATCGGCGAGTACGTGGACCGCGAGGAGGCCCGGCAGCGCCTCCTGCTCGAGATCCGGGGCGAGCTCGAGCGGCGCGGCGCCCGCGCCGAGCCCGAAGCCGTGGAGGTCGCCGGCGAGCTGGCCGACGCCGGCGACGGCCCGATCGCCTCCGCGCTCCGGCACGGCGGCACGGTCCTGGCGCTTCGGCTTCCCGGCTTCGCCGGCCTCCTGGGGCCGCGCCCCGGGACCGACGAGCGGTTCGGCCGCGAGCTGGCCGAGCAGGCCCGCGCTGCCGGGCTCGGAGGGATCGTCCACTCGGACGAGCTGCCGGCCTACGGCCTGACCGACGAGCACGTGCGGCGGCTGCGGGCGAGGCTGGGTTCGGCGGACGCCGACGCGTTCGTGCTGGTCGCCGACCGCTCCCCCGACCGGGCCCGGCGAGCGTTCGCGCACGTCGCGGCCCGGGCGGCCCACGCCCGGGTCGGCGTCCCCGGGGAGACCCGGGACCCGCTGCCGGACGGCCGGAGCCGCTACTCCCGCCCGCTCCCCGGCCGCGATAGGATGTACCCTGAGACGGACGTTCCCCCGGTGCCGGTCACGGCGGCGCGGCTCGCCCGGCTCGAGCAGGCCCTGCCCGAGCGGCCCGGAGCGACCCTCGCCCGGCTCGAGCGAGAGCACCGCCTCGCCGCCGAGCTCGCCCGCCAGATCGTCTACGGCGGCGAGGTCGATCGGTTCGAGGAGTTGACGGCCCGCGGCCACGCCGGGCCGCTCGTCGCCCGCCTGCTCATCCAGGAGCTGCCGGCCGTCGCGGTCCCCGCCGGGGCGCCGGCGTTCGACCCGCCGCTCGCCACGCTGGACCGCCTGCTCGCCGCCGTCGGGTCGGGGGCGATCGCCAAGGAGGGCCTCGCCCCGGTCCTCGCCGCGCTCGCGCGAGGCGCGCCGGAGGTCGACGCGGCGATCCGCGACGCCGGCCTGGGGGCCCGGCCCCCGAGGAGCTGGCGGCGGTCGTGGAGCGCGTCGTCCGCGGGCAGCTCGCGCTCGTGCGCGCCCGCGGGGAGGAGGCGTTCTCGCCGTTGATGGGCGACGTGATGCGCGAGCTTCGGGGCCGCCGGGACGGCCGGGAGGTCGCCGCCGAACTTCGGCGGGCGATCGCCCGCCACCTCGCCCCGCCCCCGGGGTGAGGCGGCTCGTGGCCCGGTCCTCGGCTGGCCGCCGGCTGCGCGGGGTCGTCACCGACGTCGACGGCACGCTCACCGACGCCTCGCGCCGGCTCGACCCGGCGGCGCTCGCGCTGGTCCGCCGCCTGCGGGACCGGGGGATCCCCGTGACCCTCGCCACCGGCAACGTCCTGCCGATCGCGCTCGCCCTGCAGCGGTTCCTCGGGACGGGGGGGCCGATCGTCGCCGAGAACGGAGGGATCATCTTCTGGCCCGACGACCGCGGGGGGACGGTCGAGCGGCGCGCCGACCGTTCGGTGGCCCTCGCCGCGTGGCGGGCGCTCCGGCGGAGCGGGCTCCCGGCGCGCCGGCTGTTCACCGACCGGTGGCGCGAGACGGAGGTCGCCCTCGAACCGACCGTCCCGGTCGCGGAGGTCCGCCGGCGCCTCCGGCGGCACCGCGTCGCCGTCGAGGCGACCGGCTACGCGATCCACCTCATGGAGCGGGGGACGGGGAAGCTCCCTTCGCTCGCGGTCGCGCTCGCGCGGATCGGGCTCACCCCGGCCGACTGCGTCATCCTCGGCGACGGGGACAACGATGTGGCGATGCTTCGCGCCGCAGGGCACTCGGTGAGCTTCCCGTCGGGCAGCCTCCGGGCCCGCCGGGCCGCCCGGTACGTGACCCGCGCGGATTTCGCCGCCGGCTTCGTGGAAGGCCTTAAGGAGAGCGGCATCCTCGGCTCACGGTCCTTCCGGGGGGATCCAGCGATGCTCGTCGGCCAGTGCGCCTCGTGCGGGGCGCCGGCGTCGCTCGGCTGCGTGATCTGCGGGCGGACCTTCTGCAAGGGATGCCTGGACGCGGACGAGAGGATCTGCGCCGACTGCCGGCAGGAGCAGCGCAAGGTCCGCAGCCCGGTCGAAGCGCGGCCGCCGCCGTCGCGTCGCCTGGTCCGTAGGGCTCCGGGCGCCCAGTAGCGCCGTCGGCGCCTCGCTAGGCGTCGTATCCTGGCAGGACGAACGGCCCCTTCGGGGAGGACCGGCCTAGGGCGAGGAGCACGACGCCCATCGCCCCGGCGAACAGTCCGAGCCCGATCGTGGCCCACGCGTAGTCGCCGAGCCTCCGGCCGAAGTACACCCCGAAGAGCCGGAAGCCTCCGCCGGGCGCGAGCCAGTGGAGCGCCAGGTCGACCCCCACCCCCAGACCCCAGCCCAGCGCGACCAGGAGCCCCCCGCCGAGGAAGTACCCGAGCCGCGGGTCCCCCCGGGCATCGTACGGGGCTACCGCCGGGGTCTCGTGCACGTCGACCACAGGGGCGCGAGGGGCCGGTCGCTATAGGCGTTGCGCGGCCCGGCTCGCGGAGGGAGGCCGGATCGTCGTCCACGGTGGCATTCCTGCGAATCCTCTTGGGGAGGCAGAAGGATTTCATTATATACTATCGCAAACATACTTGCGATGAACTCTGAGGCACCATGACGCAGGATATCCAGAGGACCCAGAAGGGAGCCGACCTGTGGGCCGACCTCGACCGGGCGTTCGCGCGGATGCAGGGCCGCTGCGTGGACGCATGGGACGTCACCCCGTTCGTCCCGACGTGGAGCGAGGGCGGCGAGCTGTTCCGGCCCGCGCGCCTGGACGTCACCGACGTCGGCAGCGCGTTCCGGGTGGTCGCGGAGATCCCCGGGATCCCGAAGGAGAGGCTGGACATCCGGGTCCGCGGCTCGGAGGTGGAGATCCGCGGCGAGCAGGTCGAGGAGAAGGCCGAGCCCGGCGCCGGGTTCGTCTACCGCGAGCGCCGCTCCGCCGGGTTCTACCGGGGCCTGGAGCTGCCGGAGCCGGTCGTCGCCTCCGACGCGAAGGCGAAGCTCGAGAACGGGGTCCTCGAGCTCGAGCTGCCGAAGCAGCACCCGACCCCGGCGTCGCCCGAGGTGAGGGTCCGCGTCGCCTAGGCCGTTCCCGCGGCCGCCGGGGGGCCCGAGCCCCCCGGGGCCGCCCTAGCCGAAGCCGGGAAGCGACTTGCCGTCGCGGCCGCCGCCCGGGCGCAGCGGCGCCTTGCGCATCTCCTTCGGCGACTCCACGAGGCGGATCAACGTCGCCGACTGCACGACGTACATCGGCAGCCCGGTGTTCGGGTCGTGGCCGGCCCGCAGCACGTTCATGATCTCGAGCCGGACCTCGATCGTCGAGCCGTCCTTCAGCTTGAGGCGGACCTTGCCGTCGCCCTCGATCGCCTGGTAGTCGACGATCTCGGCGTTCGCGAGGTCGGCCGGCGGCGGGCCGCCCGGGCCCATCATCGGCCCCCGGCGGCCGCCGGCGCGCGGCGCTTCGCGAGCACCGCCCGCGGGTCCTCGCCGCCGACGCTCAGCCCGAGGGAGACGCAGGTGCCGATCACCTGGTTCATCCGCTCCTCGATCGAGCGGCCGAACAGGTCCTCCCCCTTCGCCTCCGCGATCTTGCGGACCGCCTCCAGCGGGACGTCGCCGACCGTTTCGCTCTTCGGCTTGCCGGAGCCCTTCTCCTTGCCGGCCTCTTTGAGGAGCAGCGCCGCCACCGGCGGTCGCCCGACGACGAGCGTGAACGCCCGGGTCGCGGCGTCGACCTTCACGACGACCGGCACGCGCATGCCGGCGAACTGACGGGTCTCCTCGTTGATCTTCGCCACCACCTGCCCGACGTTCACGCCGAGCGGTCCGAGGGCGGGCCCCAGCGGCGGCCCCGCCGACGCCTTCCCCCCCTCCACGAGCACGCTCACCTCATCCGCCACCCTTACCGCCTCCTCGCTCCAGCATCCGGACGTGATCGCCGCGGACCGTCACCGGGATCGGCACGACCGCCTCGATCAGTTCGACGGTGATCTCCTCCTTCGCCTGGTCGATCTTCTTCACCCGGGCCTTCTCGCCCTTGAACGGCCCGCTGATCAGCTCGACGATGGCGCCCTCGACGAACCCTTCGACCGTGATCTTCGGGACCAGCAGCGGCTCGACCTCCTTGAGGGTGGTCTCCCCCTCGACCAGCCCGCGGGCCTTGCGGATCCCCTTCAGCATCTCCCGGACCCCTTCCGAGCTCATCCCCTCGGCGAAGACGTACCCGCGCAGGGCGCTGGGCACGAGCAGCGCGAACAGGACCTCGGGCTTCTCCTCCGCCCGGGCGAGCAGGGTGTCGGCCACCTCCCGCTCGTAGCCGCGGGACGTCTTGATCGCCAGCGTCGCCTGGCGGGCGACGCAGGCGAGCGTGAGCTTGCTCGGCGCCTCGCCGCCGTCCCCGTCGACCGCGAGGCGGACCTCGACCCGGTCGCCGTAACGGACGCCGACGGGCGCCTCGATCTCGAACGACAGCGGGATCCCGCCGTTCGGCGGCAGGTGGACCAGGACCCGCTCCTTCCGCGGGAACAGCTCCGCGCTCGCGCGCTTGCCGGGCGGGGTCCAGCGGACCGGCCACTCGGCCCCCTCGCCCGGGTACGTCGACGTGTAGCCCACGTCGATCGTCAGGCTCGCGTCGACCGCCTCGGGGGAGCGGCTCGACAGGACCGCGCTGAGCGTCGTCACCGTGCCGGCGGTCACCGGGCGGGTCGTGTCGTCGGCCGCCTGGAGCGAAAGGGTCCGCGGGCCGGCGGGCTTCGCCGGGGCCGGCGGGGTCCCGGGGGCGCTGGCGGCGGCCGGGGCCGTCGCCGCCGGCTTGGCCTCCGGCTTGCGCTCCGGCGGCGGGGTGCCGCTCAGCAGGCCGATGCTCTCCTCGTTCCCTTGCGCCATCGCTCCCGTCCGAGGCCGGCCTACAGCGAGGAGAACAGCTGCGCCCAGACCCAGGGGCCGGCCTGCGAGAAGAAGATGTAGATCGCGAACCCAACCAGGCCGATCAGGACCGCGCCGAGCCACGTCACCTCGAGGACCTTGACGTACTCGTCCGGCGTCGGCCGGCGAGCCATCCGGAGGATCCGGCCGTACTTGCCGTGGCCGACGTTGCGGAGCCGGCCGTCGACCTCCTCCTGGACCTTCCGTGCGCGGTCGAGGAACGCCATGCTGCCCTACCCCTAGTGGACGATCTCGAGCTCCGGGCCCGGCCGGGGGGCCGCGCCGCGGGCGCCCGCCGGCCCTCCGAAAATCTGGGGGGATTTAACCCCGGTCACCACGAGCATCACGCGGATCGTGCTCTGCATCGTGGGATCGACGGCCGCCCCCCAGATGATGCGGGCGGTCGGGCTGATCGTCTTCTGGACGACCTCCGCCGCTTTCTGCGCCTCGCTCACCGTCATGTCCGGCCCGCCGGTGACGTTGATCAGCGCGCCGGTGGCGCCGGCGATGTCGACGTGCAGGAGCGGCGAGTTGATCGCCTCCAGGACCGCGTCCTCCGCCCGGTTCTCGCTCTCCGACTCGCCGATCCCGATCAGGGCAACGCCGCCGCCCTTCATGATCGTCCTGAGGTCGTTGAAGTCGAGGTTCACGAGCCCCGGGCGGGTGATGATCTCGGTGATCCCGCGGATGGCGCGGGCCAGGACCGAGTCGGCGACCTTGAACGCCGTCTGGATCGGGAGCCGCGGCACGAGCTCGAGGAGGCGGTCGTTCGGGATCGTGATCACGGTGTCGACGACCGTGCGCAGGCGCTCCAGGCCGAGCATCGCGTTCTCCTGGCGGACGAGCCCCTCGGAGGCGAACGGGAGCGTGCAGACGGCGATCGTCAGCGGGTTGCCGCCGTTCGCGTCCTTGGCGACCTGCGCGACGACCGGCGCCGAGCCGGTGCCGGTCCCGCCGCCGAGGCCGAGCGTGATGAAGACCATGTCCGAGTTGCCGAGCGCCTTCTTGAGCTCGTCCTCGGCCTCCTTCGCCGCCTGCTCGCCGACCTGCGGCAACGCGCCGGCGCCCAGCCCCCGCGTGAGCCGTCGCCCGAGGAGGATCTTGCGGGGCGCATGGATCGTGAGGAGATGCTGGGCGTCGGTGTTGCACGCCATCATGTCGGCGCCGGTGAGCCCCTCCTCGGCGAGGCGGTTGATGGTGTTGCAGCCGCCGCCCCCGCAGCCGACGACCTTGATGCTGGTCTTGAGGGAGGCGAGCAGCGCCTCCAGCTCCGCGTCCTCGTTCGAGGGGGGCGGCGGCGGAGCCTCGCCCGCGCGTCGGCTATCGCCCGGAAGGTGCGCCAGGATCTCCTGGGCCAGCGGTCGCGTCACGCCGAAGAACCTCGGGTCCGCGAGGACCGACTGTATTATAAAGGGTTGGCGCAACAGAACGCCGGCACGACGGGGGAGTCGTGCGGTACGATCTCTGGGCTCCGCGGTACGAGGCGATCCGCGCCGACCTCGGGTACCCGTTCGAGCGGGAGGAGCGGGCCGCCGACCGGCTCGAGCGGCTGCTGCCCGCCGAGGCCCGTCGGGACCCGCTCGGTCGGCTCGGCCGCCGGCTGCGCGGCCGGGACGCCATCGTCGTCGGCCTCGCCCCCGGGGCGGGTCC
>JASHRJ010000008.1 GCA_030037395.1 Thermoplasmata archaeon
CATTCAATCCCTCAGATAGAAGTCCCGAGGATTAACTCCACGGCGAGGGCCCTCGTGCGGAGCTCGGCAGAGGCTGAGAGGCAAAAGGCACGTATCCGACAGAAGGGTGCGCTAGCGACTAGCCCCCGGCACTTAAGTCAGGGGTTCGTTCCCGGCACCGGGCGCTTGTCCTCAGGCCCGGGGCGAGCTCGCTGCGGCGGCCTCGAGGCTCTGGGGCACCGCCCCGCCCCGGAGGTCGGGGCCGCGAGAACACGGATACTGTGCGTCAGGTTCCCCCGATCCCCGGGTTCCCCCGCAAATCGCATAGGGACGGCTCGGCTGAGCCGGAGCCGCTGGCGGGCGTCCGCGCGGTCCGCCCGCGGCAAGAGGGTGACCCACCACGGTAGTCCCGGGAACGGCGTCGAGCCCACCCTCCCCGCCCGCGCGGCGCTGGTGGCCCCGTTTCCGACGCTCGCCCCAACGGGAGTGGGCCACCGTGTATCGCGACCTCGGCCGGTGGGCGGTGATCGCCGTTCCCATCGGCATCGTGGCGGGGCTGGGGGCGGCGCTGTTCTACTTCCTCCTCACCGACGCGGTCAACCTGTTCCTGGGGTACCTCGCGGGGCTGACGCTGCCGTCCGAAGGGACGTCCAACCTCGCCCAGCTCGCCTGGTCCAGCTCCTTCCCCAGAGTCCTCGCGGTCCCGGGCCTCTTGGTGCTTGGGGGGCTCGGGGTCGGGCTCGTGGTCTGGAAGCTCGCGCCGGAGGTCGCGGGCCACGGGACCGACGCCACGATCCACGCCTTCCACCACGAGGCGGGGAAGGTCCGGGTCCGCGCCCCGCTCCTGAAGGTCCTGACCAGCGTGATCACACTCGGTACGGGCGGTAGCGGCGGGAGGGAAGGGCCTACCTCCCAGATCGGGGGCGGGTTCGGCTCGCTGTGGGCCGATCTCGTGCACCTGAGCGACCGGGACCGCCGGATCGCCCTCGCCGCCGGCATGGGGGCCGGGATCGGGGCGATCTTCCGGGCCCCTCTCGGGGGCGCGGTCTACGCCGCGGAGATCCTCTACACCGGGGACTTCGAACCGGAGGTGTTCGTCCCGGGGATCATCGCCTCCGTCGTCGCCTACTCGATCTACTCCACCATCTTCGGCTTCCACACGCTGTTCGCCACCCCCGCGTCCCTCGCGGGGTACGCCTTCGACCCCGCACGCCTGCCGCTCTACGCCGCCCTCGGGATCGTCTGCGGAGCCGTCGGGATCCTGTTCACCTGGATGTACCGCCGGTCGGAGGCATGGTTCCGGGCGGGTCGGTGGCACCCCGCGCTCCGCCCGGCGATCGGCGCCGGGTTGGCGGGCGCCCTCTTTCTCGGAGCGTACGTCCTGCTGCCGCAGCAGGGCCACTTCGCCTCCCTCTCCTCGCTGTCGGTGGGGTACGGGTTCGTCCAGGCGGCGATGCTCGGGCAGCTCGCCTCGGGGAGCTTCACCGTGACCATCGTCTCCCTGCTGCTCGCGGCCGCGGCCGTCCGGCTGGTGATGACCTCGTTCGTCGTGGGCAGCGGCGGGAGCGCGGGGCTGTTCGGCACCAGCGTGGTCGTGGGGGCGTTCCTGGGTACCGCTCTCGGCGGGACCTTCCATGTGCTGTTCCCGGGCCTGGTGCCGCTCACGGTGGTCGCGGTCTTCTCGATCATCGGCATGATGTCGTTCTTCGGCGGCATCTCGAAGGCGCCGCTCGGCGTCCTCATCATGGTCGTGGAGATGGCCGGCAGCTACACCATCCTCCCGGCGGCGATGCTCGCCATCTTCGTCGCGTACGTGGTCACCGGCCGCACCCACATCTACCGCGAGCAGCTCCCGAGTCGGATCCAGAGCCCGGCGCACCGGGAGGAGTACCGGAACTACTTCCTCTCGGAGCTCCCGGTCGGGGAGGTTGCGCGGCATAACTCCGAGCCGGTCCCGCCCTCGATGACCGTGCGGGAAGCCGTAGACCTCGCGGTCCTGCACGGTCGCTCGGTGCTCTCCGTCGAACAGGGCGGCACCTGGCTCGGGGGCGTGCGGCTCAAGGACCTGCTCGAGGTCCCCCCCGAGCGCCGGGAAGAGGTCCGGATCGCGGAGCTCGCGCGGCCGGTCGAGCTCCTCCTTCCCAGCGACCTGTCGGCGTACGAGGCCCTCCGCCGGATGGAGCAGGCGAACTCGCACGTCGCGGCCGTGATGTCGGTGGACGCGCCGGTCCGAGTTCTGGGACTCGTCACCCGGCGGGGACTCCAGGAGCCTCCGCTGGATGCGGCCGGGCCCGCGGGAGAGTAGCGCGAGTACCGCCACGGGACCCGACCGGTGGAGACCGGGCCGGGCAGGAGGGCGGAGTGCGGAGCCGCCGGGCGGGCTCGTCGGTCCGCCGCGCGGTCTACGCTGATCCCCGGCGACGAGAGGGCCGCTGGGGGGGGCCGCGCCGTTGCGCCGGGACTTTAGACCGGTGCCGCCCACTCTCCGTCGCTCCGCGGCCGCAGCGCCACCCGCAGTCGGTCGGAGGTCATCCCAGGGAGCGCGAGAGCCGCGCTAGGCCGATCCGCGAGGACCCGGTTCGCCTGCGAGGCGCGCGCATCCTCGGCGTCCTCGGGAGCGACACCGGCCGCGGGGGGCGTGGGCAGCCTCTCCCGCCACCTCTGCGACCCGGCGGAGGAGGGACCTGCCGGTCCCTACTTCCCCTTGGTTCCCCCCGGTCGCCTGGGCTCGACGGGGTGCCGCTCGGCCCACGCCTTCGCCCCCGGGATCAACGCCGACGTGGGTGGGGGCCATCGGCCGCGGAGCACCCGCCGGGCGATCCAGAACGTAGTAGGAGGCTCGACATCCCGCTGCCACAACATCGCCTCCACCTCCCCGAGGTGAAGCAGCTGCTCGGTCAGGCACTGGGCCAGGGCGGCGTCGCGGGAGAGGCGCAGCGGGTACTTCCTGCCGGCGACCCAGACGGCCGGCTTCGCGAGCTCCGCGGGAGTGTTCCACCGGCGAAACCGCGCGTTCCCTAGGGCGGTGACCTCCCGGAGCCGGCCTCGAACGGCCGCGAGGCTGAGATAACGGTCTTGGGGGATGTTCATGACCTCCCACATCCACGGCGTCGCACGATTCTCGCAGAACTCCGTCACGTGCTGCTCCTCGACGTAGGCGAGATGGAGGAAGAGGTCCCGGAACGATCGCAGGCTCACGCCGCGGTCTCTGCGGAACTCCTTCCATCCGAGCTTCGCCGCGCACTCAAAGAAGTCGCTGCGCAGCTCGTGGACGAAGTCCATCAGGTCGATCGTGGAGACCATCGAGCGGGGGAGGCCGACGAAACCAAGAGCCTTTGCGGCGAGACACCCCCCGGTCACGGACAACGGGTCACGTCGGGGGTGCGTCGAGGCGGGACGCACCCCAGGAAGGGGTCACGCGGTCACCGTGCGGGCCGTTTCGCCCCCCGCCGGCGGTGGCTAAGTAGCTCGAAGCGCGATCGAGCCGCCATGCGACCCCGAATAAGTGTCCTGACCCTCGGTGTGGACGACCTAGACCGCAGCCTTCGCTTCTACCGAGAGGGCCTCGGTCTGAAGTCGGAAGGGATCGTCGGCACCGAGTTCGAGCACGGGGCGGTCGCCTTCCTCCCGCTGGACGGGGGCCTCCTGCTCGCGCTCTACCTCCGGAAGGAGATCGCCTGGGACGCGCAGCTCCCTCAGGGTCCGAGCAGCTCAACCGAGTTCACGATCGCTCACAACGTCAAGAGCCGGGAGGAGGTCGATGAAGTGATGAGCCAAGCCCAGCGGGCCGGAGCTCGGGTCGCGAAGCGCGCGGGGCCCACCTTCTGGGGAGGGTACGCCGGCTACTTTCAGGACCCCGACGGACATCTGTGGGAGGTTGCCTGGAACCCTCAGCTCCTGCCCGCCGACCCCGCGTAGGCCCGGAGATCACGGCCCGGCACGGGCCCGCTCGGTTCCGGGGATCCCGCCGGGGGTAGGCCATGGTTGCGCGGGTGCCCCGAGCTCGGCCGGGTCGCACCACGCCCGTCGCGCGTAGCCCCCGGTTGCCGAGGGGGCCGTCGATCCGAAGGGGGGTCCGAGCGGTCGGTCGAGGTTCGGTCGCGGCTTCGCCCTCAGCCGGGTCGGGTTCGGCCGCCGGTGCACTGGCTACCCACCCACGCGCGAAAGGACCGCCAGCGCCCGCAGGGTGATCATCTTGCTCGGACGGCCCGGCTCCTCGAACCTGGGCGGGGCGGGGCGCCGCTGCGGGTGGGCGGCGAATGAGCGCGCGGACTCCGGATCCGGGTCCGACCCCACGGCGTCGAGCTTCCACCGTCCGTCCTTGCCCTGCTTCGAGCGCAACAGCCCGAGCGCGTAGCCAAGCCGGCGGTCGTTCCCGTAGCCCAGGGCGGTCAGACAGTCGAGGCCGACGAGCAGGTCGTAGTAGTAGTGCGTCGGCCAGTGGAACCGGTACCACGGCTCGTACCGGTCTCCCTGCCGATGCAGCTCACGCTCGAGGTAGTACTCCGCGGTCCGCTCGACCACCGCCTTCATCCCGCTCGTCCATCTCCTGCGAGGGTACACGGCGAAGGCGCCGAGCCCCTCCCACGCGTCCAGGGTCCGACTGGTGGCTGGCCCGCCGGTCGAGAACCGGCACGACCAGCCTCCGTTCGGGTGCGCGGTCGCGGCCAGCCACTCCATCGTGTGCCGGACACGCGGGTCCTCCTCGTACCCGAACCGGATCAGGCCGCGAGCCATGTTGGCCGTGAAGCAGTGGTGCCCCTTGCCCTTCCCCAGACCGCCGACCCCGCCGCCGACGAGCGGGGACTTGGCCATCCAGTACTCGCTCGAGTGGCGCACCTCGGGCAGGTCGCGCGTGGCCCCCAGGTCCGCGAGGGCGAGCAGGTTCCAATGCGTCCCGAGGAAGCGGGGCTCCATCCGGCCGCCGTCGCGCACCCACCAGCCTCCCGGGTCCCGCTTCGAGAGGATCTCGCGGACCCACGGGTCTTGCGGGATGGCGCGCCGCGCGGCACGAACCTCCGGGTCGGAGGGGCGCCGTCCCATCACCTGGGTGAGAGCGAGGTACCGGACCGACGGTTGGCTCGGC
>JASHRJ010000067.1 GCA_030037395.1 Thermoplasmata archaeon
AGCGAGCGGGGCTTGACGCGGACCGCGATCGTCTCGGCCTTCGGCGTGATCAGGTTCCAGCCGGCCCGCAGGATCGACGCGCCCACCAGGTACTCGATCCCGAGGAAGGTGAACGCTTCGACGAACCGGCCGTTGAACGTCCCGTTCACCGACGCGTTGCCGCTGCCGCCGCCGAGATTGAAGATCGGGTAGTTGCCGGTCGGCGGGTGCTCGACGAAGCCGTAGGCCTGGACGAAGCCGAAGAGGAGAAGCCCGACACCGACCGCGACGAGCGCGGTGCCGACCGACTTCTCGTAGGTACGGTCCATGACCGTAAGGTTCGTTAGTTCCCATTTATAAAGCCATGCCTTGCCGAAGGGGGGGTCCTTCGCGCCGGGACGGTGGGCGCACGGGCCGGCCACCTTCCGGTCCGGGGTGAGCTGATGAGCGCGGGCGACCTCTCCGGTCGTGGCCGAGGCGAGCGCGACCTGGCGGAAGCTGTCCCGCGCCGAGGAGGCCGTCATCGTCCACCGGGGGACGGAGCGGCCGTTCTCGGGAGAGTACGAACGCCACAGCCTGCGAGGGACCTACGGCTGCAAGCGGTGCGGAGCCCCCCTCTACCGGTCCGACAGCAAGTTCGATGCCGGCTGCGGCTGGCCCAGCTTCGACCAGGAGATCCCGGGGGCTGTCGAGCGGATCCCGGACCCGGACGGGGAGCGGACCGAGATCCGGTGCGCTCGGTGCGGAGGGCACCTCGGCCACGTCTTCGAGGGCGAAGGGTTCACCGCTCGGAACGTTAGGCACTGCGTGAACTCGATCTCCCTCACGTTCACCCCGGCGGACCCCGCGGCCGCCGGCCCGCCGCCGCAGCCCGAGCGGCGTTCGGGGGACCCCGCGGGTACGTAAGCGAACCGATGTGCGACCTCGAGGACCCGGAGCGGGAGGCGTTCTTGGCGGAGCTGGAGCGCGCCCGGGCAGCGTCGCCGCGCGGGGCCGTGGCGCCGACTCGGTTCGGCCCGGCCGCCCCGGTCGAAGTGCCGGCGCTCGCCTGATCGGGGCCGGGGTCGCGGGCGAGACCCGGGGGCCCCCGGCGGAGACGTTACTTGACGACCGTAGAGAACGTGTACTTCGCCGCCTCGGTATGCTGCATCAGGTGCTCGCCGATCTCCTCCCCCCGGAGCGACTGGAACCCGCAGACGAGGCAGCGGTAGAGGATCAGCTCGACCGGGCGGGGACCGACCGCTTCCAACGGCGGGGACGGCGTCATCTTAGCGGCGTAGACCGGGTGGGTTCAAAATACGTTGGTCTTGACAGGAAGCTCTCGGCGGCCCCGCCGCCCGCCCCCCGGCGCGCCGCGGCCGGGTAGCGATTTACGCGCGGCCGAGTCTCGGTCGCCGTGGAACGCCGTCGGTACGAGCGCACCCCGGTCCCCGAGGACACGCCGGCGGTCCGTCGGGGCTCGTTCGAAGAGATCCTGCACGCGTACACGCGGGAAGAGGCGGTGCTCGAGGCGCAGCGATGCCTGCAGTGCGCGATGCCGTTCTGCGTGCAGGCGTGCCCGATCACCCAGGACTGCCGGGGGTACATCGCGCTGATCTCCCAGGGCCGCTTCGATGACGCGGCCCGCCTCACGCTCGACGACAACCCGCTCGCGACGGTCCTCTGCAAGTGTTGCTACCACTACTGCGAGGAGGACTGCGTCATGGGCGGGCGAGGGACCCCGATCGCGATCCGCCACCTCAAGCGCGCCGCGCTCGAGCACGGTCGGAGCGATCTGCTCTACGTGCCGAGCGCCCCGCGGGCGCAGCGGATCGCCGTCGTCGGCGGCGGCCCGGCGGGGCTCATGGCGGCGTGGGAGCTCGCGCTCCGCGGCTACGCGGTGACCGTCTACGAGGAGCAGCCGTTCCTGGGAGGGCAGGTCGAGACGATCCCCAAGTACCATCTGGACGGCACCGAGCTGCGGACCGACCTGGATCGGTTCCGCGGCCTGGATGTCACCTTCGTGCCCGGTCTGCGGGCCGGGATCGACTTTACCCCGGAGAGCCTGCTCGCCGACGGCTACCGGGCCGTCTACGTCGCCATCGGCGCCTCGGATCCTCGGGCCCTCGGGATCCCCGGGGAGCACCTCCCCGGCGTCTTCCCCGCCCTGCCCTTCCTGCTCTCGGTGAACCGCGGCCCGGACGGCCTGTTCGGCCGGAAGGACCGCAAGATCGTCGTGGTCGGGGGCGGGGATGTGGCGCTCGACGCCGCGCGCTCGGCCCTGCGGCTGTCGGACGGGTGCGAGGTGACCGTGGTGTACCGGCGCACCCGAGGCGCGATGCCGGCGGGCGGGGAGGAGATCGAGGAGGGCACCGAGGAGGGACTCCGGTTCCTCTTCGAGCGGACCCCGGCCCAGATCCTCGGGGACCGACAGGTCTCCGGCATCGTGCTGCGCCAGGTCGCGAACGGCCCTCCGGACGCCTCGGGACGGCCGACGACCGTGGAGGTGCCGGGCTCGGACGAGACGCTCCCGTGCGATACCGTCCTGGTCGCGGTCGGCGAGGTCGCCGACCTGGCCGGGCTGCCGGCGGAGCTCGACCTGAGGCCGTCGCGCCACCCGTGGCCGGAGGGGAAGCGGCCGGACTGGATGTCCGATGTCGAGGGGGTCTTCGCTTCCGGCGGACGGTCGGTCGTCTACGCGATGGCCGCCGGTTCGGCGGCCGCCGCGGCGATCGACGCCTACCTCGCCCGCAAGGACGGAAGGAGCCCGACGCCTCGGCCGGATCCGTTCGGCGCCGGCCCGCCCCGGGGTCGCCCGGCCGGCTACGGCGGGGCGACCTGGACGCTGTAGCCCGGTGCCGCCCGGACGGCCGCTCGCGGTAAGAGCCGGGGAACGGTGCCGGCGCGGCGGCATGCAGCGGGACCGACCGTACCTGGCGGCGTTCCTGACGATCGTCGGAGGGGCGTTCGTGGTGGTGGGGGGTCTCCTCCTCGCGATCGTCGGCACCGTGCTCGCCCACCTGCTCGGCTTCTCGAGCGCGGTGTTCTACGTCGGCCTCGTCGTCGGACTCCTGACGATGCTCGTCGGCGCCCTGATGCTGGTGGTGCCGTCGGCACGACGGGGACTCGGGTTCGTCGCGATCGCGCTGGCGGTGGCCAGCATCCCGTTCGCCTTCGGCGGCCTCGTGGTCGGCTTCGTGCTCACGGCGATCGGAGGGGCCGCCGCGGCCGTCCGGCCCCGGTGGGTCGTGATCGCAGCGCCCGGCGGTCCGGCGCCACCCTGGACGTGAGTCCCGCGGTCCGGGAAGGCGCGGCGGGGCGCGGAACACTCTAGGGGGACGACCGTTGGGCCCTGTCGAGAACGCGCTCTTCGGCGTCGTGCTCGGTTTCTCCCTCGCCGCGCCACCGGGCCCGATGAACGCCTGGATCGCGGCGCGCGCCACCCGTTCGTGGCGCACCGGCGCGATCACCGGGCTCGGGGCGATGACGGCGGACGCCCTGCTGGGGGCGGCGGTGTTCGTCCTCGACGGCGCGGTCGACCTCTCCGCCGCGGTCCGGTACGTCTACGCTCTCGGGGCGGCGGTGATGCTCCTCTTCGCGGTCCGCCTCCTCCGACGGCCCGCGGGCGGGGAGGAGCCGCCCGACGGCGAACGCTGGACGTTCCTCCGCGCGCTCGGCCTCGGGGTCTCGAACCCGTTCCAGGTCGTCTGGTGGCTCACCGCGGGGGTCGCCTTCGCCTACCTCGGCGGTGCCGTGCTGCTCCTGGGCCTCTTCGGCGCGATCGCGGTGTGGGTCGTCTCGTTCCCCGCGGCCGTTCGCGGCGGGGCGCGGCGCTTCCCGTCGTTCGAGCGGATCGTGCGGGTCGCCTCCGGTGCGATCCTGCTCGGGTTCGTGGGGTACTTCGTGACCCTGTTCGTCCTCGGCTGAGCGGGGTCCGGGGCCGCGCGGCCTAGCGGGCGGCGAGGCGGGCCGCGTACTTCGCCCGGAACTTCGCGAGCTTCGGGGCGATCACCGCCTGGCAGTACCCCCGCTCCGGGTTCCGACGGTAGTAGGCGCGGTGGTACTCCTCGGCGGGATAGAACGCGGTCAGCGGCGCCACCTGGGTGACGAGCGCGCGAGGCCAGAGCTTCTCGGCCTCGATCTCGCGCACCACCGCCTCGACCGTCGCCTTCTGCTCCGGGGTCCGGTAGAACACCGCCGAGCGGTACTGGGTCCCGTGGTCGGGCCCCTGGCGGTCCCGGGTCGTCGGGTCGTGGGTCGTGAAGAAGACGACCAGGAGGTCGTGGAGGCTGAGCCGCTCCGGGTCGAACGTCACCTCGACCGCCTCCGCGTGGCCGGTCGCGCCGGAGCAGACCTGCTCGTACGTCGGGTGGGGCACGGTACCGCCCGAGTACCCCGGCATCACCGAGACGACGCCGGCCAGCTCCGAGAAGACCGCCTCCGTGCACCAGAAGCAGCCGCCCGCGACGACGACCGTGTCGGTCGCGGGGGCCGGTCGGTCCGCGGTCATCGCCGTATCGGAGCGGCCCGGGCTCTTGAGCTCTTGGCCGGGACTATCGGCGGACGACGAACTGGACCTCGGTGCGGGACCACGCTCGGCGGTCGGTCCACGGGTTCCCCGCGTAGACCTCTCGCGGGGCGCCCACGCCGCGGATCGTCTTGTCCTTCCTCCGCCACTTCAGCCAGTCGGACAGCGCGTGGTAGACGAGGCGCGGAGCGACCTCCTCCGGGTCGAAGACGACCCGGGCGACCCGGGCGGCGGGGACGGTCCGCAGCCGAACGGACCCGCGGGCTCGGGCGGTCCCGCGAAGCTCGATCGCCACCTCCCACGACGCCTCCCCCGGCTCCCGAAAGATCCAGCGGCCGGTCCGCACCCGTTCGGCCCGCGCCCACCGCTGCAGCCGCTCGAACTCCGCCCGGATACGCCGCTCGCTCCACGGACCCTTCCAGGCGATCGCGGCGACCCGCATCTTCGGGGCGTTCCCCCAGGCGAAATCCACCGTCATGCGTCCCTCCGCCGGGCAGCGGGGGACGGCCTAAGACGGCTGCGGACGGCCCCCGACTAAGTGCGCGCGCCGTCGGCGGGTCCGGGGGTCGGCGCGCGGGCGAGGAGCGCCGTCTCCCCGGGGGCGGCGGGGAGGTCGGTGACGTAGCCGCCGTAGAACGGGACCCGGGTCGTGATCACGCGGCGGAACGCGGCGCGGAGCGCGGCGTCGTCGAGACCGCGGGTCGGTACGAGATCGTCGTTGCGGTTCAGGCAGCCCTTGAGCTCCCCGCGGTGCGTGACCCGGATCCGGTGGCAGTTCGCGCAGAACTCGGGGTTGCGCACCGGGTCCACCAGCTCGACCTCGGTGCGGTCGAACAGGTAGATCCTGCGGTGGTGCATCTCCCGCACGAGGACCCGGCTGGCGTGCGCCTCGAGCCACGCCCGCACCTCGCGGAGGTCGACCGAGAACCGAGCGTGCTGGACGAGCTCGGGCATGAACTGGATCAGCTGCAGCTTGAGGCCCTCTTCGCTTCCGACGTAGTCGATCATCTTCGGGATCGAGGCGACGGTGAGCCGAAAGACCACCATGTTCAGCTTCACCGGCGTCAAGCCTACCCGAAGCGCCTCCCGGATCCCGCGGAGAACGGGTGCCAGCGCGCCGCGCCGGATCTCGCGGAACGCCGTGGGATCGAGGCTGTCGAGCGACACGTTGACGCGCTTGAGGCCGGCGTCGCGCAGCCGCTCCGCGCGGCCGGCGAGCAGGGAGCCGTTGGTCGTGAGCGAGACGTCCGGGACCTGCCGGACCGTGCGCTCGACGATCTCCTCGAGGTCCTCGCGGATCAGCGGTTCGCCCCCGGTGAACTTCACCGAGCGGATCCCGTACTCCCGGGCCACCGCCACCAGGCGCTCGACCTCGGTGACGCTCAGCTCCTCGTCGTGCGGAGCGTGGGGCCGGGCGACCGGCCCCAGGCCCTCGTCGTGGCAGTAGACGCACGCGAAGTTGCAGCGCTTGGTGACGCTGATGCGGATGTCGGTGACGGGCCGGCCCCAGGCGTCCGTTACCATCGGCCGGAGGGCGAGGGGGCGGCCCCTAAAAAGGGGGGCCGGGCGGCCGCCTACGCGAGCGGGGCGGTCTCCTCGGGCCCTTCCTGGAGCGGCAGGCTGACCGCGATCGTCTCCTCCCGGCGACGGAACGTGAGGGGAACGTCGGTCCCCACGGGGAAGCGGGCGAGCGCCTCGAGCAGCCGGCGCACGGTCGGGACCGCGAACGGACCGACCCGGGTCAGAAGATCCCCGGGCTTGAGGCCGGCCCGGTGGGCGGGCGACCGCGGCACGATCTCGGCGACCAGGAGGCCCGATCTCGGCTCGAGGCCCATCGGCCGGGCCACCTCGGCGGTCAGCTCGGCGACCTGCACCCCGATCCACGGGCGCACGACCCGGCCGATGCGGCGCAACTGGTCTCCGACCCGGCGGGCCGCGTGGATTGGCAGCGCGAACCCGACCCCCTGCGCGAACGGGACCATCGCCGTGTTGATCCCCACGACCGCCCCGCTCAGGTCGACCAACGGTCCCCCGCTGTTGCCGGGGTTGATCGCCGCGTCGGTCTGGATCAGCCCCTCGAAGACGAAGTCGGTCCCGGGCATCGGCCGCGCCAGCGAGCTGACGACCCCCAGCGAGGCGGTGGGGCCGCCCGGCAACCCGAGGGCGTGCCCCACGGCGAGGACGAACTGGCCGACCCGGAGCGCTTCGGAGTCGCCGAGGCGGGCGGCCGGCAGTTCGGTCGCCGCGACCCGCACGAGCGCGAGGTCGGTCCGGGGGTCCCCGCCGACGACCTCCGCCGGCAGCTCGCGGCCGTCGGCGAGCCGGACCGTCAGCCGTGCCGCCCCGTCCACGACGTGCTCGTTCGTGAGAAGATAGCCGTCCGCGTCCAGCACGACCGCGGTCGCCTGCGAGGGGAGGTCGAACCGGGCCCCCCGGCGTCCGACCCCGAGGCGTACCGACTCGACCGCCGCGACGCTCGGGCGGATCGCCTCCACGGCTCCGGCGACCGCCGCTTCCAGGTCCGCGAGCGGCATGGGGGTTACCCCGGCCGCGGGAGCGAAGGTTCGGGCCCGATCGGCGGCCGGGGCAGCGGCGGCAGGGGCCGATAGCTCCTCATGCGCGCTCACTCCGAGAGGAGCTGGTCGAGCTGGGCGTACAGCCCCTCGAGCTCCTTCTCCTGCCGCCGGCCGCCCTCCCATCGGGCGTTCACGATGCCGACCAGGACGTCGGCGACCTTCTCCATCCAGGGACCCTCCTGGCGCTCGAACCTCTTCTTCAGCTTCTCGCGGAGCAGCTCGTGGTAGGCGCGGTAGGCGGTCCATACCCAGGGTCCGTAGCGGCCTCTCTCGGCGCCGTCCGTCCTATCGTCGTCGTGCATCGTGGATCCTCCTCGCTCGGGGCGACCTCACGACGGTACGGCCGGCCGTCCGATATTGACCGGGAGACGGGACCTCCGGTCACGTACCTCGTCCGGAGGCTAACGTGGAGGTAACCGCCGGTATATCCTCGCCCCGGAACTTCCCGGGAAGATGGTCCCAAGCGAAGCGGCTCCCCCGGGGCCGGAGGTCCCTCTGGACGGCCGCGTGCTGACCGCCCTGCAAGGCCTTGGGGGCCGCCTCGCCTTCAGCGGTCTCCGACGCATGCTGGGGGCGCATCCGGAGTCGCTCGCCCGCTCCCTGCGCCGGCTGGAACGCGAGGGGCTCGTGGAGCGGGTCACGGGGGGGTACCGCGCCCTCCGGGGGGCGCCGGCCGTCGACGTCCGCTCGGACCGGGGGTTGCGCGTGATCGCGAAGATCGAACTCCCCCCGGGGAGTTCCCCTGCGATCCTCTCGGCCCAGCTCGCCGGGAGATGGTTCGGCACGCTGCGGTGGGTCGGCCTCCTGGAACGGCCCGAGGGCGAGCTGCTCGCCTGGGCCCGCCGGGACGCTGAGCGCCTCGTACTGCTCTCGGTGCGAGGTCGCGAGCTCAGCGTGCTGGTCCGGTCCGATGCGGCCCCCGACGATCCGTCCGAGGCGGAGGAGGCGGCGTACGAGCTCCTGTTCCACGCGGCCGAGGCGCTTCGTCCGACCCCGCCGGCGGGCCCGGCGGTCGCCGGTCCGCTTCGCGCGTTCGAGCTCGGACCGACGGCCCCCTACGAGAACTAGCCCGCGAGCCGGCGCCCGAGGGCTCCTACAGCGGTGCGCCGCACGACGGGCAGCGGTCCAGATCCTCGTCGCCGAGGCCGCCGCAGTACCGGCATCGGATCTTCACGACCCCGGCTCGACCCACGGCCCCCCCGCGCGCGGGCGCCTCGGTCCGGGCCGCGAGCGCGAGCTGCCGCGCGTCGGCAATCGCGGCGCTCCACGCGCCGGGCTCGAGGACGTCGAAGACCAGGCGGTCGGTCGGTCCTTCCACGACCAGCCGGTCCCGAGCGATCCGCCCGGAGCGCACCGTCGTGTTCCTCAGCCCGCGCAGCGGCTCGACCACGTCCAGCACGACCTCGCGCCCCGTGACCAGGCCGCGGACGAGCCCGCGCTGCGCCGGCGCTTCGAAGACGAGGCGCTCGGTCGTGAGGTAGAGCACGCCGGCGCGCCGGCGGCGCTCCGGCGCCGGCAGCTCGCGCACGGCGTAGGCACTGCGCAGGACGGTCTCCTTGGGTTCGAGCAGCATCGCGCGAGGAGGAGGGATCCGGCCGATTCGCCCGGAGAGGCTGGGCCGCTAGCCGGACGAGCCGGCGGCCCGGTTCTGCGCGTCGAGCCACCGGCGCAGCGGGGCGAAGTACTCGAGGAGGCTCTGGGCTTCCATCCGTCGCTCGCCGGTGATCGCTTCGAGCGCGTCCGGCCACGCCCGGCTCGCCCCGAGCGCGAGTACGGCTTCGAGCCTGCGGCCCGCCTCCTTCGAACCGTAGATCGAGCCGCGATGGGCGGGCCCGGTCCAGCCCGCCTCGCGGAGCAGGGCGCGGTGGAACTGGAATTGGAGCAGGTGCGCGAGGAAGTAGCGCATGTACGGCACGCTCGCCGGGATGTGGAACTTGGCCCCGGGGTCGAACTCCTCGTCGCTTCGCGGGCCCGGGGGAGCGACGCCCTGGTACCGCGCCTTCAGGTCCCACCAGCTGCGGTTGTACTCCCCCGGCGGGATCTCCCCGGCGAAGACATCCCAGCGCCACCGGTCGATCAGGAGCCCGAACGGCAGGAAGGCGACCTTCTCGAGGGCGCGCTCGAGCAGGAAACCGAGTTCGGCCCCCTCGTCGGGAGGCGCCGCCGGGAGGAGACCGATCTTCACCAGGTACTCGGGGGTCACCGACAGCGCGATCGTGTCACCGATCGCCTCGTGGAAGCCGTCGTGGGCGCTGTCGCGGAAGAGGAACGGGAGGTGGCCGTACGCCCGCTGGTAGTAGTTGTGGCCGAGCTCGTGGTGGATCGTCCGGAAGTCCTCGCCCGTGATCTCGATGCACATCTTGATCCGGAGATCGTCAACGTAGTCGACGTCCCAGGCGCTGGCGTGGCAGATCACCTCGCGGTCGCGGGGTCGCACCAGCATCGAGCGGCTCCAGAACGAAGGGGGGAGTGCCGGCAGCCCCATCGAGACGAAGAACCGCTCCGCGTAGCGCACCATCTCCTCCGCCGTAGTGCGGCGTTCGACCAGCAGCCTCGTAAGGTCCACCGGCGCCCCGGCCCCGGGCGGGGCGAGGAGCGGGTAGATCCCTTCCCAACTCTGCGCCCACATGTTCCCGAGGAGGTGGGCGGGGATCGGCCCACGGTCCGGGACGAGGGCGGGCCCGTACGTCGCCCGAAGCCGGTTCCGGACGTAGGTGTGCAGCGCCTCGTACAACGGGCGGACCTCCTCCCAAAGGCGGTCGACCTCGCGTCGGAACGCCGCCGGCTCCATATCGTACCTCGACCGCCACATGGCGCCGAGATCGGAGAACCCGAGCTCGCGGGCGCCCCGGTTCGCGAGGTCGACGTACCGGTCGAACTCCGGGCGGACCGCACGCCCGACCCGGTGCCAGCCGGTCCAGGCGTCCTCCAGGACGGCCGGGTCACGGCTCTCGGTCAGGATCCGGGAGAGCCGCTGGAGGTCGACCGGCTCGCGCTCGCCCTTCGGGGTGTGCCGGCCCTTCGCGTAGAGGCCCGTCATCGACGCTACGCGCCGGGTCAGCTCCTGGGCGAGCGCCGGGTCGGCCGGCGCCGGCAGCGGCAGCGAGAGGGGGAGCAGCTCCGCCTTCCGGGCCGTCGCTCCGGAGAGAGAGCCTTTCGGCCATCGGGTCGCCTCGTGCGCGTAGCGGACGGTGGTCCCGATCAGTCGGGCGAGGGCGGCCGAGGAGAGCTCCTCCGTGTCCGGCGTGATGAACGTTGCGTAGACCCAGTCCGCCCGCTGCGACTCGATCGACGCTGCGAGGAGGTCCTCTTCCACCCTCTCGTAGAAGCGCACGCCATCCTCCGAGGCGCCGGCGGCGGTCGACACGGCTGTTCGCCGCGCGAGCCGGGAGATGCATAAAGCCTGTCGGAATTCCTGAGGGGTCCCCGCGGCGGTCCGCGGGCGCAACCTCCCGGCGGGCCGAGCCCCGCACGAGGGGCGGCCGATCCGGCGCTGACGACCCCGAGCCCGCACGCGGGGGTACGGCCGAATCGCCCTCGTGGTCCGCCCGATGTCCGCCACGCCGCTCCGGCGGCCGGCACCGGTCCGACCCCCCCGTTTCCACTGGAGCTACGGATTTATGTAAGACGTCCGTCTGACATGCTCCGAGAAGGCATGTCGGACAATCCGACCGGATGGGCGGAGCTGGTGGCCGCCCCGCTCGGACCCGCGCCCCCGGACGACGTGCCGCTGGCGGTGCTTCCGTGCCTGGGATCCGAGCGTGCGGCGTTTCGGTTGCCGCGGCGGGGCGAGGCCCCGGGCCTTTGATGGCGACGCGAGCCGAGGGAAGGCCCTCGAGCCCCGCGGTGCCTGCTCTTCCGCCGTCGCTGGGGGTCGGCGTGCCCCGCGGCTACGGTATCCGTCCGCGTCTCTCACCGGAGGCGGCCGCCGCGTTCGCCACGTACGTCGACTCCGCTCGGGCCCGCGCCGCCGTAGAGGGGCGGACCCTGGTGTACACCGTCCGCTGGAGCTGACGCCCGAGCGCTACGCTCCGCGAGAGGACCGACCGCCCGCCTCCGACCCACCGGCCGGCTCCGCGCGATCGTCCGGCGATCGCTCCGTCGGCGCGGCAGCGACTCCGAGCTTCGACAGCGCGTCGGCGCGGGCGTTCTCCTCCCTCGGGACCCAACGGAAGGTGATCGACCGGAACGCCTGCCCGAGCTGGCGGAGCCGTTCGTGGTACGGGCCGAGGTGCTCGGCCCTCACGGCATACTCGCCGGTCATCTGCCGGACGACCAGCTGGCTGTCCCCGACGACCTCGACCTCGCCGCGGTAGCCGCGGCGCACGAGCCACTCGAGCGCGCAGATGGCGCCGGCGTACTCCGCCACGTTGTTCGTCGCGCGATCGTGCCCCGGGGGGACCGCGAGACCGAAGTCCTCGTGGTAGAGGCCGGCGCCCGCGATCGTGTAGCCGTAGGCGGCGACCGCGCGACCCCCGACCACTTCGCAAGCTCCGTCGAAGTGAACCTGGACCGGCCCGTCAGCGGCGGACGCGAGCCCGCGCGGGAGGTGCCGGTCCGACACCTCCGGTGTCATCGGAACGCCCTCGGGCTCGGGCGGCCAGGAACGACCGCCGGCGACGGGGCGAGGTAGGGGCAGTTGCAGTACGCCTCCGCCCGCGCGCACGTCGGGCAGGTGGGGCGGTCCAGGACCAGCCCAAGCGGCCGGCGGCAACCGTGGCAGTCGCGCGCCCGCGCGCACCGAGGGCACTGCGCGAGGTCGGCCGTGATCATCGAGCGGCAGTACCGGCAGTGCACCGCGGCCGCCGGGTGGCGCGGCGGGGCCCGGGGTGGCGCGGCCCGCGTCCCCGCGCTCGGGGGCGGCGCTTCGTCCTTGTTGCCGAACGCGCCCGGAACGGTGGTCCGGTACGGGTCGACCGAGACCGCCGCGATCAGGACCACGAACAGCCCCACCGGGGCCACCAGGAACCCCGCGAGCTGCTCGGGGTCGAGCCTCTCCGCCCCGTACACCGCGATCGGAAAGGCGACGAGCGCCATCCCCAACCCCACGACGCCGATGCCGACCCAGGCGATCGACCGGTTCATGCGGCGCGCGTCGCCGTTCGTAGTCGAGAGCCTCCACATAAGGGGTGGCAGCGCAGGCGCGGGGCGCAGGCTTTTTCGTTCGCCGCCGCTGGGGAGGCCATGCCGAACCCCACGGTCACGCTGCGCACCACCCTCGGCGATGTCCGGCTCGAGATCTATCGCGACCGCGCACCGAAGACCGCGGAGAACTTCCTGACGCTCGCCCGCAAGGGGTTCTACACGGGGCTCACGTTCCACCGGGTCATCCCCGGGTTCATGGTGCAGACGGGCTGCCCCAAGGGCGACGGAACCGGCGGCCCAGGCTACGAGATCAAGGACGAGTTCGGCCCGGGGCTCCGGCACGACGGTCCCGGCGTCGTCTCGATGGCGAACGCCGGCCCGAACACGGGAGGGAGCCAGTTCTTCATCACGCTCGCGCCGACCTCGTGGCTCGACGGCAAGCACGCGATCTTCGGACACGTCCGCGGTGGCCAGGACGTCGTGGAGAAGATCGGCGGCGTCCCGCGCGACGCGAACGACCGGCCGAAGAGCCCCGTGCGGATCGTCGAGGCGACGGTCTCCGGCGCCTGAGCTCCCTCCGCCTCCGGGGACGGGACCCCGCGCGGCTCAGGGTCCGGCTGCCGGCGGCGCTCGAGCCCCCGACGGGTCACCGTGGATTGGGAGCCGGGTCGGGTCTCCGGCCCATCGGCCCGCCGCGGTCCGGCCTCCCGCCGGCCGGGCGCCCACCGCAGCATGGCCGGACCGCGCGCTCAAGCCCGTGTCGGGGACGGAGGTCCCCTCGCGGGGACGCGCGCCGTGAGAGGGCCGGGGACTCCGTGGGAACGGCCCTCGACCTAGCCGGAGCCCGGACGGCCGAACCGGGCCTCGCGCTCCGCCCGGATCCAGGAGATCACCCGTTCGCGGGCGAAGAAGCCGCCGGCCGGAATGAGCGGGTCGACCCCGAGCACCCCCGGCAGGGACCGGAGCCGAAGCTCCATCTCGCGGGCCTCGAAGTAGCTGTCCGCGCTGCCGAGCAGGTAGACCCCCTGCGGGTCCTCCGTCCAGTGCGGACGGTCCCATAGCCGCGGAAGCTCGACCGCGCGCCGATCGAACGAATCGTTCACCTTGAGCCAAAGCCCGTACGTGGCAACACCCCGCTCCCGTTCGAGGTCGAGGATCATGCTGCACGCCAGCGCGTGGCCCGCCTCCAGCCTCGCCTGGTGGGACCGGAACGTCCGGGCCGACACCTGGGCGCGGCGGGCCTTCACCGAGTACGGCGCCCGAGGGCTCCGGACCAGCTCTTCCAGCACGTTCCAGTCGACCCGGCTCAGCTCCTGGGGGCGGAGGGAGGAGATCGGCGGTAGCCGGTCGCCGGAGGCGCCCAGCGGACGCCCGAGCAGCCGGGAGAGGCGCGGGTCGTCCGGCGGGTCGGGCTCCCGGGGGAACCGGACGACCATGTGGAGGCCCGGCCGGAACCTTCGCACGCAGAGGAGGTCCTCGACCGCGCCCAGCTGCGCGAGAGGGAGGTCGGGCCGGTCCGGTCCTACGTACCGTTGAGCGATCGCATGGCGGCCCAGGATCTCGGCGCGCGGGTGGAGGCCGTACTCCGCCAGGACCCCCTGCGCCTCCATCCTCCTCCGACGGAGACGGACCGCTTTCCCGGTGAGCCCCACCTCTCGGGCCAGGCTCTCGTCGGAACGGAACGCGTCGTCCACGAGGCGGGAGAAGATCCCGAGATCGATCTGGTCCATCCCGTGGCCGACCGGCGCAGCCGACTTTAGGAATCCGGCTCCCCGACAGTTTATCCCCTACGAAGAGGACCGGGGTGCCCGGAGCGATCGGAATGCCGGAGCCCGGAGGAGCCGAGGTGCGCCCGGAGGTCCGCGACCCCCAGGTCAATCTCTACGCGAGCGACGTCGAGACCTCCGTCCGGTTCTATCGTGAGGTCCTCGGGTTCCGAGAGACGTTCCGGATGCCGAGGGAGGGGCCCCCCGCGCACGTGGAGCTGCGGCTCGGCGCCCTCACCCTGGGCCTCGCCGCACCGGAGGCGCTCCGGCGCGACCACGGGATCTCGGCCGGCCACGGGCCGATCCGCGTCGAGCTCGTCCTCTTCACCGACGACGTGGACGGAGCGTACGGCTGGGCCTGCTCGCACGGCGCCGCGTCGCTCACCGAGCCGCACGACTTCGGCGGCTACCTGCACAGTTCGAGGGTCGCCGATCCGGACGGGAACCCTGTCGGGTTCGTCGCGCGCCTTCCGATCCGAACTTCGTCCGACGCGGCCTCCCGGCCGGTGTTCGGGAACCACCTGTACAACCTGATCACGTCGGACATCGAGCCGGCCCTTCGGTTCTATCGGGACATCGTGGGTTTCGCCGAGACGGTCCGGGTCCCCGCGACGGGCTCGCCGGACCACGTCGAGATGGAGCTGGACTCGCTGAACCTGGCGGTCTCTACGGTAGAAGCGCTGCGCCGCGACCACGGGCTGCGCGGGGGAGGCGGTCCTCCCCGGGGCGAGGTCGTGCTCTGGGTGCGCGATCTCGAAAGCGCCTTCGCCTGGTTCCAGGCTCGGGGTGTCCGTCCTCTCAGCCCGCCGCACGACTTCGCGGGCGTCCTGCGGGGGGCCTGGGTCGCGGATCCGGACGGGAATCCCGTGCAGCTGGTCGCCCGGGCGGCCCCGGGCTGACCGCCGGGTCGGTCCGGCTCCCCCCGAGGCCGAGCGGCCCGGGCCGGCACGGACGGGAGGAGCGACCGCCGGGGACCCCCTATGCGCCGGCGTCGAGCCACGGGGGGTGCCCGGCGACCGAAAGCCTTGCGTAGCGGGACCGCGGAGACCCTACGACGGGACCGGACGGCCGGGCATGCCTCCAGGCGGACCGCTGATGTTCCATCGCTTGGCCCCCTACTACGACGATCTGGTCGGGAGCAAGGACTACCGCTCGGAGTCGCGGGCGCTGGAGTCGCTCGCCCGCCGTCTCCTGCGATCGCGCGGACGGAGGTGGCTGGATGTGGGCTGCGGAACCGGTAGGCACCTGAGCTTCCTGCGTCGCCACTTCACGGTCACCGGCGTCGACGCGAGCCGGGAGATGCTCCGGGTGGCGCGCGGCCGGCTTCCCGGGACGCGGCTGGTGCTCGGGGACATGCGGAGCTTCCGTCTCGGCTCGACCTTCGACGTCGTGAGCTGTCTGTTCAGCGCGATTGGCCACCTCCGGAGCGAACGAGACGTTGCGGCCGCGTTCGCGAACTTCGCGCGCCACCTGGCGCCCGGGGGGGTCGCCATCGTAGAGCCGTGGATCGACCCCGAGGAGTTCCGTGCGGGGTACGTCCACCTGCTGACGCATCGCAGCCCCTCGGTCACGGTCGCCCGCATGGCCTCCTCCTCGCGCCGGGGGAGGCGTTCGACGGTGCGCTATCACTACCTCATCGGAAGGACGGGCCACGGGGTCGAGCACTTCGAAGAGGTGGCCCTCGGTCTCCTCCTCCCCCGGGGCCGGCTGCTGGAGCTCCTCGCGGACGCAGGCCTGACCGCCCGGTTCCTGAGCCGGGGTCTCGCTTCCGGCCGGGGCCTGCTGCTTGGGCTCAAGGCCCCCGCATAGCCCGGTACGGCCGGCCGCCCTCGCGGGCTCCGGGATCCGTGCGCGTGGGTCCGAGCCCCGGGGACCCCGGTAGGCTCTCGAGCGGCACTCCGATCCGGTCGGTAGACCTACTCGCCGGCGACGCGCCCCGACCGTGGGACCCGGACCAGCCACTGGAGGGACTTGAACCCCCGACCTGCTGATTACGAATCAGCCGCTCTGCCGACTGAGCTACAGTGGCTCGACCGAAGGCGGGCGCCCGACGCGAAATAAGTTTGGCCCTCCCCCGGCCGGAGGAGCCCCGACACCGAGGGCCCCGCCTGCGCGGCCGCCGGGCGGTTCGGGCCCGCGGTCCTCCGCGGGGCGGAAGGGCGGGGGGCCCGACCCGCTCGCGGAACGACCGGAACGGCTGCCGCCGGGAACGCGCATCGTGCCGCGGCCGCCCTCGGAGCGTTCAGCGCCCCCGGCGGGGTCGCCCCGGAGAGCGCGGGGGGCCGAGCCGCCGAAGGCGTTCGGCCCCCTCGATCTCCTCCAGGTACGCCGCGACCGCCGGGGGGACGAGGGCCGAGACGTCGGCGCCGCGCGCCAGCCGGGCCCGGATCTGGACCCCCTCGTACCGCGCCCGCCGGACGAGCGGCGGCGTCCGGACGCGGTAGCCGGCGCGTTCGAAAAGAAGCTGGGTGAGCGGGTTGTGCGAGTAGACGAGATCGAACGGCGGGAGGAGCCCCTCGAGGTACCGCACCCAGAGCGCGTGGCGCGAGATGTCGGGGACCGGGACGACCCGGACGCCGTCGAGCCCGGCCTCGGCGAGGGCGCGGGCGATCATCTCGAACCGCTCGCCGGCCGTGAACGGGTTCTCCCACGTGTACGCCTGCTCGGCACTGCCGATCGCGATCAGCAGCTCGGGGGACCGCGGCCCGGCGCGGACCGCCCGGGCCAGCTCGAGGTGCCCGCGGTGGAACGGCTGGAAGCGGCCGACGAACAGCCCCCGCACGGGGGCGGCACATCACTCCGGGCTCAAATCCTCCACGTCATCCAAGAACTCCTCGATGTGCGGGCAGCGCGCGGTGAGGTAGTGTCGGCAGTGCTCGCAGAAGCGGTCGTTCCACGCCGCCTCGAGCTGGCGGTTGAACTCGTAGCACTCCCGATCGAAGAATCGGGAGGTGTCGGCCTCCTCGGTAGGGCCCGCGGGGCCGCGCGCGCCGACCGCCGGGTGGGCGGGGACGCGGAAGGGGCCCCTCACGAGCCGGCGGGGCGGCCCGGCGTCGGCGGGCTAACGGCCGGTGCCGGGGCCTCCTCCCCGGTGCGGCTCGTCGCGTGGACCATTGCGGCGAGGCGGCCGAGGAGCGTCTCCTTCTGGGCCCCCTGTCCCACGAGCGCGTAGGTCAGGACGTCCCGCAGCGTGCGGACCGGGATCACCTCGACCGTACCGCGGTAGCGAGACTCGAGCACGAGGTCCTCCATGTTCTCCTCGGGGATCAGGACCCGCCGGATGCCCGAGTCGGCCGCCGCTTCGACCTTCGCTGTGACGCCGCCGACCGGGAGGACCTGCCCCCGGACCGAGAGCGAGCCGGTCATGGCGACGGACTGGTCGACCGGGACCCCCTCGAGCGCGCTGATCACGGCGGTGGCGATCGAGACCGAGGCGCTGTCCCCCTCGACCCCGTCGGAGGTCCCGACGAACTGGATGTGGATGTCGTAGCGCGAGATGTCCTCCCCGGTGTACTTCTTGACGAGCGCGCTGACGTTCTGGACCGCCTCCCGCGCGATCTCGCCGAGCTTGCCGGTCGCGACGACCACCCCGCCGTCTCGGGTCTGGGCGGGGGTCACCTCCGCCACGATCGGCAGCACGATCCCGGAGAACTCGCTCATGCCGGTCTGGGCGTTGATCGCCGCCAGGCCGTTGACGACCCCGACCGCCGCGCCCTCGGTCGAGAACATGTGGTACTCCTTGCGCCGCTCGACGTAGCGGTCGGCGATCTGCTGCTCGAGCGAGCGGCTCGCGCGCTTCGCCTTCACCACGTGATCGGCGTGGACCATCGGGGAGCCCTCGGAGAGCGCGATGTCGCCGGCGACACGGACCAGGCCGCCGAGCTCCCGGAGCCGGAGCGTCAGCTGGCCCGAGCGGCCGGAGCGCCGCTGCGCCTCCCGGATCACCTCGACGATCGCGCCCCGGTCGAACTGGCCGATCTTCTTGTCCTTCGCGACCTCCTGCGCGATGAACCGGACGAGCTTCAGGCGGTTCTCGGGGACGTCCGGCATCGTCGTCTTGACGTACAGCTCGTAGCCGTACCCCCGGATCCGCGAGCGGAGCGCCGGGTGCATCGCCTGGACGCTGTCCACGTTCCCCGCGGCGACCAGGACGAAGTCGGCGGGGACCGGCTCGGTCTTGACCATGGCCCCGGCCGAGCGCTCGGACTGGCCGACGATCGGGAACTTCCGCTCCTGGAGGGCGGTGAGCAGCGAGTGCTGGCTCTCGATCTTCAGCAGGTTGATCTCGTCGACGAACAGGACCCCCCCGTTCGCCTTGTGGATCGCTCCGACCTCGACCCTCTCGTGCGGGGGGGTCTCGAGCCCGCCGGACTGGAACGGGTCGTGCTTGACGTCCCCGAGGAGGGCGCCCGCGTGCGCCCCCGTCGCGTCCACGAACGGCGGCTTGTCGTCCGTGCCGTGCGAGACGAGCAGCTTCGCCACCCCGCTCGCCGAATCCGGCCGACCGCCCGAGAGCCGGGCGAGCGCGTAGATGATCACGACGATCAGGACCCCGAACAGCAGGTCGGTGAGGTCGTGCGTCGTGAAGACGATGTACAGCACCACCGCCATGATCGCGAGCGAGATCGCGACGAAGATGAACGTCCGAGTCTCCTTCTTCTGCGCGGCCTCGAGCTTCTGGGCCGCGACGATCTCCTTGCCCTTGCCCGCGGGGACGACCCGGATCTTCGGCTCGTTCGGGTCCTCGGTGTTCGGGTAGGCGAGGATGTCCTGCAGCGGCTCGCGCGGCAGGAAGTCGACCATCGCGCGGGCGAGCATGCTCTTGCCCGTCCCGGGCTCGCCGATCAGGATCATGTGGCGCTTCTGGGTCGCCGCCTTGCGGGCGACCTCGACCGCGTCGTCCTGGCCGATCACCTGGTCGAGCAGTCGGGGAGGGACCTCGACGTCCGAGGTCGACTGGTACGGCAGCGAACGCATCCAGGCGTCGAGCTCGGTGGGGGCCGGCGACCCTTCCGCTTCGCGCGACGGTGTGCCCGTGCCCTCGACCATGTTGGCGTCCCGATCCGGCAGCTCCGGGGCTCGTTCCGCCGGCCAATCAAGGCGGCGCTCGGTATAAATCCTCTCGGTCGCCCGGGCGCCAGCAGGCGACGCCGGCCGCCGGGACGCGCGACGCCGCGCGGCGGCCCCCCCCATTATCTACGCGCCTCCTCTGGTCGCGTCGGGGACGCGCTCGGTGACGGCCCGTCTGGACGGCAAGCCGGTCGCGGAGAAGATCCGCGCGACCCTCCGGGCGGCGCTCGACGCGGTCGGCCCCGGGGTCGCGCCGCCTTCGCTCGTCAGCGTCCACCGCGGCCTCGACAGCCCGTTCCGGTTCTACCTTCGCCGGCAGGGGCAGGCGGCCGAGCAGCTCGGGATCGCGTTCCGGGACCTCGCGCTACCGGCCGGCGACGGCCCCGGGGAGCTCGAGGCAACGGTGCGGGCGCTGGACCGCGACCCGAGCGTGCACGGGGTACTGGTGGAGCATCCGCTGCCGCCGCCGTTCGACTTCTTCCGGGCCCTCGAAGAGCTCCGGCCCGAGAAGGACGTGGACGGCGCAGGGCCCCGGAACCTCGGGCGGCTGGTCGGCCAGCGGCCGATCCATGTCCCGGCGGTAGCGCGGGCGGCGCTGGAGCTCGCCCGTCACTATCGGCTTCCGCTCGAGGGGGAGCGGGTAGCGGTGATCGGGCGCTCGCCGACCGTAGGCCTTCCCCTTGCGATCCTCCTCGCCTCGCCGCCGCCGGGCGGCAACGCGAGCGTGACCGTGCTGCACTCGAGGACCGCCGACCTCACCCGGGCGCTCGCGGGGGTCCGTACCCTCTTTCCGTGCGCCGGGCGCCCGGGGCTCCTCAACCGGACCAACGTTCCGGAGGGGGCGCACGTGGTCGACGTGGGCCTCTCGAGCGTGCCCGACCCCGAGCGGCCGGGCACGCAACGGGCGGTCGGCGACGCCGACGCCGACGCGTTGGACGGCTGGGCCGGTTCGCTGAGCCCGGTTCCCGGAGGGATCGGCCCGGTGACCGTCGCGCAGCTGATGGCGAACACGGTCACCGCGTGGAGGATCCTCGCGCGGGGGGAGCGGGTCCCGTGAGCCCCCGGCGCTCCGACGCCGGGCACCGACCCTCGAGAGGGTCCGCCGGCCTGCACTGCCAGGATTGCCCGATGTGGTACGGGGCGGAGGACACCGGCTGGGGGCCGTGCTCGATCAAGAACCGGCGGGGCGACCTGCGGTACCTCACGTGGGGGGGGCACGCGTGCGACGAGGGCTACGTGCCGCCGCCCGCGACCCCGAGGCTCGACCTCGCAGCCGCGTTCAGCGGCTCGCGCTCGACCTCGAGCGCGTCGGAGGTCGGGTACTCCTCCACCTCGAACGCGGGCCAGCGAAGCCGGTCCGCCCGCCGCCGGAGCCGGACCGGGTCGACCTCGAGCCGCCGCCGCGCGGCGTCGACGCGGT